>JBGTFK010000188.1:0-34948 GCA_041747305.1 Candidatus Nitrosocosmicus sp.
GCTGTAGATGTAGATGGGTTTGTCGCTGTAGATGGGGTTGTAGATGTAGATGGGGTTGTAGATGTAGATGGGGGTGTAGAGGTAGATGGGGTTGTAGATGTAGATGGGGTTGTAGATGTAGATGGGGTTTGGCTGGGTGTGTTATTTGAAATGCACTTAGAACCACTAGGAGCATTCGACCCTGTCTTTCCACCAAACCCTACCTCGGATGATCCTGATGGGCATGTTCCATCTGGATTTTTAGGTACTTCTACTTCGGTCGGTGTAGTCGGTGTTTTATTGCAATCGGGACCAGTAGAAAAAAGTGTACAAAGACTGATCGGACCAGAATCAGGCGGTGTTGTAGTTGTAGATGGGGTTGTAGTTGTGCCTGGGGTTGTTGATGATTTACAAGCGGGATCGGCGGGATTAGATTGGAGGCAAATAGCATCAAAACCAACACTGAAACGTGAGTCAGCTTCCTTTTGAGTTTCCTCAAATGTGGTTGAGCTTGTCGTTGTTGATGATTTACAAGCGGGATCGACGGTATTAGATTGGCAAACAGGATTATTAGCTGGGAGAGTTGATTCCCCTTTGCCTAAATCTACTTCAAAAGTTGGTAAAAGTAATGTTTCAGGTGGGGGCTCAGTAGTTGTACCAATAATTGTTTGTGATTTACAAAATGGAGTTGCGGGAGATTCCGTACAAATATCATTCTTGTCAGGTCCGGAATTTGCAGGGAGGGAACCAGATGGCGCTTCTGGTGTGGTTGTACTTGAGGTTATAGATGTTTTACAAAGGGGATCATTAGGATTTGTTTTGCAAGGATCAGTATAGAAATAATCTCCCCACAGAATATTTGGTATTTCTGATGGTGCTGTTGGTGCTGTACTTGTACCATTCCCTGCACCACATTCTTCCGTTGTAGTTGCCTGACTACCGTCGGGACAATTTACAAATTCTGTTGGTGCTGCTACTGTTGGACATTCTTCCGTTGTAGCTGCCTGACTACCGTCGGGACAATTTACAAGTTCAGGCTCAGTTTCTTCTTCTGGTACTCCAGGATCTGACTCTACTTCTGGCTGTTCATTTTCTGATGAGCCATCATCCCCATCTGAACTACCTCCATCTGAACTACCTCCATCATCTGAACTACCTCCATCATCTGAACTACCTCCATCATCTGAACTACCTCCATCATCTGAACTACCTCCATCATCTGAACTACCTCCATCTGATGGACTAGCAAAGACATTAGATGACATTATCATGGCTGGGTTAGCAGATAGCATCATGGCTAATGCCAAAACTATAGTGAAACTAGACGCAACTATTGGATTCATCTCTTTACTCCTCATTGTTGCAGTCATATTTTAAAATCGACTTAAAACCACATACTAATTTCAAATAATCAGATGAGATGAGTGCATTATTACTCATATCTCTATTAGCTCTTGTTGTTCTAACGCCCACGCTTCTATTCATAATTGGGTACGACTTGTACGCATTTTTGCTGTCAAGACACATTATCATGATTGTATACCCGAATCAATATGGTGACTACTATATAACCATTTTATCACCTGTATTATCGATGTTCTCTAAAATACAAACCCTGTACTTTTGGAATAAATTTAACAAATAGTTGATTATTTTATTGTTATACATAGGGCATCTTAATTTAATAGAATAGGAAAGGTTTGGTGTATAATAAAATAATCTGATTCTTATACTCTTTCGTTAGTCTAATTATATCCAAGTTTGAGGAACGTTAATACGGTTCATAATAGCAACCAAAGGATATCGTAACCTTTTATATAGTATCAATATATCGATATATTATCTAGCCCAGATCTATTCAACCCTGAACCATATCCCCACGGATTCGAACTAGATATAAAAATTTGGTAATTGGAGTCGAGTGCCATATTTGGACCAGTTAACTTTTGAAGTGAGGGTTACAGGCAAATATGACCTGCATTCAACCCGGCCCATTGAAAAATTGCATATTTTATTGTATTTATTGTATTTATTGTATTTATTGTATTTATTGTATTTATTGTAGCAAATTAATCAGAAGATCTAATAAATAGATCTTATTTTTTTGAGCGCAAAAAAGAGGAAGGTTAATTCAACACCATTATGTTCCCATCGAACAACCTTATCTTTACACGTAAAATCAATGGGCTCAATGAGTTCAAAACCATTTTTTTCAGCACTATTAATAATGTTATTTATTTCGTCCCTACTAAAAATAATATCAGGCATTCCAAATAAACAAGAATCCTTCGTACTGATTTTATTTTGCCAGTAGTCTGTAGATGTAAGAAGCATTCCTCCTTTCTTTAATATTCGATTCATTTCTTTAAAATATTTTTCAATATTGATACCATGTTCTATAACGGAGAGCGATGTTATATAATCAAACATATTATTTCTATAATTTGTGTTTTCCAGGTTTTGAATCGACAGGTTATATTGCTTGAATTCATGTATTTCTGATTGTAATTTAGAAGATGACGAGAGGTAAAGATCACATCCGTATAATTCTTTAAAACCAATCTTACTAAGCATTGACAAGATGGGACACGTATTACACCCTACATCTAGAACAAATGATCCTTTATCTGCTTTATTTAAGATGTGGATAATTTTACTAATATCCCACGATTTTGATCTATCTGGATGGGGAAATAGATGTAATGAATCTAGATAATTTATCGCTTCGTCTACCTCTAGCATATTTTTCAAGACGGAGTTGTATTTCATGGTTAAATTAGTTCTAACCTGTAATTTATTATTTGCAAAAGCCCAATCTGTTTTTGTGTCTATCCTCTTAGAGCATCAGAGACTAGGAGACACTATCCACGTAGAATAAAGGTTTTTTGAATTTTATTAATATTAAGGGCATCTAAAACAACAGTCAAAAATCCTCAAAGGAAAAATAGACAAAGAGAAAGAATGGTTCAAAATTTCACTTTTTAAATTTTTTGGATTTCAATAAGAGCGATGAGAAATGATATCGCATATTCAACGCATTCAAACTATTACAAGAGCCCCGTTAATTTAATGGGATAATTACTTGTTATGATATTCAACAAATAGATTGATCTATTTTCGCACATGCTTTAGTTTACAGTTTATTGTTCTCCATGGAAAAAAGTAGTCGTCAAAATCTTATTTGGTCTGTCTTTTTTATGTACCGGGTTGTCCTCACCATCGAGTTTTAGTCGAACAATTTTAGGATTAAAATTTTTGTTTCCCGTTACTATGTTGTTTTTCTTGTTTGTATTTTAATCGAATTGTTTTATGGTTCATACAGTGAAGACCCTGACCTTTTCGAGGATATAAGATATTTAAGTTTTGGAATTTTCACAAAAATTTTTTAAAAAAATGAATAAAATTTGGAAATCTAGGTATGAAAATTTTTAAAAAAAGCTGCATAGACTTTAAAGCTAGTTTCAAAAATATTATCATATCTTATAAACTAATATTTTTAAATTGAACCCTAGATTACAGGCAAATTTGCCCGCCATCCGACCCTCCCAATATAGAAATCGTATATTTTGATTCATTGTCGAATTTATTAAAGAAATATGATAAAGTATTTGAAACATTTAGATTCTTTGACGGAAAAGATTCTGACTCGGCAGAAGTATAAACTGTATACAGTTTAGATTAAGGTCATAATGAAGATTATAATTCGAGCAAACTACCTATTTTCCTTAATGAGCCTCTTGAACTGGTTCTAATAAAACAGAGTTTAAACCTTAAAAACAATTATGACATTTAGTCATCAGATTACTAAAGAATACAAATTAAAAAGGTCTTCTAAAAACAAAGACTTTGAAATATAGGCCTTGTAAGAATAGTACTTCAGATTTAGGGAGAAGTGGCATGAATTACCTTGTTATGAGTTGTTAAAAGGATTGCTTCTTGAACTTGTCCATCTCTTATACACATTCTATCTTTTCGCAAAGGACATTTCAGAAGATATTTTGTATTGTGACTAAATTTAAAAAGCTAATTTCATACTACAATTTTATAAAACGCTTAACTTGGATTTCTGAAACTCAAATTTGTGAATAAAGGACTTAATACTGTAATACTGTCTATTTTGGACATAGTAATAGCATTTGTCCCGGTGGGTTTTTTATACATTAATTTTGTATTTTATTTGTTTTTTTCCATAGACTAACAATACAACCAATAGATAATAATTAAGAATTTGTTATTGAACTTTACAAGAAAGGCGAAAACAGTTCAAAGTTCTTAAAGTTTAGAATAACCCAGAGTCTAGAGATCATATTTTCTTTTCGTCAATAACCATGCTCCGAGTATGCTATATATACGCACTTTTTATTTAAGAAGACATTGGATATATTGGCTTTTATCTCATTATCAAGGTTAAAAAAAAGGCTTATGAATGGTAATCGGCGATACATATAGATTGAATAGGAAATGTACCTAAATAGGACAAAATTTAAGTTGATATATTAGATTACTTGGAAACAGTTTTGTAAATAATATGGTTGAAGAGGATGTTACAGACCTGGGCATAAAACATCCGGTTAAGTCGTCTACGAAGGAGTCTATTCTACAACTAAACACATCTACCAAGATGATGGTAAAGTATTAACTGAAAGTTTTTGTCTTAGATAGGGGGAACTCTAGAAATCTTGAGGGCTAAGATTGATGCGGTATTAATTGATGAGGATAAAAAACAACCTAATAGATAGAAAACCCGAAACAGACAAAATTAACATAACATCTTTCTGAAAATTTGACCATTCCAAATTAATAAGATCAAGAACTGACATTGATATGTCAATTTTTTTCTAGCATGCTGCAACTATGAAACTATTTCAATCCGATATTGTTATCCTCAATAATAATGGGTTGAAATCGAGATAATTGCCGAAAGCACTATCTATTTCTTGAAAGCATAGCTGTAACTTGGGCTTACCACGCCACCTTTATCGACAATAAGGTATTGTTGTTCAAGAGGGCGATTTTCTAGAAACCGCGCAAGACAATCTTTTACCCCTTTTGCGTACCTGTTTTGTGCTTCGAGAGTTGTTCCAGAATAATGAGGCACCATTGCGTGATTAGGCATATGTCTCCAAGGATGATCTCCTGTGGCTGGTTGTGGATACCAAACATCACCAGCATATCCTGCTAAATGACCTTTTTCCAATGCTTCTACAAGAGCATGAGTATCTACAATCTTTCCTCGAGCTGTATTAACAAGATATGCACCTTTTTTCATTTTAAAAATTAGATCTCGATTAAACATACCATCGGTCTCCGGGGTTAAAGGCGTATTGATTGTAATCACATCAGATTGTTCTATGATCTGATCTCTAGGGGTGTACCTTACACCAAGCACAAATTCTTCTGCAGTCCGTAGAGGAATTTGATCATGATAAAGCATCTTAACATCAAACGCTTTCAACCTTTCACATACCCGTTGTCCAATCCTTCCCATTCCTATAATTCCAACAACCTTATCTTCTAGATCATGTGCCTTTGATGCTATCTCTGCTATATCCCATCTCCCTTCTATAACCTGTTTATAAGCTGGTATGTAGTTTCGCACTAGAGCCAAGATATGCATCACAACCTGTTCAGCTACACTTACCACATTACTACCGGTAATTTCTGCAACAGTTATTTTGTTTATTGCTGCTGCAGCCAAATCTATGTGATCTGAACCTACGCCTGCAGTTAAGATGAGTTTGAGGTTAGGAGCCATGGAAATTCTTTCTTTGGTAACATAGGCCGGCCAAAAAGGAGTAGTTATCAGAATATCCGTAGTAGAGATATGTTTGTCAAGTTCCACCTCTTTATCGGTTAATACAACAAATTCATGTCCTTGATCTTTGAGAAAATCTGTCAAGCCAAGAGCGTTCTCTGCCGAACCAAGAATCGCCGGTGTCCTTTTTGCTATTTCTCCTCCAGGATATAATACTGCAACAATTTTCATAAATTCTAAAACTAGAAAAGTGATTTAAGTTTTTAATATATATTTAATACTCATTACTCATGTTAGCCGGAAAATACAATAATGCATCTTATATTGCTAAGGAGAATTTTAGAAAAACCATTGAAAGTTTTTCTACTTTCTTGATCTATTTACATGAAACTTGACTTTGAATATAGGCTGTTCTGGTTGGAGTTATGAAGGTTGGAAAGGTAATTTTTATCCAAAGAAGATGGATAATAAAGACTATCTGTCATATTACTCAAAATTCTTTAAATTTGTTGAGGTCGATTCTACATATTATCATATTCCATCGAGATCTACAGTTAGAGGTTGGAAAGACAAAACCCCTGAAGATTTTAAATTTTCATTGAAATTTCCCAAAATAATAACTCATGAAAAGAAATTAGAAGATGTTGTTAAACCTCTTTCAATATTATTCTACTCATTAGAGCCATTGATTGAAAAAACATTAACATTGCTAATACAACTTCCACCTTTTCTTACAGAGAAGAAAGGCTTTAATCCTTTACAAGATATGATTCGTCATCTAGACAAAAGATTCAGATATTCTTTAGAAGTGCGGCATTCCTCTTGGTTTAATGATAATGTATATGATTTTCTAAAAGAAAATAACATCACATTGGTTTGGAGCATAAGGGACAAACTGAAATCTCCTTCAATTGTTACTTCTGATCAGGTTTATATTAGATTTATAGGCGATAGAAGCATTTCAGAGATGGATTTTGGTAAGATCGTAAAGAACAGAAGAAAAGAGATGATTGAATATGTTAAAAAGGTTAACGAAACGCAAAATGAAAATTCAAGTATCCGCGATGTATTAATAGCATTTAACAATCATTTTGCTGGCTTTGGTCCTCAATCCGTTACCGATTTCTTAAACCTAATGGGCATGTCTGAAATTGATTGGAAGACTGAATTGGATCGTCACGAAAGTAATTCTGCTGAACCCAATGATCGATTTCAATCCAGTTTATCTGATTTCACTAAATAGGTTCGTACCATTCAATATCTTCTTACTGAAAGCATCGTATTTAGATCAAAGAATACTTGGCTTTAGGCCTCATGGGATAAACAATTTGCTTCTTAATGATTATAGTTGATATTAGATAAATGGCCAAAATATACTAATTCGGTTGGGTTACATTAATTTAATAACATCAAAATTTCTTATCGACGAAAAACCTCTATTAAACTACTGTGGAAAATAATAATAACATACATTCAGTTTTAAGTAAAACAATCTCGATATGGCATGAAGTTATTGTAATATTAATGCATAAAAAGTCGTTTAAGAATACCATAGTCCTAGCTTCTGTTGCTCTCTTGCTGGTAGTTTCGGTTTCACTTTCAACCAATAATTTATCATTCGCCTTTTTGGGTTTTGATCTGGGCGGTGGCAGTAGTACAGATCAATCCTTAGGAAGTTCACAAAGGTCCATACAAGGTGCACAGTGCTATTCACCAAATGCCAGTATCATTGATTCATGTAATTCTGGAGACGCATCCACGAGTGAAAATCTTGGCCATAATATTTATGGACAATAAAATAAAACTATTCTTTCTTGTTATTTCTAATATTATCAAAAATTATTACAACCAAATTTTAGAGCTTTTCGTAATCTAAACACTCAATTCAGCTATGCTTGTTTAATAGTATTACACATTGTACCTAAGTTTTTTTTTACCATTTTCTTTTTAAAGAGAATGAAGTATTATGGACAATGAGTAAAACAATAGTTTCGAAATATGGGGTTGCTTGAAATGCCTACTGTACAGCATTTCGAAATCCCTGCAGATGATGTCGAAAGGGCGATAAAATTTTACAAAGGGGTCTTCGATTGGCCAATGCAAAAATTGGGTAATCCTCAAGACCCTTCTAAAGATTATTGGTTTTTTGACACTAAAGATGAAAATGGGAATAAAGGTATTGGAGGCGGACTAATGAAACGTCAAGCTCCCGAACACGCTGTTACAAATTACATTACTGTGCGGTCTGTTGATGACTATGCATCCAAGATTGAAGAAGCAGGTGGTAAAGTAATAATGCCAAAAACAGAAATTCCAGACATGGGTTTCATAATAGTATTTCTTGACACAGAGAATAACATGTTTGGATTATACGAGGCCATGAAAAAATAGACTACTATACTTTTGTTCCTATACCAATTTTTATACACATTATAATTATTCTTTCACATAATGGTGAGGGAAATTATTAATCAGACCGTAGTCATGACATTCCATTAATTTGACCATTCATTATCCTACTCTCAGAGCAATGTGTATTTGTCTGATTTTTTTTGCTAACATGGTGCGCTTCCTATGGTAGTAATTGTATGTATGGTTAATAGCCGTATTTTGATGACTTTGGACCACCAATATTAAGAGTTGTACTCAGAACTTTGATTATTACGAACGGTTGGCCAAAACTTATCAATCTATCTCAAACCCCGGGTTATTTCAACATGATCGGTCTGCCTGCAGAGTTGGCCCTTTTAATTTGTCTTCTTGAGGTCGTAGGGGGCTTGTTCTTAATTCATAGACTATTGATTAGAATTGTCACATTCTTATTTGCGATAGAAATGATTTCTGCTTTTATAATCCTCAATACATCTAATGTAGTATACTTCCAGACGGCTATGAATTAGGTTTGCTATCCATACTAATACTAGTTATGGCTATTTCCTTTTACTTGAATTTGACAGAACCTGGTAGATTTTCAGTTGAATGGAATATTATAAAGCGTGAACTTGTTCCAGGAGGAAAGGAGATACTGCAAGCCTTAAAATGACGCCAACATCAAATTACCCAAAATGATATATTATCATATACGAGAACATGAAACCTGATCGATCTTTTTAAATTGCGTTAAATGATTTCTCCATTTAACACAATTCAAAAAAGTGTGTTTCTCATTCAACATTTTTTGAGAGTATTATCATATCGTTTGTCAAACGGATGGTTTGAATTCTGAATCATAGTGTAATAGCAAGAATATTAAAAATTAGATAATATATGCCTTAGATTTTTTCTAAATTGCTTGATGGCTCTATGTTTTCAATTAGAATGTTGGAAAGAGGTTAATTGGCAAAATAAGAATTTGTTAATCTTTATTTCTTTGATTTGATACTATAGCAAATATGCCTGAAGTAAGCAAGAATATTAATCCAAGTAAAATTGATGTATCCATTTCTGAGATAGATGATGGAATATACCGGATTTGCGGATTCGACGATACCTATGGAATTACTTTTAATCAACTGTTGATCGATGATGAAAAACCTATCTTGATTCACACGGGTCCGGTAGGCATGTACGAGAAAATTGAGGCGAAAGTTAAGGAAGTAATTAGATTGGAAAAATTAGCCTACGTCGCCTTCCTTCACTTTGAGAGTGATGAATGGGGCGGTATGGAATTCCTAAACAGCCCAGGCGCAAGATTGGTATGTAGTGACCTTAGTTCCAAATTAAACTTGACTGGCTGGAATAACGTTCCTTTAGATCACGTCTCATTCTGGGACAATGAAAAATTAAATATAGGAAAAGCAACGCTTAGGTTTATCATGACGCCTCATGTACATCATTGGGACAGTATGATGATATTTGAAGAGAATTCAAAGTCACTTTTTACTTCGGATTTATTTATTCAACCTGGGTTCAACAAACCTGTGATCTCAGAGGATCTATCCGATTCTATGATTGCTCTTTATCAGGCGGTTGGAATCTTTGCCAGCGAAAAGCCTGTTAGAATAACTAGCAAAAGACTGGAGAAATTAAACCCCAAGATGATTTATCCAATGCATGGTTCATGTATAGATGGTTCTGTATTTTCCAATTATGTTATTTCGCTTATGAATAACGATTTTGCTTACTCTGGAAAGCTATTAGGTCAGAACATGGAATACGAGGTTACTTGAAAGATCCTCTTTTTAAGATTTAGGCGATAATGTACATCGTATATACTTTAAGAATCAAAAAATATTGTCATTGTGGGTGGATTATCATTTGATATAATTATTCAATTGTTGAAACCGAAGTTTAGATGATACATTTGATGATTTTAAATGCTAAAAAAAGCGACTATAAGTAAACCGAATTTACAAAATCAGTTACCACTCGGCGTATATGGTAGTTTAGTTCATCCCCTGTTTAGCATATCAAGAATATCAAGATTCTTTTTTTAGAAAGTATGAAAAATTTTTAGATTATACTTTAGCCCTTAATCTTGGGAGATGCCAAAGAGTCTAATAATGATACATAAGTTTTGTAAATAATATTTGTTGTAATGAATATGTAGAATTAAGAATTCTGTTACTATGTTCTTAATTACTTTTCACTCAATCTTGTAATTTATATCATAGTGCAGAAAAATATTATATTAGTTACTTAACAAATTCTAATATAATTTGTTTCCTCAAATTTTGATGAATTAAATGTTATTTGAAAGAAACAATACATCGATAATGGTAACAATTGCAGTGGTAGCTTTGATCACGACTGTTATTCCAACCTTCGTCACTTCCGATATTGATTTGGCATTCGCTCATTCATGTCACAACGGTGATCATGATCACGATGATAGTGACAATGACAATGACAGAAACGGCAATTCAAATAAAGCAGAACAAGAAATATCGCAAGAACAGTCATCAGCACAAAACAGTCAGGTTGTATCTGGTGAGGACTCCATTGGATCAGGGAATAATGTAGGCTTATTCTTTAATGACAATATAGGCAATTTGGCATTAGGCCAACAATAATCTTTTTTTTGTTTTGAGTTTAATTGTTTAAAGCCCTGCCGTGCACTTAGGCCAATTGAGACAGACATAATTAGTCTCTATGATAATTTGTTTTCTCATCTTCTTACTGCGTTCTTAAATCAATTGCGATTGCTTTATCAATGGCTATCCATCTGTATTCTTAAACTTAACATTATTCTTTAATAATATTTTTAAGAAAGACTCATTTGTTTAGGTCCAAAAGCAAGATTAATTTGATTTTTCAAAAACACAATGGGTGGATTGTTGAAAGGAAT
Organism: Candidatus Nitrosocosmicus sp.; assembly: GCA_041747305.1. Classification (GTDB taxonomy): domain Archaea; phylum Thermoproteota; class Nitrososphaeria; order Nitrososphaerales; family Nitrososphaeraceae; genus Nitrosocosmicus. The sequence continues at coordinate 11,022 of JBGTFK010000188.1, forward strand.
TTGAAATTAGCCGTTCGCCGATAAATATCAACAATAGGGTAAAATAATTAAGTAAAGTCATTCTTAATAATTTAGACTATTACTAGTTATTATTATCTGAGTAAATATTGAAATTATGTTGTTCTTAAAGTGGTATTTAAAATCAATTATTAATTATAGAATATCAGAAATCCAAAGTGTTCAAAAAAAGATTATTGTTGGCCTAATGCCAAATTGCCTAATTGTGCTTGTAATTGCAAGTTTACGTTATTTCCACATATTAATGAAAAGTCTCCAGAAACACATTGTGCATTTTGTTCACTTGCTTGTCCTTGTTCAATTGATTGTTCTGCATCATTAGATTTCTTGTTCTTGCCGCCTGCATATGCCATGTTGTCGCCAAGGGCCACAACTGAACCGATAAGAGCTGCTGCAATAAACATTGCGAATATTCCTACTTTATAGTTTTTTGTTATGTTACTCATCGTAATCATAATGTATAATAGAAATTAATTATATCATAGTTTGGATACATGTTACTAGTTTTTTTTATTAGAATATCATGAAGGTATTAAGTTACTATATTAGTTTATGTTAGTTATTTTATAACATGATTACGTTGATTCTAGTTTTTTGTTAATTTCTTTCATTATTAATTTAGTCTGAACCTTTTGTTATATTCAATTATCCTCTGTCTTGTTTCAGGCTGAGAAAAGACTTCGTCTAATCTCCTTGGCTTTTTGTCCTCAAAAACAAATTCAGAATACCATTTCGAACCAAAAGCCGTTAACATAAGTAGAATGGGTAGAATATCTTCTCCCTTTTCGGTCAAACTCCATAATATCATTACATGATCTGTTCTCAATTCCTTGCATTTTATGATACCTTCCCTTTCTAACTCCTTTAGGCGCATTGATAAAACTCTTGGTGTTAGCCCTGGAATTGATTCTAATATTCTATTAAATCTCCTAATCTTTAGAAAACCGATGTCTCTTATAATTAGCATAGTCCACTTCTTGCCTAAAACCCCGAGGCTTGTTTTTATGGGGCAGTTAACTATTTTGACTTGAGGTCTTATTATGCAATCCTCCTTCTCATCACCATTTTTTTCCTCTTCGTTTGAGTATCTCAACTATGCTTTCACTCCACTCTTAGATCTTATGCTATATTTTGTATATCTTAAAGTATTTGAACAGTAGACTGCTCTAAATGAAGAATGTTTGAAGAAATGGTGGTAGGTTGACAGTGTCATTTTATGTAATTATGATAAAATATGAATTGCGATATTTATAGAAATATTCTTCAATTCTTTATTATATGACATTATACATCTTAAAAATTCCCTATTTGTCGTAAATTTCTAGCTTTTAAATAATAATGTGACTTGAACTGGGTACTCAATCCATCACCTAATGAGCAATCAGTCATATTTTTTTTTGGCAAATTACATAAATACACAATGTTCTAAGCGATAATGGCTCTAATTGGTAGACGGTTATATACTAGTGATGTTATATATATTTATATGAAATACAGAAGCCGCACTGAAATTGTAGCTATGGTCCTTGAGGCAGCCAATGGTGGCGCTACTAAAACTAAAATAATGTACAAGGCTTTTCTAAGCTACGCACAACTTAAAGAATATCTTTCTGTTCTTATAGAAAATGATTTAATTGAATACATAGAAGGGTCAGAATATAAGACCACCCAAAAAGGACTAATCTTCTTAAAGATGAATAGCCAAATCGAAGAATTACTTGCTACACCAACCAGAAATTATAAAACCATAATTAATTAGAAAATTTTTTTAAACCTTTTTCTAAAATAAGGTTTAGCATTTGTGGTCAAATTTGTTACTTTATAGTCTACACCAAGGCTGGCCATCAAATATTTTTTAATATCTCAAAATCTGAAAATCCGTTTGAACCACATTAAAGCTTATCATTTAGTGTATCCATTATCACGATAACTTGCTCTATCAAAAAAATCATATATAGAAATAAAAAATTTTGCTGGTTTGTAGTGAGATTCTCATTTAATTTTTTTTAAGGCATTGTTATTTAATTCGTTCTTAATTCTGTCAATACGTCTAATAAGCATCTTAAAAGAATCTAGCGTATCCATTTCTATCATTCCTGGTAGATGTGTGATCTCTGACACGTAATTGTTTATAACAAAAAGGTCCCTGATCCTGGTCTCAATGATTATGTTACCTCCTTTCATGTCATCTGAAGATGATCTGTTTATAACTTTGACAAGTTTTGACATGTGTTTTTCAGTTTCTTGTGTTAAAGGATATTTTCCTGAACGGAATGATTCTTCAATCATTTCACATAATTCTGATATCTTCAACTATATTCTAATGATAACTACCATATTTTAACATGCTTGATAGAAATGAATTGATAGTAATGAACTCCTAAATGGAATGTTTGATTGCAATATTTAGCTTCTTCTATGTAGCCAAGTATACACAAAAAAAAGGGTTTATTGCTGTGCTAATGCGTTATTTCCAGAATTTTCTTGGTTTTGGAAGTTAAAGTTGTTTCCTGAGCCTATGGAATCTCCGCCAGAGACTACTTGGCTGTTTTGACTTGAGGATTGGCTCTGACCAATGCCTTGTGATGCTCTATTTTCATTATTATCATCCTCATCTGAATCTTGTGCTAATGCGTTATTTCCGGAATTTTCTTGGTTTTGGAAGTTAAAGTTGTTTCCTGAGCCTATGGAATCTCCGCCAGAGACTACTTGGCTGTTTTGACTTGAGGATTGGCTCTGACCAATGCCTTGTGATGCTCTATTTCCATTATTATCATCATCGTCATTGTCACGATCCTTGAAATATTTCTTGCACCAGTTCTTACTATGATCATCTCTACAATCCTCCCAATCTTTGTATTTTTGTTTTGCAAGTACATCCCCGACGTTTGAAATTAGAGGACCCATTATCATTACTGTTGTTAATGCTACTACGATCAATACTGTGGTAGTTTTTGTATTATTTGGACTAAACATTTTAGTACTAATTTCTATATCTAAATTATTTAATATAATAATTCTTTAAGATCTTTAGCATACTTAGTTCTATGCGATAAATTTAGAATAATTTTACAGAAAACTTATTTATTACCAGACTGGTAACTCTGGATTTCTGATATTCTAAATGGGCGACTATTTAGACGATCAAACGAGTCCAGAGGTGTGATGACGAGCTCCAGCAGCGTGGTTAGTAGGATTATTATCGGCAAGAGGAGACTTACGTATTTTATTCCTAATTTAGATTTCAAAGCGAATCCAATTACTAATACGTAATTAAATAACTGCAAAGTTGATAAAGACCCGAGCAGATTTGTTACTATTTCATTTTCTTACATTTAGATGATGTCATACTAAAATGCTGATAACCATTTAACCTGATAGATTGAATCAATTGTATTTAGAGCGGTGAGTAGAGTCTAAAATGATGTTTTAAGAATAATGTATCGCAGAATTAGAAAAAAATATAGGTTATTGTTGACCTAAGGCGTTTTGGCCGTCATTTAGGTTGAATGATAAATCCACATTATTACCTGAAGCAGTACTGGTTCCATTCTCTGAAAATACTTCACTGGATTGTTCAGATAATTCACCTTGTAAAAGACCTTGGGATGCAGTGTCAGATTTCTTGTTTGCATAAACATTTAATTCATCCATGCTAATTGAAACTGGGCCAGCAACAAATAATGATGCAATGGCAAGTACTGCAATAATTATTGGTGTTCTAGTTATCGTAGACATTTAAACCACTATTATTGCGATGACCTTTAGATATTTGACTTTTCATGCTAAAACCTGTAAAACTTTTTTGTACTTTAGGGTTGAAAGCTTTATATTTTAAATACTTTGACTGCTTTCGTATCTATTATTCTATTCTAGTATGATATCAGGAATTGGATAAATGAGATTATTTTCTTAAACACGCATTGGTAAATGTTATTTTTATAATATACTAACCAAGTTGAACAAAAAAAAATAAATGAAAAACTCCTGACTCAACTCGGAGTCAAAAGTTGTACTTTTTTAAAGGCTATTTCTGTTATCTCTTTCAAAAGATTCGTAAACTCTTGCGTTTCTCTTTCCTATTTCTGCAAATTGCTTTGATTGTTCTTTTGTGTTGTTGATTACTGTTTTTACTATTTCAACATTTGAAAATACGATATTGTTCATTATTTGGGTTATAGCTACTGTATTTTCTGCATAATTATTGGCTATTTTTGAATATACTTCTGGATATCTTCTAAATATATCTTGGTTGTTCCATAACTGGTTATTTGCATTTTCAAAATATGGTGTTACAATAGATTGATAGGATACCATAATTTGTTTTTGATATTCAAGGTAGTTTTGTGCTATATCTCTTGTGGCTTGAACTGCTTGCTCTTGAACTTCATTTATTGTCTTTGTGTACACTGGGATCTGATTTTTTGCTTCGTCGATGTTTCTTTCAATATTTTTTTTGGACTCATCAAATACCTGATTCAATGATTGTGTAGTCTCTTTAACAGCTCGATTGAAAATTTCATTATTATTTTGAACAACTTGATCTAAATTATCTTTTGTAGTTGAACTGGTTGAAGAAGTAGATGTTTCTTTTCTATCTTGTTTTGACATTACTCATAGTTATATATCGTATTATATAAATATTGGTATAAAATGGTCTTTATTACCATGAGTTTCAATTACGTAACGTTAATTAACCATTATTTGGATCAAGTAACCTTCAAAACCCATTATTAGTAAATTTCACGGTTATTCGCTCTCATAAATATTGTCAAACCGAATTTGAGATGGCGGATACAATATTGGCTTGGCTTGGTCCATTAGAATCGTGCTGTCGCTCTCCTCTCCTGTTCATTTCCTTGAGTTTAAGATTTCAATGATTTTAAATGTTGGTGCGATAAGCCGTGCAAAGATATTGATGATTTTCTATTTTTGCAGGAAAATGGAAGATGTTTCCAATCAAAGTTTAGCTTGGTATTTTACACACAAAACTTAAAACATATAATATAATAACATTCATTGAATAAGTTTTTTATCCTTTGACTTTATTATATAATGTGTTTCAAGATAATATGATCTGCAAGACCCATTTTAGGCAAGTACCGGGGTTGGGACTCACTGCCGTGGTACCTAAAGAGTGGTTGAATAAAAAGGTCAAATTTGAATATGGAGAAAGGGAGTTTGAAACTTATGTCATGTATCGTGGAAAGCGATCCATTATCCGTTTGGAGCAAAAAACTCTCTGCGGAGGACCTGTTACGATTAAATTATTGGATTAAATATCAATGTAGATCGAATCTTATTGCAAATAAATGATTTGTTTGAAATTTGATCATCCATTCAACTTATTGTTGAAATTTTTATGGAACTACCTTGGATAACTAAAAATCTTGTAAGGTTTTTGATTGTTCTTTTTAGATCCTCGAGATAACGATTTTTGTCGTTGAATGGGCAGCTTAATCCTACTTAATTCCGACTGATTAATCAATGGATTTAGTATTAATATGGCCTTTACAATTTATCCATCAGTTAAAATATCCTATCTGAATTCATAGTATCTTTTTCTATTACAATAATCTAGAAAACAATTATATTCAAAAGAAAAAGATACACGGTATGGTTCAATGGACCGTTGAATCACTATTACAGCACATTACCGATTCAGATTATACGATTCAAGGGCAAAGATCTAACTCAAAATCAATAAGAAATGTGTCATCATTACATACCGGAACAAGAGATGATGTTTCATTTTGTTCATCTGAGGAATACAAGGGCATGCTCTCTATTTCACAATCAAATGCCGGTGTAATATTTTGTAAAAAAAGTATGGAGGGGTTGGTATATCCAAATCACAAAGAAGGACAACTATTGATATTTGTTGATAATCCTAGACTTGAGTTTACAAGACTTGCAAAGCGAATTACCTCTGCCCTGCCTAAGGTTGGTATATCCAAAAGTTCCGTTATAGCCGATTCAGCTAAGATAGGAAGAGACTGTTATATTGGTGATTACGTAGTTATAGGTGATAATTGTACTGTTGGCAATAATGCTATAATAGAATCAAAAGCAAATTTGCAAAATTGTATAGTGGGCGATAATTGCTCCATTCAACCAAATACAACTATTGGTTCTGATGGATTTGCATTTGAAAGGGCAGGTAATACTTTAGATTTAGAAAAATTTCCTCACTATGGTAAAGTGGTGATAGAAAACGATGTAGAATTATTTGCAAATTGCTCTGTGGCACGAGGATCGCTCTCTGACACAATCATAGGACAAGGAACCAAGATTGATGCTTTATGTCATATAGCCCATAATGTCAACATTGGAAAAAATACTGAACTAACTGCAGGAACAATAGTGGGAGGGAGTACAACCATTGGAAATAATTGCTGGTTGGGACTAAATAGTACTATAAAAAACAAGATAAAAATAGGCGATCAAGTTATTGTGGGTTCAGGCAGTTCTGTTATCTATGATGTTATAGATGAAGACATTGTTGCAGGCGTACCAGCTAAATCTATAAAAAAGAAGGTAACCGCTAATAAAGAGAAACTCTTTTTGATGGCTGGACAATTAAAATCTGACCGGATGCAATAAACACATCCAGATTTCTACTAATTTTATATTTACTTATCACACTATAATTCTAATTATTCATCAGATTCCTCGCGTCTTTTTCCTACTATTGGAATTCGAGGTACTATTACATCAAAAGCTATTGAAACTATTGTCATGAAGTAAAAGTTAAATCCGCTTACCATCCCGATTCCTTCAAAAAACCATATACTTGCTGCTATAGTCAAATTGACAACTTTCTTATTTAAAGTATCGTCTGAATTCTTTTTGTCAAGTAACTCACCTTTTAATATAATTCCAGCCCCTGGGAACCCTATTTCAGTCATGATCCGGGAGGGGATCCTAAATGTGGAATTGGGAGTGATTAGGTCAGAAATGTATGTAAATATAATTGAAGCTTCTAATACAAAACCATGGGTTCCGATCCCTACCGTTTTCCCTCTTGACTCTCTCTGCTCCAATTGGAACCAAACATTAGGATACACCCATATTCAACGCAAAATCAATCTCGTTTATGCTAAATAATCCTTGAACTATAAACCCAGATAACGTAATACCATATGGTATTTAACTACCTTAGTGCCCTCCTGAAATAGAAATATTTTTGGTTCTATTACAATCCGATGGTTTTCATATTTGTTTTGTTCAAACTCAAACAGAATACCCTTGCTTAAGAAGAAACATCGAGATTTCTGGTAATGTAATGGGGTGACTGGGTATAGGGGTTATTTTTTTGTGATTGTTAGACTATTTAATATATAAACACTCTCGCTGCTGTTTCTACTATATGACATGGAAATTAGTAAAAGACTATAATACACATCTCTTTGTGACTATAAGTATACCGAGATGTGCAAATCAAACAAATCAGATTGAGGTCTCTTTCTTAGGCCCATTCGAATATTTTACCATGAATATCAAATATCATGATTCATCCATCCAGTAATCTTATTTGACCTATTTAACGCATTATTTCATTAATGCACTTTTATTTTCCTTTTGATATGTGAAATGGACTGAACGTTTCCATCTTTCATCCAACACACATACCTTGTATCAAAATTTTTTGGTTTTTAAAAGATACTCATGTCAAGAAAAGCATTATATGATTTATTTACATATGGAAGAACTGTGGTTTTTGATACCCCTAAGAACGATTATTTGCGATATACTGATATAATTCATTGCTCATTTGAATACTATAGAGAAAGATTAAAGCGAGAAATTAAGAAAGAGCATGAAAACAATAATAATTTTGCTCTTGTTGATTTCTTTGATCGACTCGAAAAGACATTAAATAAGACTAAAGACTATTATATACAAAATATTGGTAACATTATTGGATCTTCGGAGAATCCTAATAAACATCCAAATATCGGTATCCTTCGAAGCGTACTATTTGTTTACAGTAAGGATCTTGACCGCTGTAATGATTTACTAAACCAGCAGTACAACTTATACCCTGTTGGGGAAGGTTCAATAAAAGAGAAATCAACAAGAGCAAAAGAAATATTGGACAAAATTGCCCAAAGGCCTGAATCATCTGAAACTAGTTAATTTCCTTTATAGTTCTTAACGCCGGGTTGATTAGTACTTATCGTGGATGAGTGTCATATGACACAATCTGAACCAATATTCATATAACCGCATTCGGCATGGACTTGATTGTTGTACTTTTCCTGTTCACTATTATGATAACTATCATTTACCGGTTTACGCTGTCGGCTAACTTGTTGTCAACTGTAGCGTCGCTTCAATAAAAACCAAGTCTAATTCTTGACTAATCTGTTTCTAGTTTTTAAGGCGTGACAATTAGGACAAAGTGCTTGACAGTTCTTTTCTCTATTATCGGATCTATCGCCATTCTTGTGATGATAGTCTATGACCGTTAAGACCTTTCTACAGTAAACACACTTGTGATTTTGCTTTCTAAGAGTTCTTTCTCTTGTCCCTTGAGAAAACCCTTTTCTAACTAAGCTCGTACTTTTCTTAAACTTTTTAAGGGAATTGAAAAATATTCCAGTAACCGTAATTGAAAATAATATTACAATTGATGAGGGCTGGAACAACAAGTCAAAAATCTTTGAAAAAGATACTACTATAGAATCTTTTAATTCCACATTGCCAAAAAAAGCATTAGCAAATACATCTAAATTAGTATTTGAATCTATCAATTGGTTTGGACAAACGTTTTCCTTACCTTCTTCTACGTTTCTAATGAATGGCCCAGATGAATAATCTTTCAATTCTGTTCCTAGGTGTTCCATATATTGGTCTACTGACCCAGTTGAATCATTTCTTAAGCAGTGGGTATCATATGGGTACACGGAATGGACTGGGGCAAATATTTGGTTTGAGGCAAGCATCATGTTTGAAAAGGCGGATATGGCAAGGATGAAAATGATCCTATTCAAATTGGAACGACGATTACAATGGTATATATAAAAAAATATTGAATATGATTAATAATGATTATTGATATCATATAGTATGTTTAATTAGTTGAAAAAGTTATAGGAGAATAGCTAGTAAATATGACCTATATTCAATCACATCCACACCAACAACAGACGCAATATCAAGAACAAGAAATACAACTAGAGCAAATTAAAAATCATGTTGCGTATAGAAATTTCATAGCATCTTTACGATCTCCATCTACCAAACATTCTTACTCAATGTATTTGTCTAGATTTCTATCCTTACCACAATACAAAGATAAATCTCTAGATGAAATTCTAGCAACAAATCCCAAGGTCTTAGAAGCCAGTATTATAGAAAGATTGATAGAAATGAAAGATAAAGATGGACTTTCTACATCAACTACATCTTTATTTCTAGCCGCTTTAGTCCACTTTTTTTCTATTAATGACGTAACCTTAAACCGCCAAAAGATTAACAAGTTCATTGGAGAACATCAAAACAAACAAGAGTATAGATCATACACTACAGACGAAATTTCCAAACTGCTATCCTTACAAGATGAGAGGGGTAGAGCGGTAGTGTTACTTATGGCCTCTACAGGTATGAGAGTAGGAGCGTTACCTGAATTAAAACTGAAGCACCTAAAAAGATGGACCATAGACTCGCAGGGAACCAATATTTACCAAATAACAGTATATGGTAATTCTCCAAAATCCAGATATACGACCTTTTCTACTCCAGAGGCAGCCAAAGCAATAGATGAATATTTAGAAATGAGAAAAAGACATGGTGAATCCTCCTTGAGAAGAGATGATAAAACAGGCAATTGGATGCCCGCTGATACATTCCTTATAATAAGACAGTTTGATAAAGCACAACCAACTTATTTACAATCTATTCATTCCCTAAAAACTATAAGCTCAATAACGATAGCTCAGAAAATTGTGATTGCCAAGTTACAGCAATTAGGAATAAGAGAAAAAAACTATCCTACTACAGAATTAATGACTAGATCACAATCTGCAAAAATAAGACATGAACTGCATCCTTGTCACTCATTCCGTATTTTTGCAATCACTCAAATGCAGAGGGCTAGAATAGATAAGACCATAAGAGAAATGCTTGTTGGGCACAAAACAGGCCTAGATTCTGTCTATTACAAACCGCAGGAGGAGGAAATCTTACAAGAATATCTTAAAGCAGTTGATTTACTAACCATTAATAACGAAAATAGGTTAAGGCAAAAGATTGACGAACTAAATGGGAAAAACGATGTAAACCAAAATGTGATTACATCCAAATTGCAGGAAAAAGATGAACAAATAAAGAAACTAAATGAAAAATATGAAAGCGGAATCAAACAAATGAAAGATGAAATGGAGAGTAAATTTACACAAATGTTGTCGATTATTCAACAAAATCCAGTTTTAGCCCATGTCAAGCCTGAGGTACTGGAAAAAACAAAAGAATAGGGATAATTTATTGACTAAATCTTAAAAAATCTTTATAGTGTTGTTGAATATCACTATTAATTTTATTTATTAAATTTTTAATTTTTTCATCTTTTGCAATGATCTTTAAGTCGTTATAATAAATTTTAATGCTGTTATCTTTATTCGCTTCAGCTCCAGCTTCAGCAAATATACTATGCTTTAAGAATACTTTTAATATGGACAATCCCAGTGGAAATTCAAGCTTATGCAAATATGCATTAAATTTAAATCCTAATCTTTTCACATAGCTATCTACATGGGGAAATTCTAACTTGTATATAACATAACAATCACGATTTACTTCTAAACATGCTTTTTGAGATTCATAGGTGATTGCTGTTACTTCCTCGCCATTGATATAAGGAATAGCTTGCTTTTTCTCTTTATCTAATATCAAGCAATACTTTCTATCCTCCATCAGGAATGAAATGGATTTATCAGTAACCTCAAGTTGTCTTATTTGCTGTTGTTGTTCAGATGATTTATCACAATTTCCTAGAGGAACAGGAAAGATAGAAACTAATGAATCATTTGAAAATTTTATCCACTCAGTACTATCTTTCTTTAAATTGCGCTTCCACTTTAAGTAAGGTTTTTCAGAATATCCTTTTTTTCGAATTTCACCGACCACCTCCAGTTCTTTTATTATTTCTAAACAAATCTGCTTTGAGTAATTTATAAAAATTCGTAAAATTTCAATACTTGAAATAGCAGTAATTGTTTCTTTGTTTACCATTGGATAAATGAAATATTGAAAGAACAAATCTTTCTTGTAATACTTGAATATATTCGTGATAGGATCTTTCTCTTCAATTTTGCCAAGTAAATAGAATATTCCCAAGGATGTAAGCCTGTAATTTTTTTCTCTAACTATTGGTTTTTTTTCTTGGTAGGAATCTCTGGGTCTTTTTTCTATCAAACCAAAATCCACTAGGTCTTTAATTTTGTAATGTACATTCTTATATGCCACCCTAAATTGAGTACTTTTCAACTTTTTAAAAATCTCTTTTTGTGATAAAAATTCATCAGTAAGAAATTGTTTTAATGTGAAAATCAATTCCTCTGATATATTATCAGTTTTGAAATAATTGGAATTAATTAGCATCCTAAAATAATCAAATAATTTTTTTCCAAATGGATCCTCCTCGTACTTGGATGATAATTTTAGACCGTACATTTCCTTGAGTTCTTCATCACTAAGTTCAACCGTGGCCCTTTCTGTCTTGTACCCTTCCATTCCGTGCTAGGGTATATATCTGATATGGATAATTATAAGAATACTGCACTGTAATTAATGGTTAACTCAATACCAGTTGGGATATCAATCCCAAAAAATATACTGGAACAAATAGACAAAGAAAGAAAGGATGTATCGCGTAGTCGATATTTGTTAAGAATACTGGAAAGGTCACATATCAATCAAAAAGAGCAATTAGATTCGTCTGCTTCTTGAATTGGAGCTCGGAACAGACGAATCATTGATAAGGTGAGATAAATGCATAATACAAATATTCAACCTTTACTTGGGAAAGGTCAAAAGAGCAATAAAAGCATTTGTGACGCGTTTGGATGCTCTAGCGAGGCTACCGAAAGACTTGGTGTAAGTGCAGGAACATTTGGGACCATAACCCTGAACCTGTGTTCTAAATGTATTCCGATTTTCAAGGCATCGGAGGTTTGACGTATTTGTTGAAATTGATAGTGACAGTGACAGGTTATGCCGTTGCTGCCGCTACCGCTAACGCCGCTAACATTAAGACCGATTCATACGCGGAAGGTAGGATCCAATGAGTCTAAGATTATTTTTGGAGGTTATGGACCATATAGTCTATGTAGAAAGGAGGCCTTTTTCCTACAGGGACTTTTTATCCTTTGAACAAATTGGTAAAACGTACAAGTTTGACCATAGAACAATTAGAAATTACTTTTCCAAACTAAGAAAACAAGGTAAAATAGAGGTAGTTTACAGAACGAAAATTACATTCTATACTCTTAAGGGAGTAAAGGTTGGAAAAACGATGACACCTGACCATACAGGGGGTACTTCTATCAACACAGCCGCAACTGCCACTGCCTCCATGACTACCACTCCCTTCACCACCCGCACCAAAGGCCTTTCTCACAAAGGGTCTCCTATTGCTAACCGTTCTGGCAATTCACTCAACTACAAACAGCACAGGTTTCTCCTGTTCCTCCTGAACATACCTATGGATATAGATGGCATCCATAACGTTAGGCTTCGATTTACAGCTAAAGGATTGTGGGAAATACTTCCTATGCATGATGACTTCAAGTACCTTATCAAGGGTACGGATCTCAAAACTAACAAAGATATTGTTCTGAATGACCTAAACTTTAAAGATCATATTATCAAAACTACAGTACATAGGACAGGCACTGTATCTGTCATGGTTTCCTGTTCAAAGACTCAGATACCAATAGACATTGTGGGCCTTGCAAAGCTTACAAGCAGTTTAACTCAACTGAAAGATAGTCTACAGTCTGTAGTGGACGAGTATGTCAGGATCACATTAAAGTCAAGTCAAAGGTCTGATTCTCTTATCACAAGGGGGCCGATTCCAAGCTGTATGTCCTGGATTACTACAATGTGGCATTTTGGCCGCGATTCTCTTACTACCTATAGCGGAGAGATGTTTGAAATATCCTGGGAGGACGCCCTTGGTTTATTTCGTGTATATTCAAAGGAGCTTAAAGATAAGATAAGAATAAGAAAGGAACTTCAGGAGTACCCTCGCAGACCGTGGAGCGAGGTTTTCATGGACAGGATGCAAGGAGTTGATATCATAGAAAAACCATTGTCATTTCCTAATTCTAATGTGTCTTCAGTGGGGGGCCACATCTTATGATATTGTTTAGAATTTTAGATAAAGCTTATACGATGTTAAAAATCTTAGAACACGTTCAACGTTTAATAGTCATTTTATTAATAACATTCACTTTAAAGGTATACAAACATGTGAAAGAAGGCCCGCATTATGATATTCGGGTCACCTATCTAAAGTCTACTGGTTACCACAATAGCTTGCTGACTACAGGAAGGACTACCCTGGGCTGTTTACATAATTGTATAGGAGGTTTTTGACTTGGCAGCCACTATTGAAAAGGAAAAAAACATCGAGGTTTTGGTAGAAAACACTATCGATAAACTAAAAGGCGTAAAGGATTACTCAGAAAAAGAGAATAGACAGATCGTTATCGAGTTTGCCAAAGACCTTGAAGCAATAATCCCTATGGATACTGTATGTACAGAAATCATCAATAAGCTACATGGTCATCTAAAGCCCCGTACTATACGTAAATATCTAGATGAAAAGTACAAAGTAAAGACAAGGGTGGAAAATGCAAGAAAGCAAAAGAATAAACAATCAGGTTTAGCGGCATTAGGACCGCTAAACACAGTCAGCGAGACTGTGGTAATTGACGATAGGAATAAGATATCCTTTCAGGATGTAGATAATCCACAGTCTTTTGAGCCTAAAGAAATTTCTGTCGTAGAAGGTAGCGAAGCCATTAGATCTTTATCTCAAAAAGAATCGGTAAATTTGACAGAACAAAAACAGTCATCTGAAGGTCAAGTTAATACAGAGATAGCAGAATGTCCTGGATGTGTAGGTAAAGAAGAGAGGATAAAAGAACTTGAGGAGGCCCTTCAAAAGGTTCCACAGTTTATTGCTGCGGATAAGATAGGTCCGTCTGCTGCAATCAAAGGCCTTAAAGAAGCACCTGAAGAACCCCTAGAATTTGAAGTTAGTAAGATGGGCTCGGAAATTCGTGATTTCTTTATATCTAACAACATAAAGAGTACTAAAGACACAATTTGGTTTAGTGGTAAAATTGACCGAGACACTGGAAAGATCATTTATTTTGATCTGGGAAGGTTGGACCCACAACGAGAGATTGATGATTCATAAACTAGTTTGATATAAGAGAATGATTTAACTTGAAAATGGTTCTCTGACAGGTGACATTCATTTTATGAAAGACCATCCATGCAAAAGTTTGACGATACTTGGTAGATAACTGTCCAGACCATCGTCCAACGTTATTGTAAAAGTTGTCAAATAACCTATCAATTTAAGCATAAAAATAGGCTTTTTTCCCGTATATAAAAATCTGGACGATTGGACGGTCCTGACGATTGCATTTGTCATTTATCTAGAAGTAGACATTTGGTAATTGTGATAAATTATTTACTCCATTGTATAATAGCCCACTCAATCTAGGTAGTCGCTACTATCAACTCCACTATTTGTTGAAAAGCATCGTCCTAATCGTCCTATCGTCCATTTGATGATGACTTGAGTAACGATTTAAGCATAAAATACCTTAAAACTCAAGATATTTGAAATTGACAGTTCTTGGACGGTCCTTAAACGATTGTCATGAACATCGTCCTGTGTTGAGAATTACTGTAATGTGCATTGTGAAACAGAGAAGGAATATAGAAGTTAAAAATTTCTTGTATAACTATTTAATCATATTTTCCTAGTATTTCATCAAGAATCTCTTCGGTTGGTATTTTGATTATTCCTAGATGAATATCAATATGAATTGGGTTAAATTCATAGCCATCAATTGGGTCTGGTTGGAATAGGAATCTGGGCATAGTTGTATAACTTCCAATATGAAAATATGAAGATATTTAGTAGCCAGTTTTAGTCGTTACTTGATTAAGAAACAAAATGTGAGTTATGGATTGTCAAAGCAGTTTGCTTCAACGCGTAGGCTAAATTGTTGTGAAGGAGAATTTGAGGTCACCTGTGCAGACCATGCAAATGTAGATGTTGCTCCATCCGATAAAATTCTTACACTGCTAATGTTTTGTCCAGGTGGAGTAATAACAGTATAACCACCTGACATCACTGTGTCACCAGAATTACAATTCACTTGGTTACTAACAGAACCGAATCCTACCTCTGTATCCGCTAGGGAATAGGTTTTTCCTAAAATGGACTGAGGTCCCGGTGGACCCATTGCTCCAGTAGCTCCAGTATTTCCCTGAGGGCCTTGTATACCCATTGCTCCCTGTGGTCCTGGCGGACCAGTTGGTCCTTGAGCTCCATCAGTTCCATTCATTCCTGGTTCACCTTGCATACCTTGCTCACCCTGCAACCCTTGAGGACCGGTTGAACCTGTAGCCCCGGTCTCTCCCTGAGGACCTTCCCGTCCAGCCGGGCCTACTGCACCTGGCGGTCCAACTGGACCTGTCGAACCCATGGGTCCAGCTGCTCCTGTATCTCCCTTCTCACCTTGTATTCCTTGAGGACCTGTTTCACCTGGCGGTCCGGCTGGACCTGTAGCCCCGTCAGCGCCTGGCTCTCCTTGCGGGCCTGGCTGTCCTTCCGGACCAGGTGGGCCCTGTTCGCCAGGACCTGAGCCCATACTTTCAGATGACAAATTATTACAGCTAAGTGATGTGCTTTCACCAGATACACACATGCTGTTCTGACTAGTCTCCTGAGAATTATTTTCTGATTGAGAGGCTTCATTACCATCGCCTTCCTGACCTAGTGTATTTCCGCTTTGAGCAAATACAAAATCAACCTTTGAAAAATCCATTGGGAATATTGCTATTGCTATACCCAAAATGGACAATATTGTAAATTTATAACCGGAATTCACAATGTGTATTTTCAGAATGATATGATAAGTATTTTATAGAATTTGTAGTGGTAAATTTAATTATTAAATTCTAGTTATAATTAAGAACGTGAACTTGAATAATTTAGGTTTGGTTTAAACAATATTAAAGTAATTTTGTCTGCTTTGATTTCCTTGATACTTGGGATGCTGAGTTAGAAAGGATGAACAATAACAAGATTGTGAACCCTTCCTCTTTCCAGATTCTTTCATCCTGGCCATTGGATACATACGTTACTCATTTCATCTACCTTATAGACAGACAGAAGGAATAATCAGGGCTACTGGGAAAAATCTTCCTGAAAAGCCGCCCAGTTATGGTCACATCTGCAAAAGAATCAACAAGCTCCAACATCAACATCACAAACGACAGCAGAAACAAATCATGTATTATTATATGCAATCAAAAAATAACCAAAGGAAGTAGTAGATTCAACTGACAATACTTTTAAACCATGATCTTCGACTTTTTTCTTAAGCTGGTGTGGTTCATAAAAACATGACCCCATATGTAACAGAGATTCGATAGTTTTGATTATTTTTCCTCTTGTGGTTTTTGGATCAAATTCCATTATTACTATTTTACCATCAGGTTTTAGAACTCTCTTCATCTCTTCCAAAGATTTATCTTGATCTGAAAAATGATGAAAAGAAGCACTAACCAGAACTTTGTCAAAATATTTATCTGGTAGTGGTATATTTTCAGCAAAACCTTCTATGAACTTGATATTTGGTCTATTTCTTTTACCGTATTCTACTGCTTTATGGTCTGGTTCTAAAACAAAAACGTTACAGTTTTGAGAAAAAAATTGAGTAGTTTTACCGGTGTTTCCGCCCACATCTAGCAAAATATCGCCAGGATTAGCATCTAGATATTTTTTAATCAAAGGAATTCTTCTTTTGGTTTCGTATGATAATACAAATTCTTGTAATTTTATAAGTAAATCTCGTGATCTTGTTCTAATGTATACCATAACAAAGTTAGTATATTGCATAATTCAAAAAACTATTCTTAGCAAATAAGTCAAATGTTCAGTGATCATTGCTATTAACAATTTTGGTTCATGATGATCGTTTTTCACCTACTTTATATTATTACAACAACTATGACAATGGATCAGATATGCAGTGAGGAGGTATATCACGAATTATAAAATTCAATAATTATGAGATAAAATAGTATTTTGAATAAAGAGCGTGTGACATCTTGTCCACTAAAGTTATGTCACACGTTAAAATTATTTTGGGACCTGAGAGGCATATAATTTCTTATAGATGAACGTTTTGCGAACAAAGATATGGTATTTTAAATATTGGGCTGTTATATAGTTTGATTTAATATTATGTGATAATACGCTCTATAAAATGTTAAATCTAATAAGAATTATTGTTAAGAATTCTTTATTACAAAGAATGTTTTTTATCGTCTCTCTGGTGGTAATTTTGTTTTAGCGTGTGACAAGCGGTAGGCTTATCTTTATACCTCCTTATTTGAAAAATATTCGAGATAATTGAATTATCTTATGGAGATAAAATAATAATTCCGGGGGCACGAAGCCATCGAAGGCATTATTTTGTTATTCTGCATTTTTCAAAAAGTAAATTTTACTGATGGATGGTAATGTAATTATAATCTCGCTCCAAATTTATTGCTCATTCTATTGATTGGTGTAGTAGTTAGTTCCATTTCCATACAATGCATACCATCTGTTATACTCTTCCTGTTTTAAGTTTTCTATTCTTATCTTTGTTGCTTCCTCTCCTTGTTTTAATTTATTTAACCTTCGTTCCTCATTTTGATACTGCATAGTTTTCCCTAATCTTTCATCCTCCAGACCTCTAATCACCTTTTGAAGATTAAACACCTCTACTAACTTTTGACTTTCGGGCGTATGTTCTTCGCAAGCGGCGACAAAATCCAAAAAGGACGAAAGATGCTTTTCCACTGATTTACAGTAACTGACTACTTTATCCAATCCTTTAAGCCTTAGGTAACTTTGATGTATGTTCTCTGCCTCTGTTGGATTCAAGTCCAACTCCAAGGTAACCTGAACTAGGCTCATGTTCTGTTCAAATAAGAAAAATGCTCTAGAAGTAATCGATTTCTCGGGTTTTTGTTCTTTTTGACCTTTCCTCTCATTCCAAATTTTACCTATTGTTGAGAAAGACAGATGAAATTCTTTTGCTATTTCTCTCATGTTTACTCCTTCTTTACGTCGTTGGATAACGAGTTTCTTCGTCTCTTCATCAACTGATACTGTTGACATGCTTCCTATGTGAGCGAGAGTATAAAAGGTTGAATTCATGTTATCCAATAAAATAAAAAATTATCGTTGCTATCCTTATTAAATTGATAAAGTTTTAAAAAATCTTTGTGCCTAATTTTTAAATATTTTGTGCTTGTATTCAAGTTAGAATTTTTGGTCTTTTTTAGTTGAATCAAGAGTTCATCTTTTAAATTCATAATATTCTCATCAACAATCGAGAAAGTTTTTCATTGGTTAAATGTTCAAAAAACCCTGTTCTTAAATAATACATTGATACAGATCAACCACGGATAGATAAAAATGACAATGAATGTACTTGGTTATGCTGCACATTCTGCAAAAGCAGCATTAACCCCATATGATTTTGTTAGACGCGACCCACGTGCTGATGACGTGGTTATCGAAATTCTTTACTGTGGAATATGTCACACAGATTTGCATTATGTTCAAAATGACTGGGGAAGGAGTACTTATCCTCTAGTGCCAGGACATGAGATTATCGGCCGAGTGATAAGCACGGGTTCAGATGTCAAGCGCTTTAAACCAAATGATGTTGTTGGTGTAGGTTGCATGGTCGATTCATGTCAGCACTGTTCGGCTTGTAATCAAGGGCTTGAACAATATTGTGAAGAGGCTCCAACATTTACCTACAATTCTATGGATCGACATGATCAGATGCCCACATTTGGTGGTTATTCTGAAAAAATCATAGTCAACGAAAAATTCGTATTGCATATTCCCGAAGGCTTGGATCCAAAGGGCGCTGCACCATTGCTATGTGCAGGTATAACCACCTGGTCACCTCTTCGTCATTGGAGAATAGGCAAGGGCTCAAACGTTGGAGTCATCGGCTTGGGTGGACTGGGCCACATGGCACTTAAATTGGCAAAAGGGCTAGGTGCAAACGTAACGCTGTTTACCCGTTCGCCAGGAAAGGAGCAGGACGCTCATCGCCTAGGTGCCGACAACATAGTGATCTCAACTGATACAGGACAAATGGATTCTGTCAACAATAAATTTGATTTGATTATAGATACTGTTCCCTATACACATGATCTAAATCTTTACATGCCATTACTATCCATTAACGGAACTTTGGTCCTTGTAGGATACCCTGGTGACCTTGAACCCACATTAAACACGACTCCGTTGATAATGGGGCGTAAGTCGGTGGCTGGTTCTGATATTGGCGGCATAGATGAAACACAAGAACTTCTTGACTTTTGCGGCAAGCATAGTATAACAGCCGACATAGAAATGATCAAAATTAAGGATATTGATGAAGCTTACAATCGCATGTTGAAAAGTGACGTGAAATACCGATTTGTAATTGACATGTCGTCTCTTAAGGACATACTGTGAACAATGGCCATCAACGAACAATACCCAAGGATCCTAGTTCAAGTTTATCCTAGCTCTGAAAAACTAGTCCACTATAACAAGGATTGAAACGGAAAGATTAAATCCTCCAAATAGACAAAAATCAAAATAGATAAAATACTCGAGATTATTTGCTGTGTTAGTATCATGAAATTTGGGTCCCTAAAAAAGAGGATTTAGACTGCCTTGTTTAATGATTCTTCTAGATTATGAATAAATCTATTTCAAAAGAGGTTGAATACATTTATCTCAATCATTCTAAAAAGTTGTCTATGGTAAAGGTCTCGGTTTATATCGGAACAAGTTTAGATGGATTTATTGCAAGAGAGGATGGAGATATAGGTTGGTTAGATGATGCTAACAAGAAAGTAACTCCTGGTGAGGATTTTGGATTCAATAGTTTCCTAGAATCTGTAGACCTAATAATTATGGGAAGAAAAACTTTTGAACAGGTTATACCCTTCGACCAATGGCCGTATAAAGATACTAAAATGATCGTATTGACCTCAAAGAATATTGAAATTCCTGAGAAATTAAAGAAAACTGTTACAACATCCAACATATCATCCCCTGAACAATTGATTAAAGAACTATCTGACCAACCTATTAATCACATATATGTAGATGGCGGCATAGTAATACAAGATTTTTTATTAGCAGGATTAGTTGATGAAATTACTGTTACTATAGTACCCATTCTTATAGGAAAAGGAAAATCATTTAGTGGATTAATATCAAAAGATTTGTATTTACAGCATTCAAAAACAACAGTTTATGATTTTGGTTTTGTTCAAAATAAATACAAGATCAATAAACAAAAAAAGAACCAAGATTAGATCTCTTGCATAATTAGCACAGGTTAGCCATATCTCTTAACCATCGTCTTTTTCCACAACTAAAAGGTATACATTATCCTGTAGTTTATCAGTCCCGATACTATGTCTGATGTTCTATCGTACTTTCTGAGCCTGTTTCTGAAGACATCGTTCATTATCCTGTACTTTTTTATCCTGCAGAAGCTTATATATCAGACTTCAGACAATTCGATGACTTTGTTTTATTAGAATCAATAGATTGTAAGGCGTATATATTAAATGGCGTTCCTGCATGTTCCCTTTTGTCTAGTCAACAGTTGGAAGGTGAAGAGAGAAGAACAGTATTAAATGTTGTATCTATATCTCCAAATGGAATACAGACTGATGCAATTTTCATAACCTCAAGTAATATATATGATACATTTTTGCCCGTAGGCGAATATATCATCAAATCCTTGGACATAAACTCGACTATGGTTAATCAAGTCTTAGATAATCAATCAATAAAAAAAATACAGTCTGAAATTCCAGTCATTCCATCACAAAACGCCACCACCACACAACAGTCTGAAATTCCACCTCTATCAACAGAAAATGAGACTTCAATACAACAAGAAACATTCAGGTCTGTATTTGATACATATGAGAACCCAAACCTAGGATTTTCATTAGAATATCCAGCTGATTGGGCAAAGGAAGAAACCCTTTCATTTATATCTCCGCCCCCATCACCAAATGAAACATTATCAGCATCAAATGTGGCACCTGAATCTATAGCCGTAACCACGGAAGTTCTCTTTTCAAATATTACTTTGGATGAGTATAGTGAATCAGCTATAGGTTTATTGGAAAACCAATTTTCCAATTTTACTTTGATAGATTCATTTGAAACAACTTTGTCTGGCTATCCTGCTCACCAAATAGAGTATACTTACACCTTAGAAGGTTTGAATTTAAAGAATATGCAAATATGGACAATTGCAGATAATAACGTAGTTTATGCATTAACTTACGGGGGAATTATTGAGGAGTTTGATAGCTCATTACCTGTTATTGAGAATATGATTGAATCATTTCAATTGACTGAAATTCAGCAATGATCTTATTTTTATACTTGAATTCAGGTATTGACTCAAAAAAAACAGGATTATTTTTATATTAGAAACGGAAAACTACATTATTCTTCCATTGCAATGCGAATTGAATGATACCTCTAACAAAGATAAAAAGATTAAACTTTTTAAAACCCATTATCAAACTATCCTACCATTTTTCTAAAAGATCATATCGATTTTCATTAAATACAAATTTGGCGATATCTTTGCCATCGATATTAAAATTACAACATAACGACAATAAAGTTAATGATTTCATTCATTATTGAATTACAAAAATATGAATCCTATTTCAAACAATGATTGACTTAATAAACAACCGAACCCTTATACCATACGGGAATTAATCCGCCTAATCCTTCCATGAATAGAATAGGATAATAAATTTGCAAAAAATACTCAAAACATAAAGGGTTTCATTCATTTTTGGATCACATCCCTCAGGACCCTCTTCAATAATAAATCTTAAATTGCATGTCATTTTTGCACCTTATCCCGCTCAATTCGAGATAATTATATAATAATGAATGTTCTCTAGAAAAAAGTGTAAACCCGTGAATGCAAGAAACGGGTTCAAATCCCATCTTATCTATTGTAGAAATGGATAATTAGATTCCCTGTTTTTATAACAAGGCTGAGTCCCAAACTTCGTCTGGTTTTGTATTGTTCAACTTATCAAGTTCTTGTTCCTTAAGAAAAAAAGATAGAATAAAATATTACAGAATTGTCTTAATAAACTCTAATATTTATTATTTGTATTATTATATGTACATCAAATATTGTCTATGCGAAACAACAGGTCAAATCAAATAACACGAGGTTGCGGATGTGACCACTAGTAGATCAATATTTGTTATTCATTCAAACTTTTTTATTTACTATTTTTACGGCTTTCTTAACTTACTCTATAGATCATGTATTCTTTTTGATTCTTCACTGATCTGATCTATTAATTTTGTAGTTACATCGATCAGGAAAGTCAATTCACTATCAGAGTAAGAAGACAGAAGCATGTGTGTTCTTTCATGCAGAGCATGAAAATCACTTGAAGTTTACTGTCCAATTTCTTATTTCTGGTAGGCTCGATAATAGTTCGTCGACTATCTTTAGGATCATTAACCCTCCTTACATACCCAGCTTCTTCTAATCGGTCGATAATTTCTGTTACCCCGCCAGTAGTCAAACCAGTTAACTCCGCAAGCCGACCAGGGCGTTAACGCACAAGTGCTGACTCAGCAAGACCAAAGGACAATTTGAGTATTAATACACCGAAATATCCACAGAAATTGATGGATAATGAAACTACTAATTTAGATCAAACGATTTTAGAAGTCATTGGTTCCTAAGCTAATGTTTCATTATCACAGGCCATTACTAACGCAGAAAAATCTATAGGGAACAATTCATTTGCAGTGGCGGCATTTGCTTCATACCAAAACGGATACTTAGGCTACATAGTAATACTTGGTACGTCTGTAAAAGGAATCTATTATGTTGTAGTTGACACAGACAACGGAAGGATATTATCAAGAGAAAATATCACAAGAAGAACTACAAAAGAGACACAATTTAGATATGGATATGAGTATCAATGGATCAATGTTTTCGCATTAATATACAAGGGACTGTTAACCTAAGGGACAGAAAATAGTATCAATTTAATACAGTATAGAAAACAATCTTACTTCTGTATCATGAATATAACAAGCAGTGGACATGATAAAGAACAGTCCATACCATTTAGATGAAATGTAAGAATTGATTAATCAACTACTGTAAATTGTAATAAATTAATAAAAAAATAAAATTACTTTCCACTCTATCTTTTTGTTTTTGTATTTATGAATATGACTGAAGTAATGGCAGCTATTGCAGAGATAATTGCAGCACCTGTGAAAGATAGATGGAATCCATTATTTATGGCCTCTAAAGCATTCATTCCAATATTTATCAACGATTCTGAATGGGCTGTAGATACTGCGACCATAATCGCAAGCCCTAATGCTGAACCGACTTGGTAAGTAGTATTGACAAGCCCCGATGCGATACCTATATGCTCTTTTCTTGCATTTGATACAGCTGAAGTCAATACGGGTATGTAAGAGAAGGCCATTCCCAAAGCAGAGATAATAGAGGCCGGTAATACGTAGACCATAAATATGAAATTGTTGC
>JBGTFK010000189.1:0-4279 GCA_041747305.1 Candidatus Nitrosocosmicus sp.
TTAATCTAAAAGGAACGTTTCAGCCTATCAAAGCAGTGATTCCATTGATGATCGAACAAAAATCAGGTAATATAATCAATATATCATCATTATTGGGAATAAGAGCTATACCAAAGGTACCGTTTTCAGTATATGGGGTCACAAAGGCAGGCATCATAATGTTAACAAAAAGTATAGCAGTAGAATACGGACAATACAATATAAGATGTAATTGTATAGCACCGTCCACTATTCGCAGTCCTATGATGGAGCCATATTTACAGGACGAAAACGCGAAAAGGATGTTAGAGGGATCATTTCCATTAAAAAGAATTGGCGATCCAGAGGATGTTGCTAATGCCATTTTATTTTTAGCTTCAGATGATTCAAAATGGATAACCGGAACGGTAATAACTCTAGATGGAGGAATATCAGCTAAACTATAGTATCTTTTTTATTTCGGCCAACGGATATATGATCCGTTATAGATACTTGTGCCTGTAATACTCAGTTAAATTGGCATAATGAACGTGGAATCGGATTAGTTTACCAGAAGTTTTTAATCGAAGATAATAAATGCGCAGGAATAAATGGAAAAAGATACCATTCTAACAACTTATCTTATGTAAAATTAGTTTTCAATTCAAACGAAGGGACTCATATAATTAAACTATACAAACTAAGGATTATGAGTCAAATAAAAGGTAACCAAGATGCAATTGGTGTCAAATGTTTTGGGATAGGTGTTTTAAAATATTATGATATTTTATTTAGAGAGAACCAGCATATTTACTCCTCCATTGAGATAATCTCATCTCTAAGTTACTCCCCTAATAAAGAGTTTTGTTACCAGTAATAAGACTAATACGGTCATCAAGAGATATAAAGATCTGTATATTGTGAAAGAATGCACAGATTTGATTGCTTTAAACCAGCGTTCATTTGCTTTGAAAAGGCCGCTGTAGACTTGATATTTAAAGGTGCTGTTTTTCATGGAGATGGCACAGGACTATTACTTGTTTATAGATCTTTATAGTATAATCGAGTATAATCGAACAGAAATTTGTTCAATTAAAACTTAAATTCTAAATTAATAGTGAAAATATTCAAGGTATTTCAATAGTATCTCTTACCTATGAGAAGTTAAACCCAAACCTCTTCTCATAGGTAATAAGAGATTTTCAGGTACCAAGATTAAACCTTTAATATCATCAACCTGTCAGAGTTTTAACTACATCCATATTTTCATAAATAGTTAATTTGAATAAAAATTTATTAAGTGGTTTTTATAATCTAAAACCTGTTTTTCCTTTTAAATAATCCATATGTATTTTGAGATTTTACAGAAGGAAATCTTTCAGTTTTGTCTAATGGGATAACTTTTTCTTCTTTAGTTGGTGGCCTTTCATTTCCGATGAATGTTATGGTATAGTCTGCTCTGGTAGGTTCTTTTTCACCAGTTTTGAAGGTAACTATCTTAGGAGAACTGACTTTCTTCATATATACAGCTAACGAGATATGATATAAAAGATTAATCTTTATATTAGAGTATTAAACAAGTTTCTTCAATTTTTACGTTACTCCTCTGACTACTTTTACACCTTTGAAAATGTAAATATTAAAAGAGAAGTGGAGAGTCCTCGATCAGATTACAAATACAATTAAATTTTTATTTCTTATTACGTTTGTAATCACTATCCTATTGTACACCTCAAATTTCTTGAAATTATGAACCACTAATGGACAACTCGTAGAATAATATTTGAAACTCTATATATCATTACTAGAATTAGTTATTTGGCTACTACCTATATATCGTATTGAATAATTTGTTTATCAGTGTTTAAATTTTACTTTTGGTAGGCTTATTTATTTGAACTGAACTTATTATGAATAATAAATAGTCTCGTTATTACAAGACTGTAAAATATCAAATATTTAAAAATCATAATGGTAGAACATCAGAATATGGGATTAAACCTAAAACCATTGATTACATCTAATCCTATCAGAATTTCTGATTTAGATGGAAAAGTGGTTGCGATAGATGCTTTCAATGTAATTTATCAATTCTTAGCGACAATTAGAGGCCCCACTGGAGAATTACTTGCAAACAACCAAGGAGAACCCACCAGTCATCTCAGTGGACTTTTTTATAGAAACATAAATTTACTTAGTGACGGAGTCAAATTAGTGTATATCTTTGACGGATTACCTCATAGATTGAAATCAGGAGAAATTGAAAGAAGAAGAAAAGTCAAAGAAGAAGCAACTGAAAAGTATAATGTCGCATTGGAAGAGGGAAGAATAGATGATGCAAAAAAATTTAGTCAGGGGACTTCAATTCTAACCTCTAAAATGATTGAAGAATCAAAATACTTATTGTCATTGATGGGAATTCCATATATTAGTGCAAAGTCAGAAGGGGAAGCAACGGCCGCACTTCTATCTAAAAAGGATCTAGCATATTCATCTGTGAGTCAAGATTATGATTCAATACTATTTGGCGCGAAAAGGTTGATAAGGAATTTGACAGTCAGTGGGAAAAGAAAAATCCCCAATAGAAATGTGTATGTTGATATCGTACCAGAAATAATAGAATACTCTCAAGTACTAAAGACCAATAATCTAACTCACCAGCAGCTTGTGGATGTTGGAATCTTGATTGGTACTGACTTTAATCCTGATGGATTTAGTGGCATCGGTCCTAAAAATGCTCTAAAATTGATACAAAAGTACAAGAAGCTTGAAGAAATAGAAAAAATAAAAACAGAACTATTGACCACTCCGTACAATGAAATTAGAGAAATATTTCTGAACCCCCAAGTTACTGACTTAGAGGACTTAAATATGGAATTTAATGAGATAGAGAAGGAAAAAACTATAAAGTATCTTTGTGATGAGAAAAATTTCTCCAATGAAAGAGTTATCAACCACTTGGGAAGGCTTGAAAAAAGCATTATTAAAAAAAGTCATTCTCTTGACAAATGGTTTTAATGAAAAAAAAGTAGTAATTTAGATACAAATAACAATTATGGGTATAGAGATACTATAATGAGAGATCAGAACGTATCAACTAATTATCAAATATATTTATTTTAGATTTTTTCAACGCGTTATTTTTTTCCGATTTGAACCTTTCTAAATCATAACTATTCATATCTACAAATTTGATACCTTCAGAAATAACAGGGTTGACCTGTTTTATCAGTGAATACATCTTCTGACACGCATTTCTATAATCTGGATGGCCCTGTGGAGTTGTCCGTAGTTCAATCATATGGCATGCTTCACGAAGATTCATTTTCATGTAATACGGATACCTATAAGCAAAATTTACAGCATATTGTGCTTCTGAGGGCATTGTAGATGAGATTAACTTGTAAGTATCAGCACTGTGATACATACAATCACTATAATCCTTGTCTATTCCTAGTTCACTGATTTCCTCTGGAATGTCAAACCCATATTTTGTAGATAACAACTGTCGACTCATAGTCAAAAGTCTATGCCTATGAAGATCCCTAAACATCCCATAATTAGTTACTAATTCAAATGAATAATCAATTACTTCAAAAGCTCTTCCAGGTCTATGCCTTCTATTTTCTCTAAAATGAGAATACGCATGAATAATCTCATGTCGCTTTTCTTCAGAGAAAGTAGCAACAAAATCTAGCAAAAAAGACATGGATAGACCCCTACCATATTCATGCAAAATAGAAGCAACCAATTTAATTTCTGCTTCAATATTGGGAACATGATAAAGCAATTTAACATCTATGAAACTTTTGATATTATTAGAAGTATTGACTAAAAGATCATTATCAGAAACCTTATCATATTTTTGATAAAGATCCTTATCCAGAATTCTTGAAACGGATTTCTCGGTATTATCAAGGTAATTGCAATATGAAATACTGTGTTTATCTTTTGATCGCTTGATAAATGGTTCGAGGTACTTTTCCAGTTCTTTATATAATAAATCACCTAACTTTTTGATTTCTCCTAATTCGGAAGAGTTCATATTAAACAAAAGATATTCCAACGCTCTTCCATTTCCTGTAATTGCCAGATTAGTGAGGGTTGAGGACGGAAGGAGATTTCTCAATATATCCAGAGCTTTGGCCTTGATGGATGAATTATATATTTTTTTTGCACTATCAATATCTATGGAGTTTTTTAATTGGCTAAAGAGGTTATCAGTCTTTGTTTCAGAATTATAAAAAGTAAGATTATCTATTGGAATTTTTTCTTTTAGATACTGTTGCATGGGTAAGATATTATTTGAATAAGTTTCAAA
>JBGTFK010000190.1:0-2517 GCA_041747305.1 Candidatus Nitrosocosmicus sp.
TCAGATACTTGTTTATTACAACTGCAAGATGCAAATGGATAGTCCTAGAAGAGCAATCAAGTACCTAATAGGCTATTAATCTAATTCGGTTTGTGATTGTAATAGGATAAAATTATCAAGATGAATTATGACCCAGTCTCATATATGTACAAATTTAAAACATCTAATTACCTCAACCTAACAAATGTGATGCATCAAGTTCTAGATTTGGGTAGTATATTGAATAATGGTAAACATTATTAGGAATTAAACTTTCAAATCTTCTATATAACACTCGTTTTAAAGAAAACTTGTCTATTCTACTATAACCTCGCCAACCATTGCAGGATGGTATATACAATGATAATCAAATTCGCCAGGCTCCTCAAATGTTACACTGTAATACTGATTTGGTATTATGGCATCAGAGTCAAATAAAATTCCTTCATCAGGATCACCATCCTGTCCCGATGTTACTGTATGAGATATGGTGTCTCCATTATACCAAGTTACGGTCTGATCAACATCAATTTCAATTGGTTCTGGTGAAAATGAATCATCTCCATCTATTCCCAGAATAACTGCCGGGAAAGATTCGGCTCTTAGATTGTCGTTTTGAGCAGCTGGCAAGTCAGGTTGGTTTTTTGGAGTAATACTCTCTGAAATAGGTAATATTCTATACAAAGACCCCGTGTAACTTAACACATAGAGGTAACCATCCGGACCCACCCCAATATCAGTTATTCCTCCAAAGCCTTGGCCAAATATCAAAGGTTGATTTTCTTTGGGGTCATCTATTTCATTATCTTCTAACTCTTCTATATTGCCAACAAAAGTATCATCTATAAAAATGTCATCTCGAGCTTCATTAAGAGCAAACCTGTATAAAAGACCATTATTTATGTCTCCCACAAACAGGTCATTAGCATAATCTAGACCCAGTTTATCTGAATTTAGGAATTTAAGGGCGGTCAAACCGATCGGTACAGTCCATACAAATTTGGGGTCAGCGTATTGACTGTTCCCAAAATAGACTAGATCATCTTCAGAGATATCATGCTCCAATAGATCATCATCTATATATCCTTGGACTTGAGCCCAGCCACTGTTAAATCCAGGAAAGACCAAATTTATTTCATCACCTGTATCGGGTCCATTTTCTGTATCCCACAGATTTCCTGTCAATGGATCAAAATCCATTCCAAAGCTGTTGCGAATACCCATAGCATAGTAAACATTCAATGGTAACGTATCACCAAATATAGGATTGTCGGGGTCTACTATTCCACCATCCTGCATTATTCTCAGAACACCTCCTAAACCATTTGGCGCTGGACCATCCGCTACATTTACTGCCTGAGTCGTGTGTCCTCCAACCTCTCCTACTATTAAATAAATATTGTTATCTGGTCCTATACGGATTTTTCCTCCGTTATGTTCTCCTCTGTTATTTGGAGGGATTGCGGTTAAATCCAATAAAAGAACTGGGTTCATAAGCTGACCATCAGCAAATTCATAGCGATATAATCTATTGCCTAGAGGATCTATATTCCCATCTACATCACTTTCATCTACACCATTTCCTGATTCTGTATAGAACAGGAAAACAAATGCTTTTCCTTCTGTATTTTTAGATGCAACAACGCCTAGCAAACCACGTTCAATACTGGTCGCTACAGGAACATCAAGAAATGGTAGAGGCATCAACATATCATCTATAATCCTCATTAATTTGCCAGTATTTTTTTCAGTAACTATTATATCATCAGGTCCCAGAAAAGCCATACTAGTTGGAAAATCCAAATTATCCGTTATTTTTTCAACTGTAAGAGCATCATCATTTACTGTTGGTCCATATGGCGAGAGAGGAGCTTTAGCATACGCCCCATATGATAATTCAATGGTAGTACAACTTGAAGAAAATAATAAAAACATAAAGACACCAGATAAAACGAGTAGATTATTACTTTTAATTTTATAAAACAATGAAAGGTCGTAATTCATTAAATCATATATTATTTATGAATTTACCAAAAAACCAGGATTATCTCGTCATATCAACATGTTTCCCGGGATGCTTTTTACAAAGATAAGATAACTATGCATGAAAATATATTAAATTCTTTTTCTTATTGTTTTGCATTATTTTTTCACAAGTAACGATATATTTCATAACAGTCAAAAGGTTCTCAGACGATCTTTTCTATATCTTGAATAGTTCAGTGCTTTTTTTAGCATCTTATAATTCAGTTAGATTGGTACTGTACTCGGGGAATCTGGGATAAGTTTTGAATGTTTCAAATCGTATGAATATTTGTAGTTTCAGCACTCAAAATATTTCAGATTCTCTTCCAGATCATACTCCGTCTTTTTGTAAAGTGAAATTGTAATAATATATAGTTAGAATTACTTTGTCCACCGTGCGGTATGTATGCATCCAAGCACAACGGCAGAATCCATTTTGACACTCAAGTAGATCATTGATATGTTCTAAATCTGATTCCCTTTTATGATGTTTATTGATCTCTTTTTCTTATT
>JBGTFK010000191.1:0-17925 GCA_041747305.1 Candidatus Nitrosocosmicus sp.
CAAATCCACCTGGGCGCCTATTATTGCAAAAAATAAAGGTGCAAAGATAAACTGTAACTTTTGAGCATACTCTTCAACCTGTTTTATTAATTTGGTACTGGCAACAGCCATTCCCGCAGCAAATGCGCCCACAATAGGAGACAATCCAACATAAGCCGCGATACCAGCTATACCAAAGAAAATTGCTGTTGTAATTCCTTCTATGCTGCCTCTTGAACGCCACAATTTCTCTCGATGAAGTATTCTTGGGATAAGAAAAACGGCGTCTATAAAAGCCACAACAAATAGTCCTAGATAGGAATCAAGTATATGATAGGATGTCAGTCTGTTTGAAAATGATCGCTAACTCTAGAATGAATTATGACTAAGGTTCAACTACTTAGACTTTTAGTTGATTTGAGTTACTTTACAACAGTAACAGTACATTCTGATTTTGAGATTACGGAATTAGCAATGCTACCAACTAATAGATTTTCTATTGATCTGCCTCTGTACCCTAATATAATATGGTCTACTCCGTTGCTCTGAGCGTATTCTCTAATGACTGTATCAGGAGTTGATTTGGAATTTACAAACTCAGTACTGATATTAATTTGCACAGCATCCGCAGACTTTTTAATCGATTTGAGCAAATTTTTTGATTTCTGAATTTCACCCTCGATTGAAACGGAATTGTAATTCTCCTTATTTTCAAAAATCTTATATATATCTGGAATGTTGAATGCCGTCAATGCTATTAGTATTGAATTGTATTTTTTTGCTAGGCTAAAGGCGAATTCTAAAGCCTTCATGGAATACTCAGAACCGTCAATTCCAACCAAAATTTTTTTGACATTTACATTTGCGTTGCCTTTTGACATTGTAATACTACGAATGGATTTTTAATAAGTTTTAGACTTCTTACTAACTGCAAATTATTTAGAACTTATCAAATAAGTCGAATGATCATTGTAAATTTCTGCCTTAGATAAACTTCCAAAAATTATCCAATATTGCTCATTATTAGGATGGAAATTGAATACAATTTATTATGTAAAAAGATGATTGCTTTAAAAACTTATTTATATGAAAAGATAATAAATTTGTTTAATGAGATTTTCAATCTTACCAAACTACTTTTATAAAAGTATAGTTTTGTGTTTTACATTTGTTCTGGTTCTCTCGTTTCAGATTCCTAATTATTCATATTCTTCTACAAATTTTTCAAACCTCGACAATTCATCTATGCAAATATCGGAAAATTCAGATAACAATACCGCTTCATTGAATTTGGATTCTTTAGTTAATTCTACGGCAAATACAACGATTACATTAACCCCTAATACCAGCTCAGTGAATCTGGATCTCCCTGATGACATCTTGAAATTGTTAGGCTCTGCACCGCCTGTGGCTGATCAGCAGAATATCGCTGAAAATCTAACCAGTACAAATAACACGATAATCACGACAACCAACGCGACTCAATTATCAGGAACTGAAAACGTAGCGGTGTTAGCCAATTTCAACTCCAAACCCATGGGTCTGGAGACAGACTATGCGATTAGCGAAAAGCCAATTATTTTAGTTGACAATACGACTTTAAACTATGAATATATGAATGACCCCGCCGATGAAATCACAATTTCTGACATGCTCGTATCGTTGCGGGCTAGTATCAAAATGGACAACTCTACTACTTCACTTCCATTGCAACTACGAGTATTCTCAAACCCCACTAATATAACGGACAATGCTGACGGTTCGAGCACATATATCAATGATCCAACACCACTCGAAAATATGGAAATAGGAGGTGTAATATTTTCAGAAATAAGAACCATTGCAACAGTTTACTCAAACGGTACGGGTACATTAAATTCTACTAGTACCCCATAGCACTGTTATAGCTTTATTAAGTAGATTAGAACCCAACTCATTCAATTTTTTATAAGTGACCAACTTGAATTATGTAAATAATTGCTAGTGCGTTACAAAACTTGCCAAATAAAATAAAGTCTAGATTATCAGACAACAGAAAATACTGATTCCTATCTTCATCTGTCTTTAGAACCAATATGGAGAAAATCTATGGATTCGAAGGAAACTACGGAACGAAATTCCAGGAACTTCCTACCTAGCATATTAGACAATAGAAGCAGATTTAATTCTAATAATACACATACAAAACAATATCCTCAATGAACATGATTCAGGATATTGAGGTCAAACTGTTTCAGGCGGCAAGACTAGGACTAATTTATCTATGTTTTATTCCGCTCTTTATCATCGTCATAACTTATCAATTTCTTGACTGACTCTCTGTATTGTTTTTGATTATCAATTACAAGATTACGTGCCTTGTCCAGTATTTCGTTCCAAATTCTATTGTTTTGAAATATCATCAAACTGTTGTACCGAAAGACCTGCAAATGAAGAACAGCAATGGTTTTTTGGATAATTTGGAGTACGATAGCAAGGAAAGGACTTCTTTACATACGATATACAAAAAAAAATAAAGCTGTTTGGACATTGCAAATCTGCTACTTTTAACCATACTGTATCACTATGCCTTACTTCCGCAGTGTAGAGGTGTGTGGATGAATATAAAAGAAAAATGGCAGTCAGTTTCAAAGCTAGTGTCTGCGAGTCATTTTATTCCCCCGTGGGTCTATTCATGTATAAGAAACAGCCTTTATAAGACCCGGTCTAAACGTAAACTACTTCATATATGTATCTTAATACGGGTTTTAATTAGATACTGTATATATTATCAATCAAACTATCTATAAATTATCAGAAATACCATGTACAACTGACTAGTCTATAGTCTTCTTGCATATTAGTTAATAGTGTTTGAAACCGTGGGTAATAAAGTAATAATAACTTTATTAGACTAGAGTCTCGATTTCATGTATATTTTTTTCTCTGGTGGTCTAATTATACAAGAGATCTATTATTATTATCTTGAGTCATTTTAGTAATTACATTAAGAGTTATAATTTATTAATATTGCAGAAAATTATGAGTGAAAATATTAAAACTAGAGCAATAACAATAACAATAACACTAAAGCTATTAGATAGTTAGACACTTTACATACATGAAAATCATGTATAATTTCTCACTAATTATTAAGGACGCGATAACGAAGACAAAATGTTTATTATTGGAAAAATGCCAGAAATAGGATGTATGACTCTTTTAATGGATCAAATCAATACTGAGATTGAAAAAAGCAGTTTGTTGAAGCACAAGTTTTACCAGATGTGGCAAGAAGGTAAACTTACTTTGGATCAGTTAGCTGGATATTCAAAAGAATATTATCAATTGGTGAAAAATGTACCAAATCTTGTTGAAAACACACTATTTAATAATAGGAATGAAAAGTATGAGAATTTGATCAAGAGTATTTTGTCTGAAGAGGGAGACCATATTGAACCATGGATCCGGTTCGCCTCGTCCCTAAATGTAAGTCCGGAGGAATTAAATAAATATTCTGAGGAAACATTAACCAGAAAAGCTATAGATGATTTGTTCGCTGTCTCCAAATCATCTTTTGAAGAGGGGGTTGCAAGTCTCTATGCGTTTGAAAAAGAATTGCCAAAAATTAGTGAAACGAAGAGCAAGGGACTTAAGCAATTTTATAACAAGACTGACGCCGATTCACATCGCTATTTTGACATCCACAAGGAAGCAGACATTTATCATGCCAAAGTTTGGGAGACTATATTAAATGAGTGCTCAGAAGAAAAACACCCGAGAATATTAAATGCTGTAAAAATTTCATTGGCATCTCAGAATAAATTGTTAGATTCAGTTCACAGCAAATATGTAGAAAAAAATGAAGTTTAGGTATTTATAAACAAAACCTTTATACACTCATTTCATTTTTAAACTAAAATGAATGGGCCCATAGCTTAGCCTGGTAGAGCGACCGGCTCATAACCGGTAGGTCAGGGGTTCAAACCCCCTTGGGCCCATTGACTACATGGGCTCATATACTTGAGCCTCTTTTTTATAATTGGTTAAAGACAAACAGAATGAAGAATAGTCAATATTGTGCGAATTGTCAGGAGGTTTTCACCTAAATGCCTGCTAAACTCTCTACTACTATTAGTAAGGTAAAGACACTTTCTAATGGGGATGATTCTCATTTAATCCTTGAATTTCATGAATTTATGAAAGAAAATGGAGCATCTGAAAGACATCAAAACAACAATCTCAAGGCTATTTTATCTTTTTCACAGTTTCCTGGCTCTGGGAATCTGATAGACATTAACGAAAGAGATATCGTTTTGGTATTTTTGCAATCTAAAATAAAGGATAAAGAATTAGATCCAGAACAAAAATGGATAACTACCTACAACGACTATCTTCATAGATTGAAACACTTTTTCAGATGGTTATCTAACAGGAGTAAAAATGCATCGATGGATGAGTGGAAAACTCCTGGCTTTTTGCAATCAATAAAACCTAAAAAGACCAAGAGGCTAAGTCCGTATTCTGAAACAGAAGATTTGTTTTAATTAAAATTTTAGAATCCATTAGTTTACAATAGGTTGAAAAATTGTTAGAGATTTTAAAAATAAGCTAAGAAATAGAAGAAAGATTATTCTGCTTCTGCTTCTGCTTCTTCTTCACCTAATGTTCCATTAGTAGTCAACATTAACATTGGCCCAAACGTTGCTCCATTATCTGTTGACACCCTCATAACAGGAGTATCTGAAGTCTGATTTGTTTCCCACCATGTTACTACAACGCTATCTGCATCTGAGTCTATCTCTACTTTCCATGAGTCTGCATTAGTGGTATTGCTTAGGTTGATTTTCTCACCAAATGTACTACCACCATCCGTTGATGCTCTAAATATTACTTCTTCATTGTTATTTGCAGTATCGTTTGTCTGCCATGCTACATACACATTTTCACCTGAAATTGAAGGAGGTGCTTTTCTTGGCTGAGGGTCAGGGTCAGTCCAGTTTGCTGCGAGAGCCACAGTTGGCGTCGTTGTCATTCCAAGGGTTATCATTATGATAACACCTGAAACTACTTGTATATTCATTATCGAGTGTAATAGATGGCATTATTTAAGGAAGCCGATTATGTAAGACCATATAACTTAACAAAACCCATTTTCACTACCCATTTTAAGTACTCAAATATGTCTTGCAAATAAAATATGACCAACCAAATGAATTAGTTGCCTCATTTTCAAATGAAGAACATAATGAAATGATTCAAGAGATTTTATTTGAAAAATACTGGAATGAAGTCAAGAGTCTAACAGTTATTAGCAATAATTAAACAGATTATGGATTCAGAAATGTTGGAACGAAATTAAGGGACTTTGGAATCTAGTACAAAGGAACTAAAGTTGAGCAGGTAAGAGATCGTCAGTTTGTTTTGCATTCAACGTATACTGGTCATATCGCTGTATTTAGAGAAGGTGAATGGAGACGAAGATGGCGGATCACACACCATCTCCATAACACCTAGACACATCCCTCAATAGTTCAGCTGACAAGGTGAGGGACATCTTACCACAAAATCCTTTTTCTTATAATTAACTATTGGCCTTGATTAATCCAAGGCAAAATCAGATTTGAATAATAAATTTTGATAACATAAAATTATTTGAGTAGATTAATAGATTTTTTCCTTTAACCCATACATAAACGGAGGAATTCAGGCTCGTAATATATCCATTATTAAACTGCTTGACTCATTATTTCATCATAATACTAAAATTTGGTTAGCAAATGTTAATATGCATTTTATTTATTAAAAAAGTAGTTGAACCCCTTTACCTACCATACTCAAACCCCCTTGCGCCCAGACTGTTACTATAACTATTCATACTCCGTGAATAATTGAGAACAAATTTACATAATCAGATCATAGAATTCGTCAGAATGTTTAGTACTATAGAATGCCATACCTGGCTAGTGAACTCCACATTGTATCTTTTCCATTTGACTTCCTAGTCTAACGATTATTATTGATATACCGAAAAGACTTATTCTTAATGGACTTAGAATGCTATCTATGTCAACGTTGTGTCATGGATTGATTGGTCTATAATTGTTCTAAAAGTCAGATTTATTCTTGGATGAATTATTTTGGTAGATAGAGGTAAGGAATGTAGCCAATTTAATTGCGTGTTACCTTTCATCAAAAGTAAACTTCCATTCTCTAATAACAGTGAAATTGTTTGTTTTGTGCGCTTATGTTTAAATGAAAACTTTCTTTCCGCTCCAAAACTTAAGGAGGCTATGAACGTATTCTTCCCCAAGGATTTTTCGTCATCACTATGCCAGGTCATTCCCTCATTACCATTATGATATAAATTAAGTAAACAAGAGTTAAACAGCGAATTTGTGATTAACTCTATTTTTCTTTTGAGATCTAGTAACTCGTTGGTCCATGGTATTGCTTGCTTTGTAGTATTAGAATAAGTGTAAAGAAAACCCTTGTCTCCATACCATGCAACTTTTCTCCTTGTAACTATGTGTTTTCCTTGGTATAAAGCCTCGTCATTCTTCCATTTTATATTATTTAGTAACAAATTATAGTATGTGTTTGCTTCTGATGTTGACATTATCTTTCCATAATAGTTTGCTTCTCCATCTTTGTTTAATACATTAAC
The DNA here is from genome assembly GCA_041747305.1 of Candidatus Nitrosocosmicus sp. GTDB lineage: Archaea > Thermoproteota > Nitrososphaeria > Nitrososphaerales > Nitrososphaeraceae > Nitrosocosmicus. The sequence goes on from JBGTFK010000191.1 coordinate 6,626, forward strand.
AAATTTGTCATCAAAAAGGTTCATTTGCTATATCCCAAACTACATACATTTCATATATACAATGCCGAAATGGTCTCTAGTCAATTCTAAAGCTTTGTGTCGTGATTCTATAACTGCTAGAATATTAGAGTATTGCAGTCAGTTAGCAAATCCCATATATTTTTTCTCACTTGTTAAAGGTATGAATAAAACAAAAAATATTCAAAACAAAAACAAAAAACTCTTTGTATACTCAGTGGCAATAGTGGTGGCATTAGCTCTCATCACAAGTCCTCTAATATCTATGGATGATGCTTTTGCAACAAAAGGAAAGAAAGGTAATAAAGCAACGCAGTCAATAGACCAGTCACAGTCATCAAATCAAAATGGTCTGTGTGTTTCAGGAGTTGATACCTGGTTTTCATGCAACAATGCTAGCTTCCAGCATCAGTTTAACAGTGGTAACAACGCTTTAGCACAATCTGGAAAAGGTGGAAACTCTGCAGAACAAAGCATAAGCCAATCTCAATCTTCAAACCAAGGAAGTGTAGTAGTATCAGGTGGAAACACAGTAGGCTCTGGTAACAACTTTAACTCTCAAAGCCAAACAAACACCGGCAACAACGTAGCAGCTCAAAGCTAAGTTCAATACCCGATCATCTTTTTTTTTGAATTTGAATTTTCAATTTAATTTAAGACTAATCTTCGCATAATTGATTGTATTATGAAACCCTATTGCCATTAGAAATTTAACTCCTACGGATGAGAACTGTTATCAAAAATGTTACAAGGTATTAGATATTAAATGGAAATTGATTAATTACCAATTAAGCTGCTTCTATAAATAAATACACATGATTCTATCTTTTTGACATTATCATTTTGATTCCATTTTTTGGCCTTAATGTTACTAATGATTGTAATTTTACGTTTGTTTTCTTATCGTCATGTGTAATCTTCCATCTTTTGATAATATTTGCTAATACAATTATGCCTTCACTCCAAGCTAATGGTTCACCTATACATGATCTTGGCCCTCCACCAAATGGAAAGTAGCCGAATCGAGGTATTGATGTTTTGAATTTCGATGACCATCTTTCAGGAACAAACTTTTCAGGATCGCTAAAATATCTGCGATCATGATGCATTAGATATTGACTCATTATTATGACTGCACCGGAAGGGATGGTATAGTTATCATTTAACGTGTAGTCTTTTACTGTTTGACGACCTATGGCCCAAGAAGGAGGATAAAGCCTCATCGATTCCACTAAGACTTTCTCTGTATACTTTAATCTTGGCAAATCTTCAATCATAATGATTTCTTTATGACTGTTATTACCTTCCTTATCATTAGTTATTAGCGCAATTTCTTCTAGAATTTTGGCTTCAATATTAGGATGACAAGATAATAAATACAATGACCATGTCAACGCATTAGCTGTAGTCTCATGGCCTGCTAAAAAAATAGTCATTACTTCGTCTCGTAGTTGTTTATCAGTCATTTTTGATGATTCTTCTTTATTTTTTCCACTATCTGGTAATAACCTTTCATCCTTAACCGTTGCTTCTCTATCAGTTGAATTGATAAGAATGGAAAGAATATTTGATTTACTTTGATGTTTTTGAAGATTATTATGTTCTATTAATGTAGTGCTATAGATGTCATATTTATTGAATTTCTTATTTTTATTGTGCGATATGTTTTGACGCTCTAAATCTATTTTGGTGTAAATGATCTTGTCTAGATATTTTAATGCTCGTTTATATTCTAAGGTTGAGGGTATTGGAAGTTTTTCAATAAATCTTAAAAATGGAAGTCTAAGTTTATTGATAAATTCAATAATTAGTGTAATGTTGTCGCTAATTTGGTCTATTTCGTTCACTGTTATGGCGTTGTTACCAAATAACAATTTACTAATTATAGAGAGTGTCAATTTGGTCATTTCTCTATGAATAATTACTGTTATTTCATCTTTCCAATTTGCATTTGTAAATTCTATACAATGTTCTGCTAGAATATTTCCATACACCTCTACTTTGTCTCTGGTGAATGCTTGCTGAACTAATTTTCTTTGTTTTAAATGGCTTTCCCCTTCATTTGTTATTAGTCCATTACCAATTACTCGTTTTGCTAGCTGCAATCCCGGGCTTTTGATAAAATATTGATCATGTCTTACTAAAATATTCTCAATTAGATATGGGTTATTTATTAGATACACATGCAATCTTGGCCCAAATTTAAAATGAGAAACATCTCCATATTGGACGGTAATTTTTTTTAGTATTGGCAATGGATTTGATATAAATTTTAAAGCAAGACTATATGGAAATATTTCTACTGGTCCCGGGGTATATTTGTAATCCTTTCGAGTGGTGCTAGAATTGTAGTCAGGCTTCATGAACCCTATGTATGTATAAATCTTGATTCATAATACTTTTATGGTTTTTTTATGGACGTTTACTTCAAATTTTGTTTAGTGTTGGAACCCTTTTACCACAGGGAACTTAATCCCCAAGGATTCGAACCCGATTAATATCATAAATTTTTAGTTCTTAACTAGACTCAAGGTATACTACTACTAACCACTATGGTATACTTTCTCCATAATACTGAATTAGTTTCTGCAAATATTAAATATGAATTCTTTATTTCAAAAAATAATTGAACCCCTTTACCTACCGAACTCAAACCCCCTAGATGATAACCAAATATAATTGAGCCCAAGTAATTTAAATGATAATTTTTTCTATTAAACTCATATTATTCTGCACTGATTTATAGTAATCATATTCATTATTTTTCACAAGATAGAAATATTGTTTTATAATCTGGATCATTTGTATTGAAATAATAATGAATGTATTGCTATCATTACTTCATGATTAATTTTGTTATTACGATACTACATTACTATTCTGATTTGTAGATTGTCTTTGGAAGAGGGGTTGGTCAGAGTATGAGGAAAATCCATTTCCATCTTGAGCTATAGCGTTACTGCCATCATTATTTTGAACATGCATGTTTATGTTGTTTCCTGAACCTATTATCCCTCTAAAAGGAGAAGGTGATTGAGGCTCATCTACTGGATTTACAGTTACCGTAACAATGTCGGGTTCACTTTCAACTCAATCTTCTCTTATTTGATATACTATTTTGCTCTGAATTAATGTGGCTAGTCAATGCAATTTTTAATAGATTTCAGACTCGTATGCAATATATGTTACATTTTGTTACAATAATTGCAAAACAACCCATTATTTACTTTTTCTATAAAAAAAGAATTAAAAACATCCGCGTAATTAAATATTTTTTAGTTATGATCCATGTATTAATATTATGATAAATTGCCATAAATGTGGTTACAATATTAGTATAGAAAAGTTCTGTCCTCAATGTGGTATTAAGCTTAAACAAAACGAAGCCAAAAACGATAGAAATAATGTAAACTTTCCTGACAATAAAAGTGGTTTAATCGTTACCGTAAGTAAAACTGATCTGAATATCTTAGATAAAAAAATTATTTATAGAGTCGAAGGAACTACGATTCATCTTCAAGTCTTAGGTGATACATCAAACCATGATTTAAGAATTTTACAAAAGTTGATATCTGTTTGCGTCAAATTAGAACCACCTTCACCTCTTGGTAGAAATCTTAAAGAGGCCTATCAGGTCAAATCAGAAGAAGCTAATACTGCACTCCAACAAATTCAAACTATATTAAATGAATCTATGAAGATAGAATCGAAAACAGGAGTAGAAATAAATGCGATAAATGTTGGAAACCTACTAGTTTCTATAAATGAATTGAGATTAAAAGAAATTATACTTTTAGGTAATGAGTACTATTACAAAAATGAACATGTAGTGGCTATAAAACACTATGACAGAGCTTTGGAGATAGAGCCAGATAATGTCGAGGCGTGGACTAACAAAGGTGTAGTATTTGGTAACATGGGAAAATATAATGAGGCGATCGACTGCTATGACAGAGCTTTGGAGATAGAACCAAAGTATGCTTTGGCTTTGTATAACAAAGGTTCAGCTCTTGGTAACATGGGAAAATACAACGAGGCGATCGAGTGTTACGATAGGGCATTGGAGATAGAGCCAAAGTATGCTTTGGCATGGAGCAACAAAGGCGTAGTTATTGGTAGCATGAGAAAATATGACGAGGCGATCGACTGCTATGACAGAGCTTTGGAGATAGAACCAAAGTATGCTTTAGCATTGTATAACAAAGGTGTGGCTCTTGGTAAGATGAAAAAATATAATGAGGCGATCGGGTGTTACTATAAGGTTTTGGAGATAGAGCCAGATAATGTCGAGGCGTGGACTAACAAAGGTTCAGCTCTTGGTAACATGGGAAAATACAACGAGGCGATCGAGTGTTACGATAGGGCATTGGAGATAGAGCCAAAGTATGCTTTGGCTTTGTATAACAAACGACTTGCGATGACCCAATTAGAAAAATCATGAAAAATGAAATATTGATTTGATATGATCAATTATTGTTACGGTATCTAAACGTGTAGATAGAGTACAATACATTTCTTTGATGTTGATAAAAATATAACGTGTAGTTTTCTAGATCTTAATTAACTGTAAAATTATCTGATATTCAACAATCTTACTACTCTCAACTATATGAGTAACTATTAAATCAAATAAAGGGTAAATGACTCATAATGGATGAGAAACTCTACCCAGATGAAGAAAAATTATGCAAAAGTTGTTCTCATCAAAGACGCGATCATAAATATAATACTAAACAACAGAATAACGATCTCAAATGCAGTTATTCAGAATGTAATTGCACCTATTTTGAAGAATGGATATAGCATTTAATCTCTTATATTTTTCCTTTTTATTAATCCTGTATAATCATGACTTTACAAAAATTTTATTCTCATGGATAAGGTTAGTTAATTAAGTCGATCAACGTAAAACCATACTAAATAACATAAAATTTATTTAAAATTAATTACAAAGACCATAAGATACTTTACCGCCTCAAACCTTGTCTTTATGTGTGACTTGCCACTTTAAATTTAAGTTCTAATAGTATGAGAATATTAGACTCTTGTATTTAGTTAGCAAATCCAATATATTTTTTATTATAAATGAAAGATATGAGCAAAATAATAACTCAAAACAAAAACAAAAGAACAATTTTAGGAGGCTGTTATCTTTTCATAGCACTCTTAATAACGGGGTCAACGTTAGGATTAGGAATGAATACCCCTCAAGCAATGGGAGAAAATCTAAAACAATTCAAATTGGCTGATAGGGATTCAGACCGAGCATCACTAGTGATGCCACAAGAGTCATTTTTAGGATTAAAAGGACATGATGATGGTGCTGCTGCTAAAGATACAAATGTAGACGTTGGAGAAACAATAATTGTTAACGGAGATCATTGCGGAGTTGAAGACGAAGATAGTGGAACATCATACCCTATTGATTGTAACACAGGAGAACCACTATAATTTTTTTTGATAATAACAAAATTATTTTTTCTATCTAATCCATCCAAATTATATATGATTAAAATCATCCAATAACAAAAACATTAAATTTAACAGTCTAGCAGTATGTATTAGAATCTCTTAAAGAGAACCGATATCGGCATTAGCCACCTTTGGTTCGTATTGATTGAATCTGGTCCTTAAATAGTATTAGAATATCACAAACAGTGCAATTTGAGACTCTTATCTTTACACCAAAGTTTCAAAACCCTCTTCCAGTTCTGAAATATCTTTTTATATAATACAAATCCCATGATTACGTGATGGATTCGAATCCCAAACTTCGTCTGGTCTAATAGGAGTCAATCTAATTTTAAAGGGAAACGATCTCAACTAGTAACTCATGAGGTAAATGTAGGAAAAGGGAGAGGTCATAAATAAAAATATTGAAATATTTGAATGACCACTTAATGGTGGATAATTACGATTCCAATTCCAGTCAAGTTGGATTAATTAATCGATTGGAAAAATTTTCAGATCTCATGTGTTATCATCTATTTTGCCCATCCAGTAATGAACCTATTTGTTGTATCCCACAAAGTAGCTTTGCAGCAATTACAATTTCACCTCCACCAATTAACATCAATCCTGCTTCGGCTGCTGCCAAATCACCCCTGTTCACAGCTCCGCAAAATGATGCTACTAGGTCTTCATCACTATTACTATATCGGTTATTCGGCTGGAATTGGTTATTTTGCGATGATGATTCTGGTTCATAGTTTGAACCCGAGGAATAGTTGTTGGCACACGAATTAAATCCTGCATCATATCCATTCATAAATTCTGAAGTATGGGAAGATGGCCCTTTTTCAGGCTGATTAATGTATCTATCTGAGGAATCAGAAATGTCAGCATCATTACATCCATGATCATATCCGGATTCATAGGGACTTCTGCTTGATGCTGATGCGAATCCAGGAATAGACACGATGAGAACTGTAAAGAAGCTTAAGATTACAAAATGATAGCTATTCTGTTTTAATTTTCTGCGAAAATTCAACAATTCAATCAGGATACGGGAAATAGTCAATCAATCGGTACTGTGAGTTTTGGCCAACCAACCAATGGAAAAATCACAATAATAAATGGAACTGAAAATATTCATAGTCTTGTTTTCAATGATCTAATTGACAATATTGAATATAACCCATTAAGTGATTTGCTATATGTTTTGACAAATAATCCAGGAAAACTATCGTTAATCAATGATACAAAAATAATAGATACTATAGAAATGGTGGGCAATCCTAAAAATATATTATTTAATTCAATCGACGGACTTGCTTATATTACCAAAGAAAACAATTACGATTATTCAATAGATGTGTTTGAAGATCAACTATTAAAAAGCAATATTCCAATCAAATACCTCTATGATGAAATGACAACCAATCCATCTAATGGACTGGTTTACATGCTGGACAGTGACATAATTTATCTAATTGAAAATGGATCTATTGTTGATAAAATAATAATTACAGAAGAAGAGGAGGAGGAAGAAATAAAGAAGATTGGTTCTAATTCTGATATTAATAATCCCTTAATTGCCTGGGGGTTAATACATTCTCACTCATTGTATCAACTTATATATCATAAAATTTTACATTTTTAATTCTTTACAGAGGTTTCAATCTAATAGCAACTGTCGTATATAAGAATATTCAAGATTGATAATTCTTATTCAAATTTGATAGCCATAAATATAACCTTGAATAATCCATTCATCTTTGAGCATAAGCAAACTTACTAGTCTTATAGAAAGAGAAATAATTATCTCAACTATAACTGTCATTTCTGTAGCAGTAACAATCATCCTCTACGTCAGTGATCTTTCTGTTGATCAGGAGGCTGCCATTTACATATTTGACTCTATTGTCACAATCATTTTAATTTACGATTATTGTGATAGATTAAAAAAATCTGAAAACAAGAAAAAGTTTCTGGTTGAACATATTTACGAAATACCTGCATTGTTACCGTTAATCTTTTTTAGTTTCATGGAATATGAAGCATCGATTGCCGCAGCATTAAGGGCAATGAGGATTATTCGTCTTTTCAGATTACTTCGACTGTTAAGGTTGATCAATTTGTTTAAGATGGCTAAATTCCTAAAGGCCAGTGGATTTATCTACCTTGTAATTTTGCTTGTTGTATCAATCATATTTGGTGCTATCGGGATTCTGGTTGTCGAAGAAGAAAATCCAGATAGCACCATAAAAAACTTTGGTGATGCGTTGTGGTTTTCAACCACCACAATTACAATATCAGGATTTGGAGACGTTGTACCATCCACAATTGAAGGTAGGATTATTTCTGCGATTTTGATAATAGTCGGGCTTACAACTATCTTGGGTTTTATTTCTAGTTTTGGTGCTACAGTTGTACAGAGAAGGTTAAATAAAAAAGCAGTCGCACATGACCTTAAAAAATCAATAAAAAACAGGATTGACATGCTAGAAGACATCCGCGATTCTGAAGTTGAATCTCTTATTGGTGAAATCCGGTTCTTGCACAAAAAAATCTACGACGGCCGTGAGTTGTGTACTGAATGCGGATACATATATCCTGATGAGTCTTTGTATTGTAATAAGTGTGGGAACAAAATACGAGAAAAGCACATTGAAGAAAATGAAGTTAAACTTGATAAAATCAGGTAGATGACAAATAGGTAACGAAAAACTTTTTATGAATTGAAGAATTGAGGAATAATGACAAGATTTTGAACAGCTCCTCTTCTTTCAGTAATTATTTAAATCCTTCAAATGAGTTAAAAATCGGTTCTTGTGTAAGTGAAGATTTACTTGTAATAGATGATTACTCAAATAAAAAATAGGTTGCTAAATCTTGTTGTTCAAAATTGATAATAACCATTCTAGCTTCACGGTAAAATATATCGATAATCTGGGTTAAAATCAAAATAATTTTAAATTGAAAGAATAGATGAAGTAATACCACTAGGGTATTAATTAATTTTTTATTTGTTACTATCATACTTATCTTCAGGTTGCCGTTGTCCAATACAAGTTACTAAAACTTAGAAATGGATTAATTGTTAATTTCTTAATTAGGGGGTAATAGTCTCGGTAAAGGAAATCATCTCATTTTTATGCATGTCAATAAATTGGAACAAGATTTGAATGGCACATGCGCCGTCTTAAATGCGGCGGTATAATCGTCTAACCAATAAAAAGGATCCCATCACAAAATTGCCTTGCATTTTGATATTCTATGATATTTTTTTTATAGAGGTTTCTTGTTTCTCTGACTTTACTTCTATCTAAAGAACGGAAAGGGAAAGAGTATATGAGTCCACGCCTAACTGGTAATGTGATTGTCTTTATGGTGATGGTGGTTGTTTCCATTACTTTCGTTTTAACTGCATTGGTAGGGTACATACATAAGCCGGTAGGGGCGGAGGCGGATTTCCAAGAGCCTAGCGTTATCAGCACCAATAATGGAGTCCTCCTGGCAACTCTTATCGCCGCAAAACATGAAAGCAATCTGTCAGGCCAATTAATCCCAACTATGCTATACAACGGATCCCTTGTAGGTCCAACACTACTCATAAACCCTGGTGACCGGGTGGAGCTGAGTTTAGTCAATTCACTCGAGGAACCGACAAATCTCCATTTTCATGGCTTGCATGTTTCCCCATCAGGAGATTCCGACAATGCATTCCGCCAAGTGAATCCAGGTGAAACTGCAAAATATACGATTGAAATTTCTGTCAATCACCCACCAGGAACATTCTGGTATCACTCGCATCAAAATGGTCTTGCCTATAAACACGTGTCTCAGGGATTATCCGGTTTGATAGTAGTTGACGGGCTTACAGATTTGCTTCCTAAATCGTTACAAGAAAGCAAACAACGAACATTTGCAATAAAAGACTTTTAGGTTGAAAATGGTTCAGATACAACATCAATACGAACGGTAAATGGCAAAATCAATCCAGAATTGAGCATTGATCGGGGGGAGACACAACTTTGGCGGCTGTCAAATAATAGGATCTGAAACTTTTTACAATATTGTTTTGCCTGGTCACATATTCTATGTTATCTCAGAGGATGGTATGCCAGTCTGGCGCGTTTGGAAGGCCGAGCAACTCCTCCTTCCCTCTGGCAAAAGATATGATGTATTGGTTACTGGAAATGGTACTTCTGCTAATGCTATTGATACTGAGATTGGAACATATCCTCTTACCGCGCTCTCCTATCATCAAGGATGTGTTATCTGTCCAGAGGTAACGCTGGCAACACTTAACGTTAGCGGCACCAATATAACCACCAAAGAGATGCCATCGAGTCTCATACCACCCTATGATCTCAACGATTTGCCAGTCGATCGAAATCGAACGCTAATCTTCTCATCTGTTGTTGAAGAAAACCGCTACATGATAACCGGCAATGTATTTGATCCCAATCGAACTGACCAGTTAGTGCAACTTGGGGATATTGAGGAATGGACTCTAATGAGTATGGATTATGATGAACACCCATTTCATATACATGTCAATGACTTTCAGGTGATGTCGGTTAATGGTCAACCATACGACGCTCATGGTTTACAAGATACAGTAATGATCCCACCACACGGAGAAGTTGTAATCAGAATTCCATTCAAGGATTTTGAGGGCAAATTCGTCTATCATTGTCACATACTCTTCCATGAGGACGGTGGGATGATGGGAGTAGTCAAGGTGGTGTAATAGTGACAAGAACAATAATAGTAACGGTTACGATTGCTGTAGTAATTTTATCAACTTCTATTACTAACAGTTTGGTTACATCTTCTGTTGAATTGTTTAGTTGACGGGAAAAATGACTATATATGCCAATTATATTCATTTAACGAGCCGAGCCGTTTCTAAAATGTTTAAATATACTTTATGTAAAGGACAATTAATGAATCTTCGTATAAGCATATTAGTAATTGCGTTTGCAGTTGCATCTATAGGTCTAGCTCCTTCGTTGGTGATCAATCAATCAGCTTCTGCTGTATCGCATTGGTGTGAAAATCAGGGCAAGTCAAGTGCTTGGGTGGAAGGATGTAAGAATGGCTGGTCTGACCATGATAAATGCTACTCGTACGATCATGAACTTAATGGTGATATGGCTAAAGGATATAAAGTTGGTTGGTCTAAAGGTTCCTGTCATTAATAAATAGTAATATATTTTTTAGATTCTTTTCTTTTTCTCTCCTCTTAAAATAAGGTTTATCCGTTACCACTCTTAATCTATGGTACGTCAGAGTCAAAAGTCAATTACCAATGTTTATTGTTGAAAAGAATTATCGCAAAAATAATTCTACTTGGATGTTTGTATGTTGCATGGGACAGATAGCGTAGCCGGACTTACAGCCGTAACTCCTCTTTCAGATTCGATTATGGTAGCACAAGACCTCGGTAATCTTTCAGATTCGTCTGTCGTAGCGGAATTATCTGGCTTGAGCAAACATCCCCATTTAACACCTGGAAATGTTTCAGATTCGTCTGGGGTAGCACAAAGCCCAGGAAACGACCCATATGATTGTTTCAGGACAAACGAAAACATAGATACTTGTCCTATACACTCACATTTCAAAGGCCTCAGCAATGCCACAACGGATTGTTTCAAGATAATTGGAGAAGCGAAGGTAAGCACCGGCGATGCTCAAAACTACACAAAAAGTGTTCAGAGCTTTTTCTCCTTACTATCTGCGAACAACCAACTAACTTCAATAAATGAGAATATTGCTGGAGGTAGCGGCCCAATAACTGATATGGATAAGGTGTGGGATTTAATGAAAAATGA
>JBGTFK010000192.1:0-18372 GCA_041747305.1 Candidatus Nitrosocosmicus sp.
ACTCACATTTATCTCCTCTTCCACAATAAGGGCATACACACATGCAAGCTTCAAGAACATTTCCACAAAGATCACACAAAACTGTACCTTCGTTTTCATTTAACTGGAAATCAGTTCCTTGATTCAATAACCTATTTTAATTAGATCATCGTATTAATACTTATACCTAAACTTGATTGGGTTTGTTCAGGAACTTGCGGTTAAATTCTACTATTAGACGATAATGTTTGTTAGATTATTCACATTAGGTTTTTCTAGATTAAAAATTAATGTCTAGGATAAAGGCATCGTTCTTTTTTGGATATAGCCTCCAATCCCTAGTAAAATTCAGATCGATTCGATTAATAAATCGCAAGATCACATACTTTCTACTTACTATGCATTTAAAATATAAAATTTGCAAGGTCTCAAGAGGTCAACTACCTCTCAGTACATCCAAAAAGATCCTATCCAATGGTTTACGGTATTCATAAATAAAGGTAAAAACTACTCAATGAAAGATCCGGGTTGGTCCAGATCGCATTCATTTATTACCTTAAATCACTCTACTAAAAACCTTAGGGTTCACTCTGTACTCAAACCCTAGCTGCATAATATCTGATAATTTGTATTTGGAATCCAACCTTTTCAGTGATTATAGCATTGTCCGTTCAATGGGGGGATCTTTTTCTTAATACATAATAATGCATCTTCTAATACGAATTGCGTGATACGCCTTTGTATGTTATAGAAATTCGACAATGTTTGAATATTGTTAAAAAAAATTGATGTTTTACTGATAGAAGATATAGCAAACTTTTTATCTATGTAAGAAGTGGAATCCCTAGATGAATAAAAAGAGCGGCAACAAACCCGCTACGGTGTTTCTAATTGTAACCTTTATCGCAGGAGCATCCATATTAGCTAGTATTATTGCACTACTTCCAATGGCTGATGGTCACGGAGTTCAAGCTCAGCTTCAAAGTAGATTCGTTAGGATCAACAATGAGGCTTTTTCAGCGCAATCCCTAAACACTGGTGACACATTGGTAGTTACAGGTGAACTTCAAAGTTTGGTAAATAGGGATATGAGAGGTTGGATTTCACTTTTCAGTGAATCTACCAATGCTGGTAACAGATGGGAATTCGTTAGTCGAGACCCACCAGGAAACATCCTTCAAATTGCACCACAAGAAGTTATTCCATACCGAATTGAAGCCAAAGCCCTAGAGCCTGGGATTTATCACGTTCACACTCAGCTCAATCTCGCAGATGTAGGTCCAGGGTTAGGTCCAGGTCAAACTATTCAGGTAGTTGGCGAACCCATACTTAAACCAATTCCATGGAACAACATAATATACCAAAGCATAATTATTGCTGCTGGGCTTGGAGTAACATTTGCTACAAGACCGTGGCAAGTAATTTAATCTATTTTTTTATTTCATAATTCAAATATACTTTGTAATTCTGTTGCAATAATTTCGGTTGAGAATTATTAGTAAATATTTGAGCTTTGAATCTTTTTTAGTCCATATCTTAATTATCAGAAAAAATTTATAAATGCTAAATTAGTCAAAACTTAGATCCTGCATAAGTTATGCCGTTACCCAATGCTTTCTTGATGCTCTGATGAGGCGGATTTTATTTAAAATTATAGAAAAAAAGTTCTTACTTTCCATTTCTATGCATTTAATTTAGCATAATTATTTTTAAATCTTTTGTGAAAGCTGGTTTGCCGATCACTAGTTATTTTTTTGGTAAAAATTACTACCAATGGTATAATTTGACTACTAAGAGAAATCTTTTTTTATTTAATGGGTAAGAAACTGTTATGCAAGAAGTGGTAAGTGAAATCATGTCTAGTCATGTTGTTACAATTAATTCTGATAAATCTGCATTAGATGCTGCTTTGCTTATGAAGGAAAAAAGGATTAGCTCTTTGATAGTTCAGGATAATGATGAATTGCTTGGAATCATTACGGAGCGAGACTTTGTTAAAAGGGTTTGTGCTAACGATAGGGTGTCATCAGAAGTGAAGATATCTGAATTAATGTCCAAGATCCAGACTTTTGCAGCACCAGATACTCCTGTGGATGTTGCCGTTCAACGAATGATCAATAATCGAATCAGGCGATTGCCTGTAATATCGAATGGGAAGGTGATAGGGATAATCACTGTCACTGATTTAGCTAAAGAATTACGTAGGATCATGCTAACTCAAGGGATAGTCGAACTGATAGATTAAAATCAATTATTCATGATATGTCAAATTGTCAGATGCCCTTTCCTCTTGTTCCCCGTAACCCTTAATTTGTCTTGACACTCTTGTATGCTGTATGATTAATTTTGATAAAAAGGTAATAATTAAAAAATGGGTACCGATCATTGTGATTATTTTAGCAGTGTCTTCAGCACTGGGATTATTATTGGGGATCTCGGGATCTCAGATTCTCTCAGCCATTGTTATATCTATAATATTAATATCTTCTGCCTTATTATTCCAAATGGTGGGTCGAAATCGCTTCGACAACAAGAATGACAAAATGGGATTGTCAAAATGTTTGTAGGGGTGTCTCTAAAATGGACTGGCTGCAAAAGGCTATTTGGTAAACAGTAGTACACCTGGTGCCAAATATTTGAAATGCTCCTTATCGTTGTACTGTCTAACATTATAATGATTCTCATTTCCTTAGCCTATATTACTAACCTTCCAGAAGTCTCTTCTCTAAATGAATCTTCGAATTTGGAAATATTACAGAACTATGCACTATCTAGGATAAATGAAGATCGATTAAGCGTTGGACTCCATCCTGTTTCTCTAAGAGATAACAAGGCTGCTCAAAATCATGCAGATGAAATGCTAAAATCAGAGCTTTTATCTCATTGGAGCAAGAATGGGTTAAAACCCTTCATGTTATACTCTTTACATAATGGTACCGGTTACGTGCAACAAAACGTAGGTCAAATCAGCTATGTAAAGATAGATGATGTCATAAAAGGAATAACGTCTCATTCCTTTTGTAATAATAATTCCAAAATATATTGTGAGCCGCTAGATCCTTTTGATGCAATTGACAAGCTAGAAAATTCCATGATGTTTGACGATTTTCTGTGTTGTCAAGATGGTCATAAGAACAATATATTAGACAAACTTCAGACAAATGTAACTATCGGGATTGCATTTAATGAATACTACTTCGTTCTGGTTCAAAATTTTGAAAATAATTATCTGAAATACAATCTCTCAAATGAAAACGATCGAGAGTTTTTGTTGGAAGCAAAAATGCTTGATCCAAAATCAGATCTGCGGTTAAGTCATATATCGTTCTATTTTGACAATCTATCTAACCAGGAGCAGTACGAACAGAACAAAAATAAGTTAAACTATAGTATGGGTCAGCTAGGGCTACTCGTAAGTAAGCCATTAGAATTTTATGAACAGTACGTTCAACCAGAATCTTATCGTATAGTTGAAGCGGAAAATTGGGATAATCACAATGACAACATAAATATTTTATTTAAACTTCCTAATGATTTGGAAATAAATGACAAGATGGTCATCATGGTAATTTATGGCGAAAACAAGACAAAAAATCCTTCCATTTCTGACACTGATGATGTGACTCCTCAAAGGGAAATGATCCCGCTAACTTCTTACACCATCCCAAACAAAGATGTTCCATGATTTGACTAAGTGTAATTTCTAGCTAGATGCCTGACTTTTTTTTGTATTTCTTTATTTTGTTACTGTAATCAAGTTACTCTCAAGTTATGACCATCTACCTGTTTGTATACATGTTTCACCCTGCATTCAATTTTGAATAATAATTGAGAAAAATGGTTGGCGAAGGAAAAATTTGACTCTAAAAAGATTTAAAAGTCTTTCAGAAATAGTGCCCTCTTTTTACCCCTAAGGACGACCCTAAATGTCCACCTAGCCCTGTATATTTTGTTAATCTTCTTTAGGCACGGCACTTTCACTTTAATACAAAATTGTGTTCTTCGCTTTGGAAATGATGGTTTATGCCATAGCGAGTCAATTAAACTAATTATCGGTGATAATTAAGATCCATTTAGGCGTTTGATTAGGTGATCATGCGGCAGGGTCCAACGAAATGAAAGAAAATACAAGAATGCTATTTAATCTTGTTAAGTTCATTTATTTTATCATTAACAAGATTAAACCCTCTCTGCCAAAAATCTTCTTTAGATATGTCAATGCCCTCTCTCAATAGTAAATCTTCTGGTTTCTTCGAGCCCCCGGATGAAAGGATGCTAATGTATTTGGGGATGAATTCTTTACCTTCGTTCTTGAATTGTTGATATAACGACATTACTAGCAAATTTCCAAATGAATACGCGTAGCAATAGAAAGGTGAGTGATAAAAATGAGGTATGTACAACCATTCGTATTTAAAATCATCAGATACTTTTATTGAACTTCCGAATTGTTCTCTTAAATTATCCATGTAAATATCTGATAATTCGTCTATACTTGTAGCACTATTATTCCCTATCATTTCATGAGCTGAAATCTCAAAAATTGTAAAATAAGCTTGCCTCAAAATCGTCGCATAAAAGTCATCTATTTGTTCTGCCAACATTATTTTCTTATCTTTTTCCTTGACCTGATCCAAGAGCCGATCGTTAAGTATCATCTCTCCAAATACTGATGCAGTTTCTGCGAGTGGTAATGAAGGATGCTGTACACTAATCGGTTTATCTGCTGCAAGAACACTATGAATTGCATGTCCAAACTCATGTGCCATAGTTGAAATATCCCTTAAAGTTCCGTCAAAATTCAAAAGTACAAAAGGGTCAACTTTGGGACTGATTGTTGAACAGAAAGCTCCACCTTGTTTATTGTCTTGTAGCTTAGAGTGGATATGTTTTTTAGTAACCAAGGTTTGTACTATTGTTTTAAACTCTGGATGAAAATCATCAAAAGCCTCTAAAACCATTTTTAAGGCTTCTCCATAAGTAATTTTTTTCTGATCTTGTGATTTCAATGGAGCATAGAGATGATATCTCTCTAGTTTCTTGACTTTCAATATCTTTGCCTTTTCTTTGAAATACTTATGAAATACTTTAGAGTTAGATCTACATACATTGAGAAGTGCCATGATTGTCTCATTACCAATGTTGTTTGATAGGTTTCTTACAGAAATAGGTGTTGGAAAGCCTCTAAGTAGGACGTATTCATTATTCCAGTTTAAAATTCGATTAATGTAAATCTCACCTAAAACTCCTCTATTTTTCTTATACGTTGACAACAACGCTTTATAGGCAGCTACTCTTTCAGAAGATCTAGAACTTCTTACCAAAGAAACCAGCTTTTCCTTGTTAGTGATAGTCTTTCTTATCTTTCTGGTTCCTCTTTCTTCAACATACTCAAACTCAAAACCATTAGTCATCCTATCATAAATCTTGATTAGTGCACTCATCCCCGTAACATCTAATATGTTTATTATCTTCTCTTCTGATTCATTCAAAGTATATTTGGACATGGAACGCTCATGAAGTAAATAATCTTTGTAAACATCTGGCGCCCCTTTTATTAAACGGTCGGCATTCTCCTTGTCTAACACTTTTTTGAACCACAAATCAAAGAACAGCAGTTTGTTTGATATTTCTGTAGAAAAAATATTTACTTTTGTTACTAATGCACCTATATCATTAGAAGAGGTATCTTCAGCATACTTCAAATGAGCATATCCTGCAACAGAACTTAAAGATTCTGCAATTTCTTCAGAATCTTTGATTAACTGCATAAAATCAGTTGTAGAAATATCGTGTCCTAAAAATGATTTTTTCTCCTCAAAGTTTGCTACTTTGGCATTGATATCACCCAGTGATTTGTTGAACTCATTTTTGATAGGATCTTTAAAGAGTTCCGACAAATCCCATCCACCCGTTTTTATTTTCAAACCCTTTGACATGGTTTTACATTGTATTTGTCGGGTTTATTTGTCTTTAAGCACATAAATAAAGAATCAGGGATATCTGATTATTTCTGCAAGATATGGGATATATATTAATTATCTAATTTCTAAAAATTTTCTTTTGTAGTAAATCATAGGTGCGTATTGCTTGATCCCTTTCTAATATCAAGACTATTTCATTACTGCTAAAAAAAACGTTATTTAGGGTAATTTTATAATTGTTCAAAACATCAAATATGTTAAACAACAACTGTCTTATTCCCATTATGTTATCAGAAAATAGAGATATTGTAATTCTTGATAATCCTTCAGTTATTTTACCGTTGCATTTTTCTGTTAAGGATGCAATTATTTTTCTTGAATTAAACATATCCTCAGTTACTATCCTTATTTTTTCAGTGGTTCGTATCAAATTGTAATCCATCAGGGTTTCTTGAGTAAATTCTTCCAACAAATCATTTACATTCTTAAACGAATTTTGATTACCCAGGTCAATGTCTATGATGCTTCCAGTCAATTTCATCTTTGCATCTTGTGATGATACGGATGATTTTTCCTCTCGAAAAACGTTTCCACTAAAATGATTTCGATTCGACTGATTTTCTGTTTGTAGGTTTTCTAAATCTCTTGATTTACTTATCATATCTGAGAATCTCTTAATAGCCACTACAATTGTGCCTATGTTAACTCGCGTTCCGGTAACTGATTCTACATCGGGTTGTATCTTGTTTGCTATTGCGGTGTAATTAGCAATTCCATATTTTACTGCTTTTAAGTATAAATCATTTGTCAAGATAATCTCTTTTACAGCCTGTGGGACCGAGATGTCTCGGACGTACATTATGTGTAACAATTAGTGCTTGAATAAAATAAACTTTACTATATATTCAAATAATTTATATAATGTACAAGTTGTTTCATAATGTAATGATTATGTAAGTTGGTTATTTTGATTATTTATCTTCTCAAAAATTATTGCTTTTTGTATACGGGGTAGATCAATACGAAGAATAATGATGAGATTCCCTTAAAAATAGCAGAAACTGACATTAAATTTGTGGGCAAAGGTTTGGCCCTGATGGATCCGAAAATACTTGGTGAACTCCAACTAAATGTCGGTGATGTGTTGAAATTAAGGGGAAAGAGAGGTCTCACCTATGTCAAACTGTCAGAAGGCTTAACTTCCGATTATGGCAGGAAGATAATTCGAATTGATGGCTACACCAGAGGTATCCTAGAATCTGGGATTGATGATCATATTATGGTCAGTCCTGTTGGTATTGTTAGTGTGGCTAAGGAAGTTCAGTTGATCCCATTAGAAGAGCTAGAATATTCAGGGTTTAAGAATTCCCTAGCGAACCTGTTAGATGGGAGGGTGATCTCCAAGTCCGATACCATCCCAGTTAATTTGGTAGGGAAGAAGATCCTCTTTTTGGTAAATTTGATCAATCCTAATTCTAGTCCCTTACTAGTTAAGAAAACCACTAAATTCTCCATTGGTGCTTTTAAGAAAAGTAAATCCTATGGCCTTGAGAGAATTAATTATGAAGATATCGGCGGAATTAAAGATTCGATTCTAAAAATAAGAGAAATGATTGAATTGCCAATTAGACATCCGGAATTATTCGAAAAATTAGGAATTGATGCACCCAAAGGTGTATTGTTATATGGTCCACCAGGCACGGGTAAAACGCTGCTTGCAAAGGCAGTTGCAAATGAGACAAACGTCAGCTTCTTTTCCATAAGTGGGCCGGAAATAATGAGCAAGTTTTATGGTGAAAGTGAGAAAAGACTGCGGGAGACCTTTGAACAAGCACAAGAGAAATCTCCATCAATACTTTTCATTGACGAATTAGACTCTATCGCACCAAAACGCGAGGACGTATCAGGCGAGGTTGAAAGGCGTATAGTGTCTCAGCTTTTAACGTTGATGGATGGAATAAATTCTAGAGGTAAAATCATTGTAATTGGTGCATCAAATAGACCAAATGCTATCGATCCAGCCCTTAGAAGACCCGGTAGATTCGATAGGGAAATTGAAATTGGTATCCCTGATGAGGATGGGAGATTAGACATACTAAATATTCATGCGAAGGGGATGCCCCTTGATCGAGATGTCGACCTAAAACGGTTGTCTAGACTAACTCATGGATTTGTAGGGGCCGATCTAGAAGTTTTAACAAAAGAAGCCGCAATGCGTTCGCTGAGACGGTTGATTCCCCAAGTTAATATTGACCAATCGCCAGTTCCGCAAGATTTACTGGATAAAATAACAATTCTTGATTCAGATTTTAGTAATGCTCTGAAAGATGTTACTCCATCCGCAATTAGGGAGTTCTCTATCCAAAAGCCAGCTGTCAAGTGGAGTGAAATAGGAGGCTTAGATTCGTTAAAAGAAGAGTTAGCAGATTTGATCGAATGGTTGCTAAATCACTCTGAAATATACGAAATAGCCGATATACGACCACCAAAGGGATTGCTGTTGTACGGATTACCCGGAACCGGAAAAACTTTGCTGGCAAAAGCCGTCGCTTCAAATTCCAACGCAAACTTTATCAGCATAAAGGGTGCCGAATTACTATCCAAATGGGCCGGGGAATCTGAAAAGGCAATTCAGGAGGTTTTCAGAAAGGCTAGACAGATAGCTCCTTGCATTATTTTTTTTGATGAGTTTGACGCAATTGCACTGCAAAGGAAAAAGGAGAAGGGGGGAACAGATTCACCTGCTAAAATGATGAGTCAAATTCTAACCGAGATGGATGGAATTGAAAATTTAGAGGGTGTAATTGTCATTGGTGCAACTAATAGGATAGATTTGATAGATGATGCTCTTCTAAGGCCCGGACGCTTTGATAGGATTATAGAGATTCCAGTCCCAACGGTCGAATCTAGAAGACAAATAATTAAAATACATCTTAAAAAGAAACCTTTGGATGAAAAAACTGTGAGTATTGATAGAATATTGAAACTAACTGATGGCTTCACTGGGGCGCAAATTGAAGGCATGATTAATCATGCCTCCATCTTGGCTTTAAGGGACTTTATAAATAAGCATAGAAAGTCCGAAGCAATTAATGTTAAAACGACAAATAGTAAACTAAAAAAACAGGATTTAAAAAACTTTAAGATTACTTTTGAATATTTTAAATTAGCAAAAGAAAAGGTCATGACAAATACTAAAGGCCGCACCGTTATGCGCTAAACTTTCATTCTATATCATATCCTGAATTTCTCAAAAATTAACCATGAATTGATAACGCGAAGGATTCTAATTCAAATAACCATTGCATTGATGGTGTCAATACCCAGAATTGATAAGGTAACTACTCGAATTAGAAGTTGCGATGTTCTGTTTTTTGGTCCAATGGAAAAACATTACCCCTCAACCCTTTTGGCAATCCTTTCTAGCGCTTCATCTGTCCCCTTTAAAATATGCTTTTTGATCAAGAAGGTGAACAAACTCATCAACCCTTTCATATGAATATCCCAGCTCACTTTGATTTCGCTTTTTTCCGAGTCGATTTTTGTTAGATTTATTATCTTTGTTCCAACAATTGGTCCTTCTTTGATTACTATTGTTATTTGTTTTCGAGGTATTAACGTTACCAATTCTAGACATTTTGAATGTCTGAAGGCAATAATAGTTTCCCGCTCAGTCGTATTTCCTTCTCTTTTTATATTTTTCACAGCTTTAATGCCGTACCAGAAATCGGGATCATTATCAATATTAGAGATAATGGTCCATATCAATTCATCTGATGAATTGATTTCTCTGGTAGTAGATATTAGTGTCATTATTATCAATCACATATTCTTGGTATTTTAGTTTGTATTGATTGATGTAATTAAATTTTATTTGGTATTACGATAATAAGCGACTTGTTGTTTGGACCAGAAAACCAAATTCTTTTTAAAAGAGTATATTGTACTCGTGAAAAGATATTAATTCGTTTTCTATACAAATAACTAAAATTGATTAATTTCTCATTAACTTTTTAATAAAATCGATGATTTTCTATAATTTAATCGCAGTTTCTATTGAACACTACAGATCAAAGAATTATCAATTTCTTGAATAGAAAATATTCTTGTACTTGAGGTTTGGATTGCTTCCTATCCGCAATGATTAAAACCATTAGTAATTAGAATCAAATAAATTGTTCTCTGTGTAAGATTTTTTAAGATTATTTCCTGTTTCTGATATTAATATAATGAGGTTTAACCTATGCCAGGTCCTGACTTTTTTGATGTTTCACTATAGGTATCATTTCTTTTGTTCTTAT
This sequence comes from Candidatus Nitrosocosmicus sp., assembly GCA_041747305.1. Taxonomy (GTDB): domain Archaea; phylum Thermoproteota; class Nitrososphaeria; order Nitrososphaerales; family Nitrososphaeraceae; genus Nitrosocosmicus. Next base: position 10,205 of record JBGTFK010000192.1, read on the forward strand.
CGAGCATTTGATTCTCATACTCTAAATCAAAACCATCGGTATTAATTGCAATATCCTCTAGAATGGAAAAAACTTTAAGAACCGATTTTGCAGCTAAGGGTTGTTTTTCATTGGTTTCCGCTATCTCGCCAAAAAGACCTATCGCTTTGAACTTCATTTCACTTGCAACTCCAAGGACTACACCATTAAACCAGGTAATAACTTCAATTTCTTTATCAAAGACATTTATTCCTAAGGTTTTTAACCTAATAACTGTCTCGTTATCTGTTGAGACTGCGTATACCTTTGGAGCCTGAGCTAATTGAGGTTGGTGATATCCTCCCGCAGTATAAATAATTTTAGGAACGCCAATATTTTTTATGATATTAAAAACGGTTAGACACAAGTTAAAGAGGTTATTAGGATCCTGGGGCTGTTCTTTACCAGTCATGATTACAAATTTATTTTCATAGTTAACGAAAAGGTCATAGGTATCTATTACCGGTTTGACCAATCCCTTTTCATTTTTTACCCAAGGCTTTTCAAAGATTCCAATCTCTGCAAATTTTTCAACTTTAAATTCCTTAATCAAATGTTCTGATACGAGTCCACCAACTTTACCCATATCTGGCAGGGAGGCGAAAACAATAAAATTGTCTAACTTTATTTCTTTGAAGATCTTAACTGAAATATTCATCATTTTTGTCGATTATACTCTTCTCTTTTATATTAAAATTTTTGATAACCTTTCTAAAAATCATGTATTGTTCCCAAGGCTTATTCGGATCAAATTAAAAGTAGGTTATCAATCTAGGCGATTAAGATTTTATCAGCGTTAATTTCGTTAAGACTAGATCCAGATTCTGCTGGTCATTCTGTAAGAATCGCACTTGTGATTCGATCTGTCTTTGGAACAGCGAGCCAAGACCACAAAAACCTTTTACATATAGCATTTTATCTTTTTGGGCTTTGTCCCAGGCGACGATTAGTCTAAAGATGTTTGATACGTTTAATCATTTCAATAGTTTTCATACCAGTTTGAACAATTTCCAGATATCTCTTGTATTTTTTTGGACTGGTTGTGGAATTTTGTTCCCTGGTGAGTTCTAATAGAGTGAGAAGAACCTGACGTTCTATTTGATTCAGTAATTCGAAGTTATCATTAAAGGTATTTAGAGTCCTACTATCCTCTTGCACGGCCCCGTCTTTGATGGTCTCTTTTTTAGTTCCGATATCATTATCAGTAGTTTCTTGTTGTACGATCATATCTTGTTCTAAATGTTGACAATTCATACAAATCACGTCTTGCTTATACTTTATCTGAAGATTTCCACACTTTTTACAAGGCTCCGAAAGGAGAGTACCTCCTCTCAATAGATAATAAGCCCCTTGTTTGATCAAATCGTTATTCATTACAGTCAAGTTATAGTTCTATCATCGACTTTTCTATCATCGACTTGAATTTTTTCCTGATTATTTAGTTTCTGTAATTCATTCACTAAGAAGTCTTTATACTTATTTTTTTCTTCTTCTGTCATTCTGTCCAGATTTGAACTTAGTGTGGACCCTATTGCTGAAATTCTGTCAATCAAATCCATAGTCATGAATCTTCCCATATTGCCAATTCTGAACATTACTTCCAAATGTTTTTGCATTATATTATGCGCCGATTTAATATCTGAGGCTATTGAAATACCTTTCTTTGTTATCCGATATCTACCGTTTTCGTGCTCTTCAATCAGTCCTTCCTCAAGTAGTCTTCCGAGTAATGGGTAAATAAGGCCCGGAGACGGCTTCCACTTTCCACCAGTCTGAACTATTGCTTTGTCGATGATCTCCTTACCAGTCATTGGTTGTTCAGCTAGTAGCTCCAAGATATAATGGCGAGAAAACCCTCTAGGAATAGCACTTCCTACCCGGGACAACCAGTCAGATATCATTTTACAATAAATATATCACTAGCGACTTATTAAAATTTTCCTTTCGAATTATATAGACAAATATGTTAATTTACTTAAAACACATGAATTTATTTTCCTTGTTCCGACGACTTCAAATGTTGATATTCTATCATTTAGTGGTTCTCGATAGCTAGTTCTACATCTGTCTGATACTTTTCCCATTCTATTTCATCCCGGTGTTCCATAATCTTTCTCTTCTGGATGATAATTTCATTCATTTTACATTTATAGTGGCGTAAGATGGATATAAGACTTATTTCTGCTGTTTTCGTTTCATTCTGTCCTATTATTTTATTTATACGATCCTTTTTATATAAATTTTACAATTTAGGGATTATATTAAGACTACTACTTGTAATTCTTACTTGATAAAACAGACTTTTGAGTTGTCTTGGCTAGCATAGTTTTTATTTAGGAAAATGGAATGTTCACTTATAAGCAAGTTGTCAGTCGAAGAGTTTAAACATATTCTAAGAATTGCCGGGAAAGATATCGAAGGCAGCAAAAAGTCAGTGGTTGCACTAAGTGAAGTTAAAGGTGTTGGTTATAATTTGTCTCAAGTAATATTACAGTCTTTGAACATTAATCCATACTTAAGGGTAGGTTTTTTGACTGATAAAGAACTTTCTGATATTGAAAATTCCGTCAGAAATATAGGAACCATCGGAGTACCGAATTGGTATCTTAATAGAAGAAAAGATATGGATTCAGGAGCCGATATTCATTTGATTACATCAGATTTAGATTTTACCAAATCAAATGATATCGAGAGAGAGAAGTCTGTAATGAGTTGGAGAGGGTACAGACATATGTTTGGTTTAAGAGTTAGAGGTCAGTGCACCAGGACTACAGGCAGGAAGGCCAGTGCCGTGGGTGTCAAGAAGGCTTCAGGAAAGGCACCCGCTGGAGCTGCAGGGTCTAAATAGATAGTGGTGATTTGAGTGGGGGATCCTAGAAAATCAAAGAAGAATTATAATCGACCCCGTAGCATTTGGACAAGTGATCAAATAAGTTCAGAGTTGTATGTAGTCGGTTCTTATGGTTTAAGAAACAAACGTGAGTTATGGAAAGCTCAAACAGAAATTGCCAGGATAAGGAATCAAGCTCGTGCTCTTTTATCTTTATCGATTGATGTCAGACACGAAAAGGAAACACAGCTATTAAACTATCTTTCTAGACTTGGTCTTGTTTCTAGTGGTTCATCTCTGGATGATGTTTTGAACTTAAAAATAGAAGATATTTTGGAGAGGCGATTACAAACAATCATAATGAAAAAATCTAATCTAAAATCGCCTTATCAAGCGCGCCAGCTAGTTGTGCATGGTCACGTCAGCTTAGGAAATAGGAAGATAAACCTACCTGGTTATTTGGTAAGGACAGAGGAAGAATCCCAGATACTGGTGCATTTTACTCCTACGATTGAAACATCTGAGTCTCTAAAAAATATTTGAAATTTTAGACTCAAGTTCTTACAACCTTTTCTATATCAACGTAGTCTATTTTACCATCACTATCCATGTCATATCCTTGAACCAACGCTTCCCATTCCCGCTCATCTCCTGAATAATCTGAAAATGTTTTTTTACTAAAGTTAGTAAATGCAATTACAGCAGATTTAGTTCCGATTGATCTTACTCCAGCAATCAAAATTATTGATTTTTTTTCGTTAAATGGATTTCTAAATTTTGCTATAATGCCCAAATTGTCTAGATGGTAAATTCTCCCGGGTTTGTCCACGAGCCCCGACCAAAAGTTTTCTTCATTAAACTTTATCGGTAAATACCTGTTAAATTCAGAAGAAACTATGTTTGTTCCCGGACCACCTATTATAATTAAGTTATTATCTTCTAACTCCTTTTCAGCTTTAGCATCTTCATCTAACTTTACAACAAACCCTTGAGGCAAAATGCATATATTTCCTAAAAAAAAAGCCAATTGAATTGCATAATGCCCGTCTCTAGCAGATGTTTTAAAGATTCCGTGAGGATTAGGCGAGCCGACTATAACTAATCCATCAAATTTATTATTTTCGTCGATGAACCCCTTCAAAAACTTTCTCGCTGCCATGAATTCTGTTGTTTTTTTCCAATCATTCACGTTGTACTCAAATGATAATTTTTCGCCCCATTCCATTTCGATACCAAACGCCGGGCTGGTGGCTGAATATAATTTTGCTGTACCGCCCTTTACAAAATACGTTCCTGATTCTCCAATTGCCCCTATTGAAACCAATTTTCTAATATAGTAGTAAGCGCTTTGTTCGTAGATCTCTAGTTCTTTAGCTATCTGAGCTGCATACCTGGGTCTATCAGAAATTAGCCTTAGTATCTTCCAGGCGATCGGATTTGATAAAACTTGGATTTCTTTTTGTTTTTCAAACACTATGATTTTTTTCTCATAAAGGCTTCCCTCCTTTTCATAGATTATTTTTTTTTCAATCCCCATAGTATACGATGTTATAATTTTTTTTTTGCTGGTATATATTTTTTTTTATAATAAAATATTAATTAAGAACAACGACGAACAAATTATTCGTATTGATTATATCTTTTTTTATAACGGAAAGATCTTATTTTTGATAAAGGTTTTAAATACTTTTTTATCTAGAATAATTGTGTGTTCGATTATTGGGTATAGCGGGAAGTTAGTTTCCGCCGCTCCATTATTGGTTGAGAGTTTGAAAAAGATGGAATATAGAGGTTATGACAGTGTAGGAATTGCAACCTTAAATGCCGGAAATATTTTGGTGAGTAAGGGCATAGGAAAAGTTGCAGAAGTTGATAAAGCAATGGACCTCAATAAACTTCCTGGACAAATGGGAATAGGACATACACGTTGGGCAACTCATGGTAGCGTAAACGATAAAAACGCTCATCCACATTATTCATGTTCATCTAATATCGCTGTAGTTCATAACGGAATAATAGAAAATTATCAAGAATTGAAAACAGAATTAACAAGAGATGGCCATATTTTTAAAAGCGAGACTGACAGTGAGGTTATTGCTCACCTGTTGGAAAAATGCTACAAAGAGTCTAACTCTAACGTAAATGAAACTATGATGAAAACCTGTCGTGTTCTTAAAGGTCCTTTTGCCTTTGTAGCTATTTTTGCTAACGGTATTATTGCTGGTGCAAGATTCGATGAACCTTTGATAATAGGAATATCAGAGAGTGCTTTGTTTCTGTCTAGCGATGTATTGGGTTTCTTGAAATACACCGATAAATCTGTATTCTTAGATAATGGTGATATTGCAATCATTGATAATGGTGCTTACCGCATATTTGATGTGAGTGAACAAATCGTAACCCGACCTATAACTCAGGTTGCATGGGAACTAGGGTCTACTGAAAAAGGGAAGTATGCACATCACACTATAAAAGAAATCCATGAACAATCATTAACTCTGTTGAAACCATTTCAAGAATTCAATAATTTTCAAAATTTTTGTGAATTCTTGAGAAATGCTTCCAATGTCTATATCACTGGTAGCGGAACTAGCTACAACTCTGGTTTGCTGGGAAAGCAACTCCTTTCAAAATTTGCAAAGATAAAAGCCGAGGTAATTATGTCAAGCGAATTTCAATATTCTTCGGACTCATTGGAGCCTAATTCAGCTGTCATAGCAATTTCCCAAAGTGGTGAAACTGCGGATGTATTACATTCAGTAAAAAAAGCTAAAGAAAATGGTGCAAAAATTCTTTCAATAGTGAACGTACCTACTTCATCTCTGGCAAGAATGAGTGATTCTATTCTTACCTTGAATTGTGGCCCCGAAATAGGAGTTGCTGCAACCAAGAGTTTCATGGGGCAGTTGATGATAATATATAAAATCGTCAATATCTTATCACGGGGCCAGATGCCTTTTGATAAAATTAATCAAGAGGATTTACTAATGACGGTAAAAACGGTATTGGACTTGGACAGTCTTATTCAAAATCTAGTTTCGTCGCTGGACAAAAATATTAAAGATATATATATTTTGGGCAGGTCCATACATTATCCTATTGCCTTAGAGGGGTCACTAAAAATTAAAGAGTTGGCCTATATACATGCAGAAGGAATCGCTGCAGGTGAATTAAAACATGGGCCACTAGCATTGATTGACAAAGAGTCCGTAGTTATTGTCTTAAACCCCACAGATGAAACCTATCAAGACGTTATTTCTAGTTCTAATGAAATTAAATCACGAGGAGCATATATAATTGGAATTTCAAACAAAAAGAATGATGTTTATGATCAGTTTGTAGAATTACCTGGTGTTGATAATTATCTTTATCCAATTCTGGAAATTATACCGTTACAACTAATGTCATATTATTTGGCCTTAGAAAAACAAGTTGATCCAGATTACCCCAGGAATTTGGCCAAATCCGTGACCGTAAGATAAAATGGTTACTATTATATTAGAATAATTTCCTTTAATTTAATTGGAATAATGACTTTACTAGACAATAGAATTGAAAATTGTATATTTCCAGTCAATTACTTTTATGACCTTGATAACTTTACTTGGATAAAATCAATGGATATGCTGGATGACAAAAAGAATGACGTAAAGCAGGTTCTTGTAGGCATAACTCCAGTATATTCCTATATAACCGGCAGGATACTCAAATTTAAAACAAAACCTGTTGGCACGGACATAATTAGAAATAAGAGTTTAGGTACCGTTGAGAGTTTAAACCACTTTGGAATAATCCGTTCTCCAATTTCTGGGAATGTTGTGGAAATAAATCAAGAAATTATTAATAACCCTAAGGTTGTTAATGACTCCCCATTTGAACGCGGATGGATTGCAAAGATCAAAACTAAAGACAACCTAGAAAGTCTTGATTCGATAAGAACTATCGAGGAGTGTAAGGATGAGATGGTGTCTCAAATCAAGAAATTCAATGTGAAATGTTTTAAATCATTTCCCGATTTTCAGATGTTTGAATTAGGCACTGAATGTTCTGCTACGTTAGCAAAATTGGATGAATTCATTATAAAAAATATGCGAATTGGTCATGTCATAAGACTGGTGTCAGATGATCCTACTGCTGATCTTGAATTGTTGCGTTGGGCCAATCAAAACAATCAAGAAATCGTTGAAATTGTGCAAGAGAAAAACCCAGAGCAGTCTTCATTACGAAACTCTAGTAATAATTATCTATTTAATATTATTATTAAAAAAATAAAAGATTGAGAATGTGTAAAAGTCTATTTTTCAATCGGGTTTCCTATCATATTGCCCCATTCTGTCCACGATCCATCATAGTTCTTAACATCTGGGTAGCCCAAAAGATATTTTAGTACAAACCAAGTATGTGATGATCTTTCTCCAATTCTGCAGTATGAAATTACTTCCTTTTCTGGCAGGATGCCATTTTCCCTATAAATATTCATTAAATCCTCTGCCGATTTGAACGTTCCATCTTCATTAACTGCTTTTCCCCACGGTATATTGATGGCTGCAGGAATATGGCCTCCCCTTTGGGCATGCTCAGTGGGATATTCGGCAGGGGCAGTCATCTCTCCAGTAAATTCTGCTGGGGACCTGACATCAACTAATACGCTTTGTTTATTTTTGAGTGATTCTGACACATGATTGAGATATGTTCTTATTTTCTCGTCAGGACTTGATGCTTTGAAATTGCCTGCTGGATATGTTGGAATTGTTTTATCGATAGATCTGTCCTCTTCAAGCCACTTCTTTCTACCTCCATTCATTATCCTCACATCCTTAAACCCATAATACTTGAAAACCCAAAAGGCAAAAGCCGCGAACCAATTATTGAAATCTCCATAAAGTATGAGAGTTGTATCCTGATTTATTCCTGATTTATTAAGCAATTCTTCACACGATTCTTTTGAAACGATGTTCCTGCTCAAGGGGTCATTGATATCTTTCTTCCAATCAAATAACACTGACCCGGGAATATGTCCTAAATGGTAGTTTGCTTTTGGGTCATAGTCAACTTCTGCAATTCTTACATTAGGATCTTTTAAGTGATCTTCAGTCCAACTTGTGTCAACTAAAACCTCAGGGTGTGCATATCTATTCGACATTTATCAAATAAACTTAAACCATGATCAGGTATTTAAATAATAGATCTCTTGCGTAATTAGCACAGGCTAGCCATATCTTCTGGCCTTCACCTACTTCTATCACTAAAAGGTATTCATTATCCTGTAGTTTACCAGTCCTGATACTATATCTGATATTCTATCGTACTTTCTCAACCT
>JBGTFK010000193.1:0-11230 GCA_041747305.1 Candidatus Nitrosocosmicus sp.
TAATCTCATCCCATAATTCATCAGGAATCTTAAGTATGACGGGAAGTTCTTTATTACTCTCCTGAAGGATACAGGTCATACCATAGTAAGAAAATCAACAAGCTATAATCCTATCGAATTTTGGGATAGGCTCTTAGTAAATCATTGATATAATTGAATAGATACAACGTAAAAGCAATCTAGATCCTTAAATTATTGGTAAGGAAGATAAACGATGAGAGCCCAATATTTATTTTTTGGACATAAATAGTAAAAAGCGTAAAACTTTCTAATCTTAATGGTTATAACATGATATGGAATTATCTGGTCTACAAAAAAATAAAGATGTGGCAATACATCTTGAAATATAGTGTTTATTGTTGACCTGCTGCGTTGTTACCGTCTTGTGCGTTAAATGATAGGCCTACGTTATTGCAGGATGCAATTGTATTGTTCTCTGTTGCACATTCTGAAAGTTGACCTGTTTCTGATAATTGGTCTAAGAGCTGTGCTGCATCGTTGCTACTCTTTTTTACGGCAAATGCCATGTTATCTCCAAATGTTACTGCTGATCCTACTAGTGCTGCTGCTATAAAGATTGACAAGATTGACAATTGAATTTTTTTATTCATGCGTATATGTCCCTAGTATTCTATAAGTGAATTGTTTAAGCAGATTCTGAAATAATCTTACTATATTTAATTCCCATATATCATACATCATACATCATGTTTCATGTATCAATAGACGTAGTTTCATGAATCAAAATTTTCAATAAGATTTTCTCTCTCCCCTCTTATCGAGGGTTGCCTGATATCTTTCATACAGTTTATTCTTAAAAAATAACTAGATCTAATCAGGACCTAATTTACAACAATAGAATGCGCAAGAAAACAGGATCTTTTTTTGACTTCATTATATGCAAGATTTTCAGAAAATATGGGCATAAATAATACGGACAAGTCTTTATTTTGTTACGACAGATTTATCGAAAGAATATACAGGTCAAAAACATTATCAGATAAGTGTATCAAGTCAGAATTACAGGTATTTCTGACACCTAACTGTAAATAAATACATCGAACCAAGTGAAAATAAGATATACTTAGTAGAGGTGGTTAAAGTTAAAAAATGTGGACCGCAATTATATTTAACCCTCCTTCCTGCGAGGTTAGTCCACTATTAATTTAAATTTGACCAAAAAAATTGAACAAAATGAACAGCTTTTTGAACAACTTCAATCCTACGATAACTACATTATGGCAATGTCCAATAAAATTTCAAAACAGGTCGTGTCTCAAAGTTATCTGGAAGCAAAATCTTATATTCAAATATCCAAAGTTTTAGAATATTTGGAAGTGCCAAATAAAAAAGTATGATGATGGTTTTAACATTTGCTCAAGATTATCTAGATCCGAGATGATTAAAGATTCGAATGTATTAAACGATACTACGGGTTCTTAAATCTAAAAGAAATATGATAGGTTAGGATAAACTCCATATTCTGATGATGGCTCTGGTTTTTGAATGTATAAACGAGTATATGTATTAACGTATGAATTTCAGAATAGAAAAGATTTAGTCTGGTCTAGAACTTTTCTTCTTCCTTCATATAAAATAGTATTTTATCAGCGGTTTTTAAATCGTGTTTTTTTCGAGTTAAATTTGAACCTTGACTCTTAATGTTAGGCTTTTTTTGTGATGTCTTGGCCCCCCTTTTTTTTTCTGCCTCATCACTATTGGTTTTGTCTCTATGTTTTTTCATGCTCGATTTAGTCCAAAAAACTATAAAACGGATTATCTTTTTGTCGCAATCAAGCAGGTCATTTGATTGGGAAGATTCTCAAACGCTAACGCTAACAAATAAATTTAAAGCCTGGCCCAATCAATCGACTTATCATCTCTACAATCTAGTGTTTCATTAGACCGTTTCATCCACTTTATCTTTGGCCTTATTAAACTAAAAACAGATAAAAAGACCTTTTTTAAAAAGTCAAAATAAATAGATGATGAAATTTAAGAAACCCCACTCGGTTGTTTATGCTCTGAATGCTCAAGCTTTATGTGTTCTTCTTTCTCGTCCTTATTAGCAAAAGTGATTCCGCAAAGGTGACAAGTATTATCAGCAGATGGTTTTCTAGTTGGTTCAGCAGCTGTCCCCAAATCATTAACTATACAGCAACTGTAAATATAAGTATTAAATCCATTTTTCAAGATGACATATCTAAATTAAAGTGAGTATTATTTAGATGAACTTTTATTAAATATTCTGAATTATATTCTACTTTTTCATAAAGGGTTTAGGATAACCAAATTAGTTTTTGGCAGTTTCAATTCTATTCCGTGAGTCAGATCAAACCCTTTGAAACTACCTTTCTATGAGCACAATTGTCTGGGCCAGTAAAATTTTGATTATTGCAACTATTTCTATTCGCAGTCAAAAAACTTCATTTGGGTTTTCTGGTGCTAATTATACAACCTTCGTTATCATACAAATTGAATTTGTCGTGTTCTCTTGCCTTCCAATCTCACACCACTATGCAATTATCAATTTTTTAAATCCAATTAGCGTAAATACTAGATATATTTAATTTTATATTAGACAAGGTAGGAAAAAGAAAAATGGAAGGGATCGATGAGAAAAATAATAGTGATTCTAATTTGGACCCTAAAGAGGATTTGGAGATAACAACAAAATTCTTGATAGAAACCATTGAAAAATCTAAAACTAGTTCTACCGTAGAACTTTCAGACTATGAAGAAGCACTTGATTTGTTTGATCAAAGATCAAAAGAGGGGAAAAATATAATACTTTATGAAATACACCAGTCAAAAATTGATGGATCTATAGTAAAAAAAGTCCCGGTACTTAATTCATCCAAGCAGGCGGACAGAATGCGAGTTCTTCCAGAGGCTAACGATGCAACTGTTAATACTCCTGTCTCTACGCTGTCCTCTCCTGATAAGAAGGAAAAAACGATACTTAAAACAATGAAAAATAAGATAATAATTCTTGCTTATGTAGTAGCTGGATATTTAAAGCGAGTTCTTCCAGGAGATGCCGATGCAACTGTTAATACTCCTGTCTCTACGCTGTCCTCTCCTGATAAGAAGGAAAAAATGACACTTAAAACAATGAAAAATAAGATAATAATTCTTGCTGCTGTAGTCGCTGGGCTTATACTAACGCTATTTATATTAGATATCCTTGCAGGTGGCGGAAGTGGAAATATGTCAGGCCATTCAATTGCATTTGATGCTATACAGAACTATGATGTACAGTCTACAACAAATGTTGATTACACTTGATATCATAAGATATCGTTTAGGTTTATTTTTTTGCTCTAGTTTTGACAATGCGTTAGATCCCTCCTCTAATACATATACATATACATATATTGTTAAAAGAGAATAATCTATCAATAATTCTAGAAAGCTTCATACAATCTTTGGGTCAACCAAAGACTGTATTTCAATTCAGTCAATAAGGTCCCCAAGATGAAAGTTAAATATACAGAAGGTTATTATGCTTTATTCCTCAGTGACGCTTTCTATGATCTAGAGCAATAAAACCACCCCTCTAAATTTTGGATCAGGTCCACAAATTCACCCTGTGCTGAAGCCATAATTGAAGAATATTCATTTAAAAATGCTGTCCCATAAAGATGGGATTATTAAACTACAAATGTAGGCATCAAAATGATAACAATTAGATTCTTAGTACAAAATCTTCTAAAACCTATAGATATTTCATTTTACCGAAAATTTGCCAAAAAGATAGTAATTGTGTTTTATTCCCAATCATATAATACTGAATCTACCGGAAAATGTTTGTGACAAATCAGGTATTATTGTTTTTTATAGCCTCCGTAATTGGAGGAAGTTTAATATTAGTTGATTATGATGATATTTTTTCACAAAGCACGGATTTCCAACTGCCGTCTTTATCTTTTAGCAATCCGTATTCAGACATGCCAGCAAATATCCAAGGCTCACTTTCAGAACTTGATGAAATTGATGAACAAATAGACTCTGAAGTTGCCGAAATCATAAAACCAACCGTTCAGAATCCATTAGACACACCTGTTACTAAAGAGAGTGATGATATCTCATATGCTACTGATTCTGCTGGTAGTGGAACTTCTAGTGGTGGAGAGGTATATGTAGTCGATTATAATAATATTCGAGTTCAAAAATTTGATAATCAAGGTAACTTTATCTTAAAATGGGGTACACATGGTAAGGCTGATGGCCAGTTTGGAGTACCACATGGTATAGATGTAGATAAAGAAGGGAATGTTTACGTCGTAGATATGAATAACAATAACGTTCAAAAATTTGATGGCGAAGGCAACTTTTTGTCAAAATGGGGCTCTATGGGTACTGGAGACGGTCAATTCATGCATCCTCACAGCATAATATTGGATTCAGCGCGCAACTCCTATGTAAGTGACATGGCTAACTTTAACGTTCAAAAATTTGATAGCGAAGGCAACTTTTTGTCAAAATGGGGCTCTATGGGTACTGGAGACGGTCAATTTAAAGCACCTGAAGGCATCGCTATTGATTCTTTGGACAACATATATGTCACAGATACTGATAATAATAACGTTCAAAAATTTGATAGCGAAGGCAACTTTTTGTCAAAATGGGGAACTACAGGCGGCGGTGAAGGCCAATTCAAGAGGCCTGCAGGACTGGACATTGACAATATTGACAATATTTATGTCGCAGATGCCGGTAACAGTCGAATCCAAAAGTTTGACAGCAATGGTGAATTTTTATCAGCGTGGGGAGCAAAGGGACCTGGTAACGGACAATTGGCAAGTCCTCATGATGTAGCAGTAGATTCTGAAGGCAACGTCTACGTAGCAGAGCAGGATAATTTCAGAATCCAAAAGTTTGACAGCAATGGTGAATTTTTATCAGCATGGGGATCCAAGGGAAGTAACGATGATCAATTTCTTGATCCTCATAGCATCGTGGTATCTTAATATTTTTTACCACATTATTTGGTAAATCATATTTTACATAGTATTCAAAGCAGCAAGAAGTAACCTGCAAATATGCGAGAATCCAATCTATGCAAGAGCAATGAGGTCTATCATTCAAATATGATACTTTATCTTAATTACTACATAACTATTTAAACTAAAGAAAATAATTTTTTTTGTGAAGTTTGCATTTAGCACTAATGCCTTTACCAATTATTCATTATCTCAATCAATAGAAGAAATCTCCCAAATAGGCTACCAAGGTGTCGAAATAATGTGCGACGTGCCTCACGCATATCCACCATGCCTGAATAATGAAAAAATCAAAGAAATTAATGAATTGCTATTTCGCAAAAGAATGCAAGTTTCAAATCTAAACGCTTTCACTTTATTTGGATTAGGCGATACGTACCATCCCTCTTGGATAGAGAATTCAAAAAACGCCCGAGACCTTCGCATCAAACATACATTAGATTGCATTAATCTTGCAGAAAAGCTTGGTGCAAAAAATATTTCGGTAGAACCAGGAGGGCCAATAGAGGTGCCTGCAAACAGAGAAAAGTATTTAAAACTTTTTGCAGACGGAATAAGACAAATACTTCCTCATGCCGAAAAAAAGCAAATAAAGATCTTAGTAGAACCAGAACCTGAATTATTGCTCGAGTCGTCAGCTGAATTTTTGCATTTTATGAGGGAATTTGATTCTGATTTTTTGAAATTAAATTTTGATATTGGCCATTTTTACTGTGTTAATGAAGACCCAAGCGCTTTAATTCTAAGACTTCAAGAGTACATTGAACATTTTCATATGGCGGACATAAAAAACAGAAAGCATTTCCATTTGATTCCTGGACATGGATCAATTGATTTTAGAACAGTTTTTGCGACAATGAATGAAATAGGGTTTGATGGATACGTTACTGTCGAACTATACCCTTATAAGACAAATCCAATAGAGGCCGCCTCAGAATCGATGAAGTATCTTAATTCAATTTAGGTTCTTTTGCTTCAAAAATTTGGCTAAACAATAATGTTTCAAAATCCCTATCTAAAGCTCCTCAGGATTCCTAATATTTTCACAGTCCCACCAGATATTATTGTAGGATTTTTAGCAGTATCCATCAACTTTGGTTCCTCAGTAGGTAGTAGTATTTCCGATCTGGTCATCTTGATATTTTCATCCATTTTCTTGTATCTGGGTGGTCTGGTGTCAAATGATTTATTTGACATTAAAGTGGATAGACTCGAGAGACCGACTAGACCATTGGCCTCAGGCAAAATAAAAAAAACAAATGCACTTTTAATTGGTGTCTTGATGTTTAGCTCGGGATTAATCCTTGCTGCATTTGTCAATCATGTTTCTTTTGGGATCTCATTGTTATTAATTGTGAGTATATTATCATATAACTACAAATTCAAGAATGGATTTTTCAGACCCTATTTAATGGCAGGGATTCGTTCATTAAATGTTATTTACGGGGCTAGTTTTATATTTGACGTTTCGACAACCAGCGCTTTGGAAAATGGAGACTATTTAATTTCCAATACAGGTTTTAGCCCTTTTCTGTTGCTTGCATTGGCATCTTGTACTGTCTATTTTCATATCTTTATCCTGACCTCACTTAGTAAAAGCGAAACGACCAAAGAATTCTTTAGGATAAAAAACAAACTAAATATTCAAAAAATTCAAATTACATATCTTTTATTTCTGCTTATTTCTTTGTCATTGGCAATAATTTTAATCCCATTTAAATTGGATTTTTTAATTTTTATCCTGCTCTTTCTGTTCTTGATCAATTTGCTTTTCAACAGGGCCTCCAAAATGGACAGCACTCAAGGTGAGGAAATGATAAAATTCATAGTCAAAAACATGCTAATTCTGCTTATAATATTGGATTCGGCATTCATAGCCGGTGAAGCTGGCATGCTTGCTGGGTCTATCGTAGCATTGCTTACAATTCCTTGCATGATAATCGGAAAATGGATTAACATGACGTAAAAAAGCAGATTAGAGATAATTTTTAATTTTTCATCCAATATTGCTAATCAACACGACATATGTATCGGTGAGGTTGTTTAATATACAAATTTTTTTAAATGGGCCTTGACAAAGGATATAGCATGAATCGACCTATGAATTTGGCAATACTTGTAACTCTATGTTGCCTTTTGACATCAGCTTTTATCATATACTTGTCTTTAGCTGTTTCAACCAGTCAAGCTTCTCCTCCTCCTCCTTCTTCATCTTCTTTCTTACCTGAGAAGAATTCAACATTTTCAAATTCTTCAGCAAGTAATTTTGAAAGTGATCCAATAACTACTATTATCGTCCTAAATGAAGACTCAAGCTCAAGTCCCAATTCTAGTAGCAATAATGTTACTAATTTAGCAACTCAAAGCGGAAATATTACACTAGACACAAATGTTAAAAGTGATGTTACTAACAATGGTACCTCATTAGATCCTCAACAGAGAGGCAAATACTTAGTTGACGATAATGGTATCCACTATTATAACATCAGTAATTGCAGCGAAAAGAAGGGATCATCAGGTATCGGTGATATGTCAGAATGTGAAGATGCTGAGAAAGAAATGAGCGAAGAATAAGAAAAAAAAAGTTTTCTTAGACGGACTGAGGGAAAGTATCCTTCGTTGACTAATACTGTTCTCTATCTGCACTACATTATAGCAGAGGTATCTGGAATAACCTTAGTACAGTTTTAAAAAAAATAAGGCAAATATTTGCTAAATACTATTTCGTATACGGTTTCTATGGTGTAAAGTTGTCACTTTTAAGATTACTCAGCGTGTTCTGTTCTCTAAAGGCCAATATTCCTGCAATCACAAATAATGCCAAGGCCAATACAGCAAACCATTGAATGAGTGCGAAAAGCAGTACCCCACATGCAATCAGGATAGCTCCAACAATCTTTGGGTTTTTAATCTTAAATGCCGCAATTACGGCACCAACGTTTATTGCTATTATAGCTACTGCTATGAGTAGTGCCCAACCAACAAAAAGTGCCAATATTGGGATTCCAACAAAGCTATTTATCAGAAAATACAAAAACAGTCCGATAAACGGAATTACAAGTCCCAGAATAGCTGTAATAATGGTTAGCTTTTGATAGCCTTTCATATTTTAATATATAGACGAAGGTAATTAATTTAATTATGTTTCATAATTCATTGTAAATACAACAGTCCATTATATTTATCCTATGACAGTCTGGGCTGATACAGAGACACAACTGAAAGCTTTGATGATTACTGTTAATGTCAAAATGGAAACCAAATTAGAACATGTAAAACAATGGCTCAATCTATTTGTATATCTTTACAACAGAAGCATCCGTGCTTAACTTTACAGAGCCAGGATTGGTATAATATGTATTTGTCCCAGAATATCGAGACATTTGCCGAAATTCTTATATTTTTAAGTTGCAATATGACCGGCCAGAGGTAAACTGAAGATAATTTCAGCTCCCTTTCCACTCTTAATATTTCCGGCCCAGATCTTTCCTCCATGGGTTTCAATAATTTTCTTAGAAATATAAAGGCCTAATCCATTTCCATCTGAAGAATTTGTGGCAAACTTTGTAAACAATTTAGGCAATATAGCTGGGTCTATGCCTTCACCGTTATCGTATATAGTAATATTAATGACATTATTTTCCTGATCCTGGCTTGATTTGTTATTCAAAAACGATTCTTTTTTCTTTTCCACTTTTATCGATACCTTACCACCATCCATCTGGTGATACTTTCTTGAAATTGATTTTATAGAGTTATGTACTAAATTTGAAATAACTTGTTCAAGTCTATTCCTATCCCCAAGAATCATATATTGTTTATCGAAATCGATAAAATCGAATTTGATTTTTTTCTTATTTCTTTTTAAGATTTTTTCAAAAACTTTAATTGTATTTAGTAGTAATTCATTTAGATTAAATTTTTCCTCTTTGAGACTGAACATGTGACCTTCAATTTTAGATACCTCTAAAATACTTTCTGTAAATGTGTTTAGCTTCTGACCGCTTGCAATTACAGAATCAAGTAACTCGATTTGTTTTTTGTCTTTAAGCTTTTCTTTTACATATTCCGTTAAGCCTATTATTGGCTGAATTGGACTTCTAAGTTCATGTGCTATTACATCGATATACTCTTTTTGTATTTTTTCATGAGATTGAAGTTGTCTATTAATTTTATTTAATTTTTCAACTGTTTCGGATTGTTTCCATAACGTATCAAAAATTGCAGCGTAGGACCAAGCTGTTGATTCACCCTCTATAATAGTTGTGCTGCCTGCAGCCTGTTGAATATTAGTCCGGGCATCATTTTTTATTTTTATTATTATTGTTTTGGTTCTATCTATTATCGTTATCCTGTTTCTTATAGGAAAGTGGTAATGTGGTATCCTAAATTCAATTTCTGGGTACTTGAATCTAATTTCCTTTAAATGACTTATTTTATGCCTCTGTATTGTCAAGATCTTTACGGAAATGCCTATGGATCCTAATTCATTTAGTTTTTCCAAATTTCCTGAGTTGATTAGTCGTAATAATCCAGTGACTGAAGATAGTATTATCAAAATTTCTTTTTTAGCAGAAGTGTATAATTCATTTATCAGCCTGCACGCTGTTTGGGGATTTACGATTACTCGCGCTTTAAATAGGTTGGAATCTTTAATTTCTTTTATCCTGTATCTTAAAAGGATAGAGTTTTTCCAAGTATTATTAAAGATAGTAGTAAAATGTTCCAAGTACATAGGATCATTACTAAATATCAGATTTGAAACCATTTCACCATGGATCATTTTTTCCGTAGTAGATGCAAAATATTTATCACTTATTACAAAATTAATGGATGGTCTATCCGAAGTATGTCTTATTTTCATGCCGTTTTTAGAAAAAAAGTTAACAAGATTGACGTCATTCTTATCATTGATAGATGTAACCCATTTGATTCCATCGTGTTTTCCTGCATTGTAAGATCGTAGTATTTTTCTACTAATATCAAGAAATCGTTTATGACTGATTTGTATGCCCCCAATTGGTGAACAGGCAAGTAGAAATTTGGACTCCTTTATTATTTGAAATATCGTATCTTTAATTTCCTCATCGTCTTGAAGAGTTTTGGTAAAAATAGGTTCTACCCCCGTTTCAATCTCCCTTATTCTTTGAATTGCGGGGATCCCATTCCTCCATAGTGATTCAAAGGTATACAGACCCTGAGCAACGACCTCATTAAAATTGCTATAGATTACTTCCGTAAGTGGTTTGGACCTTTGAAGAACGGTGGTGGCCATGTATTCGGATTCATTAACTGCAATTCCTCCTTTCAAGCCATTGAGATGTCGTAATTCCGTAACCATGCTCAATAATTTTTTGCAAGGTATTACATTTTCAGGGGTGACTTCCGTTATGCATCTTATTTTAGCTCCTCTTCTTATGATGTCCTTATAGCCCTCGTGGTAAGCAGGTATTTGAACTACTATTGAAGGAGCATTCTTGTCAAATGTTATATCCATTCTCGTCTTAGTGTTCTTCATGAACAAAACTCCTCTTCCTACAGCATTTTCAGCGCCGTATAGAATTTCTGATTTAGGAGCTTTTGTGAGTTTGTTGGATAGCACAGAAAACTGCTATAGTAATAGCAATATTTAAAATAATCTATCTTAAATATTGAAAGTTCGGTTCTAAATTTAAAAAACTATTACATCCATCGACTATTTACCATATAATATAATTTGTAATTTTATGAGGTTGAGTGTAGACGGACCATGATGCAATTTCAGTTTCATGTTATTATTTCCATTAATTCGTATTGATAATCCTCAAAATGTCAAACTATTAGGAAACGAAATTAATCGACAATAAATCATTTAATGTGGATATTTAATACCATCGGAAGGAGCTCTCAACATTTTAGATAGTTGAGACAGGGTCATAATTTATCTTGATAATTTTATCCTATTACTATCACAAACCGAATTTGATTAACAACCTATTAGAAACTTGATAATACTTCTAGGAATATCCTTTTGCAAATTGCAGTTGTAATATACAATCTCTACATGATAATTCTAACAAATAAACATTAATTTTATTAAAGAGTAGATCTCTTGCGTAATTAGCACAGGCTAGCCATATCTTCTGGCCTTCACCTACTTCTATCACTAAAAGGTATTCATTATCCTGTAGTTTACCAGTCCTGATACTATATCTGATATTCTATCGTACTTTCTCAACCTGTTT
>JBGTFK010000194.1:0-10567 GCA_041747305.1 Candidatus Nitrosocosmicus sp.
TATTCTAACAAGATACAAAATGCTAATTAGAATGAATGACGAATTATTTGGTACTGGTCTTGTAGATAGTATTTGTTTCAAACAAAATATGATACTCTATGAGACCAGCTTTATTTGTTGGCAATTATGACCCAACCTCAATTAAATAGTAACTTCTCAATATAAGATATATTAGTATCGCTTATCTTGTTTATGATTCTCATGATTTTATCACTACCCTCAGATTGTAATTGTCATTAGAGAATTGCGAGCAGATTAAATGAAAGAGACCAGTTACTACTATTATGTTACTACCTTGCATTGTCATCTTGTAATTTGCCCACGATTATAGTGTTTCATTTTCAGTGACCACAACAGTTAGGACAGATGAATCTATGAATGCTTCTTGATAGGATGATGATTATCGTTTATTGCCCCCAATTTTTCACCATAAGCTACGCTTACCACTGTAAAAGATACTTCATATTCAAGTGGCCTGTAGGAGCAACGATGATGACCGTCTTACTCTCTAGCACATGTAGAGAAATAGTTATCTGTTGTCACTTCATACATACGGTCCTAACTATACATGATAAATCTCGCGTTAATGGTGCGAAGTGCGGGATTTGAACTCTCTTGTTGCTTTGTAATTAAGTTCAAATCCCTTCTTCTTAGAGAGAGAACCCGCGATCCCTCATTTCGGTAATTACGACCTGCACTTCCCTTTATGATACGAAGACTACTTTGGAAACGAATTTTTGGTTAAAGTAATGGTAATAATAGATTTAATTTACAATTTATAAACTGAGATATTTTCTTCTTGATTATGGACTTGAGTTTATACTCATGATTTTGAAACTTGCTTTTGACCGCTAAGGTATTGAACTTCAGCTTTTGATAGAAGTGACATAGGTTAATGAATTATCAAGGGTCATTAAAAAGAATATAGTCATTTTCAGTTAATCATTATCTATTTTCATGTATTTGTACATGCTCTTGGTTCTCTCCCAGTTTGTTAATATCGACCAGTCTATCACATCCTCAACATCTTCAAATATTCTTTAGGTCTGTTATTTCTAGGATGTCTGAAAATTTACCTAGGATATAGCATTTTTCCATGTCGTTATTTGGATTTTGATCTGTGAGGATATCTTTTATCTCATTTGATGAGTCTATAGAATTGTCAATGTCAAATGGATTTTCGATTATGCCTGTTACGATATCTTTTAGGGTCCTGGATGGCACTTCTATAGCAGCCTTTATAACAGAGACGGAGCTTGAACGCTAATTCGCCACGTAGATGGCATTACCGCTTGGGGTGGACTCTAAAACTCTTGGGTCATTACCCACAGGTACGATAGAAACTACACTTTGAGCCCCTGCTTTTTCTATGTTTGAGATGGCAGAAAAAGAAGATGATGATGATATTGTGGCTGAAAAATCATTATTGCAAAAACTAAACTACTGTACTTTACCATAAAACATTTGATTTGCTAAATCATATATAGATAAATATCCTTTCTTTAGTTTTTTTCTGCTGATTGTATTATACTGTAAAATTCTACCCGTTTATTTAAAGAGCAATGATTTTCTGGGTAACCAATAATCAATGGTAGAGAGAGGACGAATCCAAAAGAATATCAAGGTACATATAAATAAAGATGTTTTGGATAGTTACTCAAAAAGTATGCTTCAATATCCAAGTCGTGTCTTAGCGCCTCTGCCGTTATTCGTTCCAAATCTATTTTCCAGATATTTTGAATCTTGTCTTTCTTACTGGTAGACTTGACCAATGAGTTTAGTGTCTTCTCCTGCCGTATAGTAAGGTCAAGAGTAGAAGGATGATACACAAAATGAAAGAAAGATATCCTGCTCACATTAAGCTTTGGTCATACAGGAATCTAGATCTTGTAGTAAATCAAATATAACAAGAATCAAGACACTCTAATTAATATTTGCTAATGATACTAGGCGAAGATCCGATTATAAAGAAGTAGATGAGGACACTGTTAGATGAATTGAGAAATAAGCTCAATTCATGGAAAGGATAGGATAATGGAATAAAATCGCTTTAGAAATTGTTTTTCGCTTATCAGAAACAATAAGGTAACTGCGTGCATTTATAATGAAAGTTTACGATAACATCCGCTCCCTTTGGCCCCATAATTGCATTACAAGTATCTCTTCCAGCGCAGTCGCCTTGTATATTCCCCAATTCATACGTAAAAGGCCCAGGGCCGCTACTCCCAACCGCATGAATACCATATGGTGTTCCTACAGGAACTAGGAAAGCATTTATAGTTGTACCCTCTTTTACGTGTGTATTAGCTTCATACTGCGTCCAAAATTCGCCATTCTTAAAGAGTTGCACTAATCCATCTGGTGATGGACAATTTAAGATTTCACAATTTGCTCTAAGGACCGTTTTTATCTTAAGTGGCACTAAATCAATGTCGGAGGGGATTGTATCTGCAATATCCTGACAAAGACTTGATTCTACTTCTGCATTATCTTGATTTTGACATATGACACTATTACCTGACAATATGCTTGCGTCTCCCGAAACAACCTGATTGTCTTGATTAGATGATTGTCCTTGGCCAGTTTCTTGTTCTCCATCATTACCTTTACCACTTTGAGATAAGGCATTATTTTGAGCATAAGATTGCAATGGCAGGTTAACAGAAACCATACCTATAGATAAAGTAAGCAACACGAAAAATGCTGTCTGAATTTTTCTCTTAATTGTCATAAACTTTATGAATAGACAATTAATATAATAGATATGATTGATTTTAACTTATTGATTGAGAAGTATTTATTTGAGACCGGATCATAATTCATTTTAGTAGATCTCTATACATGTAAGTCTATTCTTGAAACCTATTTTTATCCAGTATCACTCAAATCCTCTATTACGAGTGACCTCTCTTAAAGATAAAGAAGGTCTTGTTTGTTGAATGGTGTATACTTATAAAACAAGTTGCTGCAAATAAGTGAGCCGCATAATTGTTAGTTATGATTGATGTCTATTCAAGGCCTTATCACTATGAGTTTGGATTCCACCTGCATCATGCAAGTAATAGGGATCTAGATGCTGTAGTAACATTTTACACTCCCAGTTAGTGATCAAAAAACCTAAAATTGATTTACCTTTAAATAAAACAACCGTTCCCATGTACCTCATGGATTCGAAGCCCACAGGATCCGCTGTTATTATTCCGAATCAAAACCGGACGTGTCCTTAAACAAATATTACCGAATTCGAGGATAATTACATCATTTAATAAATTTTGTAATAAATATTTAATTGATATGATAATGTCATTATTTATCCTGTTTTGTTTTTAATAATTGATCAAATAAAATATAAAGTATACAGTACATTGTCATTACAATGCGTTGTAAATGTATCCAATTACAAGTCTATGTCTTCAAGAATAATAATAGTTGTCTTGGCAGAAATATTATTCAATAAATATCACTATCAATTAATAGTATTGTTTAGATTCTATTTGTATTTATCTACAATACCAGTGTTATTTGAGCTTAGAGCCAAAGATTTACTGTAATAAGTAACAGATTCTTTTTGATTTCCAATCTGAGAAAGTACAGTCAACTCGTCTCATTGATTTGAAGTTTTAAATAGATTTTTATCATATTAAGATCTATAAGGAAAATTTATTAGATTTTTTTGAGTTTGCCAAGATCTTACTAATTGTCAGTTTTCATTTCTTAAAATTTTCTGACCTGTGATTAGCCAACTTGTGTGTAATAAGACCATCTTGGGAAAAATTACCTCTGATAAGGATTCAGTCTATTTTCAAATTGATAGAAAAGATAAGACCAAAGTGTATTTACAATACACCTACCTGGAGAAATTAAAAAAAGAGTGGTGTTTTGCACAAATCTTGGGATAGAATTGAAATGTTCGATTTTACTGTATGTCTACCAATTGTCCTCTTATCTCACCATTTGGATTTTGCTCAGTATGGACATTAACGTATGCACTACCGTTCTTCATTGTTGCTATCAAGTCAGATATAGTTTTTCCTTGTAATGGGCCTTCAAGATTATTTGCAGCTATGGTACCGTTTTCTAAAACGTCGTTTTGGACAGAATCATACTTAAACAGTGTCGCCACTATTGGTCCATTCTCACCCTCTGGTGCGCCATGTATGTGGCCCTGTGTTACAGCTTCAATTCCCGTAGCGTTTACAAAAAAGTCGATTGTCTCATTGTTTGGTGTGACAGGAACAAATGATGCCTCACCTGTTGCTTGTGTGTCGACTGGGGGTACCTCTTGCTGGCCAGTCAGGTTGGCTGCAAACTCATGATTTGCAAAAACTGTTGAGACAGTGAATCCTGGGAGTGCTGTCAATGCGGCTGCAAGTCCTATAAACAAAGTGAAAACGATAGAAATAATTATGTTAATACTCATTGTTTTTATAGCTACTGCTCTAGTATTTAACCACTTTCCCAACAGTATTTCTCTTTTTGATTTTCGTAAACTAAGAATTTCCCCTCCCTCAAAAAATTAAAACAAGGCGTAAACAATCTAGTCGTTATCTGAAAGATCCTGTAACTAACAGTAAAACGTATACTAGATTGGAAATTAGAAAAAAATATCAGATCAGATTATCAATTGTGATTATTTCCGGAATTCTAGTCAGTGGAATCCATGAGAAATAACCTAATAATTACAATTATGTCAAAGTGGTTACTCGATATCAGATTTAGCTACTACGCATATAATATCTTATATGGTAACTACATATATGTTTGTACATGCATTATTTTTAGAACTTTTTTCCCTAAAATACTTTTATACTACTTTAATCTACAACAATTGAATTGAATTATAAAATAGGATTATTGACATTGGTATTAGCAGTGGCCTCAATGGCATTGGCTCCATCACTTTTAACACCTCAATCCGCTAGTGCAGTTTCACATTGGTGTGAAGACCGGACGGACTCGGGCTCCTGGAATCAGGGGTGCAAGGATGGGTGGTATGACCATGACCATTGCAAGAAATACAGCCCAGGTAGCGGAGAACATGCCAGCGGATACAAAGTAGGTTGGTCAAAAGGCAGCTGCAAATAACAAAATACAATACATTTTTTTGTTTGCTTAAAACTTAGTTACCGATTTCTTTAATCCGATTTCGAGGCTAACAAATCCGTAGTATTGGTCTTGGGTAATATGTACACCCCTGACTAAAGGGTACAAATGTAAAGGAAAGTAACGAAGCAATGGTTAATACGGATTCAAGATCGATAGGTATCGCATTTCATCTGCAATATTTGCAAATAATAGATAATGATGATAACGTTTAGCATATTAATTTTAATAGAATAAAAATAAAATATCAAATTACTATTTCATAATCTTTGATGGAGAAATTGCCTGGTGGTAATTTTACAAGTTGTGTCAAACGAGTTGATAAAGGAGAGAAAATTGTTCAAATAGTTCCTGGAAATATCGAATTGCCTATTATGGATGAAAATAACAAGTAACATAATAATTTGTTCGTAAATAATATGTCGCAGGGAAAATGGTTTACTACTTACAATATGAATTATAAAGGATTTGTCAAATGTAATATCATACATGTCGCAGTCATTTATGGCCATTACATCAATACTTTATCAGATCACATTCAAAGCTAGGGAAATCCTATTTGTACATACCGGCATGGTTGGAGGTGTTGTTGCGCACTATCATATATTAAAATAAAACACTTCGACATTCAGACTCGTAATATATCTATTACTAAACCCACCGGGCCCGTTAATCACATCTATTCAACGCAAAACGTATTGTCGTCTGATTGTATTAGAATCCTACTATCTCAAGGAACTTTACCTCCCAGAAGGGTAATATCTTATTTTAGTTGCATTGATCATAATCATGATCTTGTCATACCAACGAATCTTAATAACAAATAGAATTCCAATATAGATGATGATATTTGATAGATTCTATTACTCCACTTAATTTATTTTCATTTCTGAATATTTTTGGAGATGATCTTTTAAGGGCCACTATATCCCTTTTTGCCGTAATCAACCCATTTGGTACTATACCTTTATTTGCCAGTATGACTCAAAAAATGCAAAAAAACGAACGAGATAGAGTATTAAAAACAACAGTTATTACAGCAAGTGCTTTACTAATGATCTTTGCAGTTGCAGGAACACAAATTCTATCAATCTTTGGGATTACAATATCTAGCTTTATGATTGCTGGGGGGATATTGCTTTTTATGGTCTCAATAGAACTGCTAACTCATGGTGGTTGGAGATTTGGAGGAACTGTTTCTGACGAATCAGGTGTAGTTCCATTAGCATTTCCTTTATTGGCAGGTCCGGGTGCCATTACTACTGTGATATTATCTTTTCAAATGTCTGGGTTGATGGTAACAATACTATCAATAGCAATTGTGATAGGAATAACTTATATTGTGTTCTTTCTAACTGGCACGATATACAGGATACTTGGTAGACGGGGTTCACTGATCATTACTAGGATATTTGCAGTTCTGATTGCAGCAATTGCGGTTCAATACGTAGTAGATGGTTTAAAAACAATGTAACCTCAATTAATAATCCTTTGGAAATGGTTACTATTGATTTGACATAACCCCTTTGAATTTTTGCGCTTTCTTTTCTTTTTGAATAAAAAAGTAATTTCGTATTTTATTTTATTTTGGCATGTGCCTAGATTAATTTTCGTATTAGATATCCCTAAAACGCACCTTGACATTGCATATCCTTTATTGCTCTATGACCTTTTAGCTTATGTGACCTAAATTTAAAGATATAAAGTAATAGTATCGAAAACCAAAAAAGTTAGTATTTGTGAATGTATAAACCTATGTGGATCTTTCTGTTATCCATCCACACTACAGTAACCGCAGATACAAGATGTCTCGGGAAAGAATTCACATTTTGTAGTTTCTTTTATCAAGTCCATATTATTCGTTATCCAGAGATTAATATATTGAAAATGATCTAATCTCATATAGCAAATTATTAAATACACAAAGTACAAGTTGAAACATAACTTATGTCTCTAAAAGTCATATTAACAGAACATTAGCTTACATAGTGGATAATCGTATGTTACAATTTACAGAAACCAATTTACAATATATAACAACTGATAAAGGACTTTCATATCTTGAAGATAGATGTAACCAAAACTATAATCCTTTAGCACCCAAAAATTGCATTTTTTGCAATATCTTAGATAACAGAACATTCCATCTATACCATATATACAAAATCTTCAAATGACCAACTCATTATTGTTCAGTTAATTTACGTAAATAACATATTATTCAGTTTGATCTAGTAATCGGATCATTCTCATTTGTAGTTTTGACTCTTTTCTAGAAGACAGATATTATCCTGCAGTCCAATCGAATAATAAGTAATCCCTCTTTCTTTCAAAACTGTATTTAGGATATATTCTTAAAACTCCCTTCCATGACGATCTCTTTTAATGATTTTCCGCTGTTAGGGTGTTCTACCTGTTGTAACTTTGGAGGTAATTTTTCGATTGGCCCCCTATTACCTATTGCAATCATTGCCATAACATCAAAAGTGATGGGAATGTTCAAATCTTCTCTTGCTTTTTGATAGTCAAATCCTTGCATACCATGTGCAACAATTCCTCTTATTGAAGCCTCCAACGCCAAATTCTCCCATGCAGCACCTGCATCAAACTGATGAGTTATTGAAGGTTTTTCATTATATTCAAAGTTCTTTCTGGATATTATTACTACCAAAACCCCTGCTTCTTTAGCCCAGATCCTATTACCCTCATTTAATAAATCCAAGAATTTGGACCATTCACTGCCTGTTCTTTTTGAATAAATAAATCTCCAAGGTTGATTATTATAGGAAGAAGGAGCCCATCTTGCAGCCTCAAAAAGACCCATTAAATCATCATCGCTTATTTCTTCGGCGGTCATCGACCTGGGAGACCATCGGTTAACAAAAATAGAATTTATTTTATAGTCAGTTTTTTTGGTATTTTCTGGTTTAGTATTTGACACAAATAACTATGAAAAAAATATTATAAAAAACTAATAGATCAATTTGATCTATAAGAAAATAGTACAGGAAAAGAAGGTAACTTAATAATCACGCACATCTGTATAAAAGAAACAATTAAGATATCTTCACAGCGGGTTATAGAATACAGTGGGGATGTGCAACATATCGACCCCACGGTATTTATAGATAGATTGGTTTATGAACCAAATTATTGAATGGATTCGATACGACAAATTCAACAAAATAAAAATTGTATTTTTATTCCATCCGGATCATAAACATAAAATGAATTGTCACGATATTGCCTATCAGCATCTGGTATATTATCATCAATACCTATTCCTTGAGTAGCAAAATTATTTCTTAATTTTCTTATATCTTCGTTATTATTAGGTAATACTATCGCGTAATGATCAAGACCTGGTCTATGCTGTTCATTGTTATTCGCAGGCAAAATATTGGTTCCAATCCAAGTATTTATTGCTATATGATGATGATATCCATCAGCGGCAAAGAAATAAGCACCAGGATAAGTAGCAGTATGGTAAAGACCAACTGTACCATTGTAGAATTTTTGTGTTCTATTAAGATCGGACACATGCAAATGAACATGCCCTATTGTTGTACCTAGAGGCATTCCTTTCCAAGTTTTGGTATTATGTTTGGTTAGTAAATCAATCGTGTCTAATGGCTCAGTAACCATATGAACTTTATTGTTATTCCAGATCCACTCTGATGGCGATCGATCTCTATAAATTTCAATGCCAATATGATCAGGATCATGGATATAAATCGATTCAGACACCGCATGATCTGCCATGCCCTCATAATATTGCTGATCAAGATTTACTTTTATGTGGTGAAGAAAGGCTGCCAAATATTCTCTTTCAGGCAGTAATATCGCAAAATGGTAAAGTCCTGCTTCTCTTTTTACGTTACCTAGATATTTTGGGCCATCGAAATTATCTTTCAGTTGAGTCAATACAATTAGGGGTGATAATTGATTAAATGTCTGATCTTTATCTATATAACGTGTATCGGCTACTAAAAAGGCCATATTAGTATGGACATCTTCTTTTAAACTTTTAAATCCAAGAATTGATTCATAGAAATTAAGGGATTCCGATAGGTTTGATACTTTTAGGTGAACATGGTTTATTTTCATTGAAGAATTAATGACGAAAGGCCCATCATCCATACTCATAGTTATATTATGAGTTCTTTGTATTTAATCTAGCAACTCCTTTTCTTGGTCATATCATTTGAATACGATCTTCTCTAAACCTGAGTGATTTTTAGATTTTGAGGACTTTGATCTGCCTTTCGTTATATCTAATCAACTTATAAGAGACTGACTGATATAAAAGCAGTATATGGAAGTCATTAATCCTCAACGCTCAATTAAACATCAAGGAACCATTGGCTTAGAACTCATCAAGCAAATAATTACATACTAGTAAAAACCAATCTTAATTCTTTTAAATATGCAATTACAATTCATTTATTTATTGAACCCATTCTCAATTAATAGGTAATTAATACACAAGGTAGATACAAAATAAAATAAAATAAAATAAGCAACCTTCATTGTTGTTGTTAAATACAATTTCTTGAAGGCTTGCTAATATTGAGCTCGATATCTTTAAGTGATCATGTATTTGAGAGAAATGTCTCTATTATCTTGTATACAGTTTCTGGGTATTGTTGCATTACTCCATGTCCTCCATTCTCTATCTGTATTAGCCATGCACCAGGTATTCGTTCTGCTAATGTTATTGAGTTAATAGGTGGAGCTGTAATATCTTCGGCCCCAACCATAACCAATACAGGTTTATCTATGTTTGATATGCTGTCACAGGAACCTTCCCACATACTTAATGCCTTACCGTATCTTAAAAGAGTCTCTTGAGAAACCTTAGGAAGGGCAAATGTTTTATTTATATAATCGATATTTTCTTTTATCCATTCATTTGGAAACAAGGTATGCAAAAATAGCGTAGTATTTGCAGTTCCAGTTTGCATTCTTTGTAGATCCTCTGGAGTTATTTGTGGAGGTACTGTTTCTTCTCCTCCGCATGAGGAGGCAACTAAAATAAGATGCCTTACCTTTTCAGGATATGACAAAGTGAGCTCTTGAGCAATGAATCCACCAAGCGAAAGACCTAAAACATCTATTGGTTTGTTTATCTCTAATTTATCTATCAAGCCTGCGGCGTCATTAACTAATTGCTCCATTGAAAAAGTCTGATTGCCTACTGTTGTTGTTTCTCCGATTCCTCTATTGTCAAATATAATAACAGTATGATTTTGTGCCAAGGTATTTAGTATTGGACCCCACATTTCCATTGTCATTGAAAATCCCGGGATAAGTAATAGAGGATCGCCTTCTCCAAACATCTTGTATGCAATATCTATGTCTCCAACAGTGACTTTCTTTGTTTCAGTGGTATTGATTGACTGCTGGCTAACATTATCATTGTTTATGTTACTGATATTTGAACCATTGCTGCTTTTATTGTTAT
>JBGTFK010000195.1:0-6048 GCA_041747305.1 Candidatus Nitrosocosmicus sp.
TATTCTAACAAGATACAAAATGCTAATTAGAATGAATGACGAATTATTTGGTACTGGTCTTGTAGATAGTATTTGTTTCAAACAAAATATGATACTCTATGAGACCAGCTTTATTTGTTGGCAATTATGACCCAACCTCAAGTAGTTATCTAGTCAGAAAAATTAGATAAAAGTTATTGATTCCAAATTAAAGTATAGATTAAAAAAATGATCTAAGTAGAGGAATTAGATTTTTTCCCGAGTAATCTAAGATCAAAGATTAATCATTAATAATATATGAATCCCTCAATAAATAGTCCTAAGGATTCATCTGCTATAAATTGTAGATTTCCCCCTTTTCATGCATTAATTTTATGAAATGTTATTAGATATTCATTACTAAATAAAATAATGGTTGAAATGTTCAGGTATTTTAAAAATTACCCTCTTACCAAATGTTGTTATTGTTGGGTAGTCCCTACATTGACTTGCTCCGATGTAATCTCTTCTGTAACCTGTCTGGTTTCTGTTACTGGCTTTTTCTTTATTACTACCTCCTCTTTTACATAAGGAGTCTTTGAAACTTCTACTTCTTCACTCTTTAATGGTATATCTATATCCTCTCTTGAAGTAATTGGTTCTTGTGATGTTGACGTATCTCCGGTTGGTTGTCTTCGTTCGATAGATACCTCTTCATGTGTTACTGGTACTTCAATAGTTTTTGTTTCTGTGACCGGTTCTTTTGCAATAGTAGCGTGGTTTTCCTCAACTCTTTTGTTCACCTCTAGTCTTTCGTCGGTTACCGGTACTGCCACTTCATCGCTTGCTGTCAAATCAGAGGTTTGATCATCCATACTTTGTGATGGTTCTGGAAAGGCGTCTCCCTGATATGTACTTGCTGCCTCTTCTTTAGAAATACCGAATCTGAGAATATCACCATCAAAACTCTCAACCTTTTCTTGTGGTATGAAATACTTTTCTTTACTGATAATACCTTTTTGTACAAAAACATAACCCTTTGAAACATCTTGAACCTCACCAAAATCTTCATCGTTTAATCCTCTAGCTTCTTTTTTTATAACATCATTCCAATTGATAGTTGAACTCATAAAATTAATTACATAACATTCTTTAAATAGATAGGTATTATAGTACTATCAATGGTAATAGTTACAGCTTGCCTCTGCAGCAGTTTTATCATCCTCGTATGCGCAGTTGTATTATTTTTTACCTTTGCGTATACAGGATCAGTATACGCTCAAAATCAGAATCAGACAACAGAATCCTCTCAAAATTAGACAATGGCAACCATTACAGATAAGCCACAGACTCTGATAGCAAATCAGACTACCACACCAGCTGTACAAACGACCATTACTGTCAATTAAACCACTAAGTCTATGGATCAGTCTCAAATTCAACCACTCGAAAACCAGACATTAACACAACAACCTGGAAACTTATCAAACTTAGAAAATAAAACAATAATACAGCCCTCAGGACCTCCTACCATTATTATTGCTAACAAGACCACAGTTCCGTTTAACCAAACTACTCTGGGAATGGGTAATATGACAATTGATTTATGTTGTCACCCCCATAATAGCCAATAAGGAAACTTAGAGTAAGAATCGTTAGAAGGATTCTGCTTCGTTCTTCCTTTATCATTTTTGGTTGTCCGATTGCTATACAATAGAAGTATCACCATTTAGATATTATTTATTACAAATTTAATCGCTGATTAGTTCCATAGTACCATATGTTCGGTATCCAATGCTTTAGAAAAGAGCTGTAATTCCATCGATTTAAGCTACGGCTAATTTCGAATCTTTTCAATTTCAGTTTTTGAACAAAATTAAAATACCATCAGATATGAACGTACACTGATGTCAATTTCATAATTCTTTAATTAATTTAAACAATCGATACTTTAAAGATTCAAACCTGCTATTAAGTGAGGTATAACTCAGATTTTTACATCTATTTATAGTATGTACGATAGATGATCTCATGGTAAAAACAAAAGTATCCTTCGCAATTGTCATTGGGACAATTATGTCAATGACTATTGGAGGCCTACAATTTTCAAATGCTGAACCTGTTATTATGGATATTAATAAAGCAAAGGATCCAGGTCCTGGATTTGGCACAGAAAAGATAGGAACATTATCTATCGATGTACAAGAGAAAACAATAAATACCGCTGTCAATATGACGGCAGTGCCTACACAGGATAAAGTATTTGAAGCATGGTTGGTAGACGCTGATGGATCTAATTATAAATTAAGTCTGGGTGCATTAGATGGAAATAGTTTAAACACTTCAGACCACATGGTAAATCCTTTTACCTACACTGAGTTTATTATCACTGAAGAACCAGTTGATGATGTCGATCCAAATGCAGCAGGTACATATGGTGGAGCTGAATTACAGGCCCCGTTTGGACGATAAATAACCATTATCTTTTTTTTAGATAAAAATTATTATTCAACATTTTTTTATTACATCTAGCAAAGATGGATTTAATCAGTTTGAGGTGAAGGTTCCTAAATAAAGAGATAGTTTTCTAAAGAGCGAAGTCAAGTTTACCTTAATTCCAATCGCGTAGAGAAAAGAGAGGTCTTTCTTTTTTCTTTCTAATGAGTTAATCGGTGATTGAATCAAAGAAAATTAGCATATAATATATTATTCATTCTTTTGTTCATTTGACAATTCTTTGGTGCTATCTATAACAGTATCTTTAACTTCTATAGCTTTCTGTTTAGCCTTGTCCAATATCCCATGGTTCTCACTACTGTTATTTTTAAGATCATTTTGCTTCTTTTGAATTTCATACTGGGTGTATTTCAGATCCTTTGAATTAACTACAACCGGATATCTGTCGAATATGACTACCTCTTTATTTTCTAACCTGACCTCAACATTACCTATACCTTTTTTTTCTTGGTCGTTAATTTCTTTAATTTTAATCAACAAATTAAGTGTATATCACTGTTAATAAGCATAATAAAAACAAGAGTACCATATCC
Organism: Candidatus Nitrosocosmicus sp.; assembly: GCA_041747305.1. GTDB lineage: Archaea > Thermoproteota > Nitrososphaeria > Nitrososphaerales > Nitrososphaeraceae > Nitrosocosmicus. Next base: position 3,009 of record JBGTFK010000195.1, read on the forward strand.
AAACGATGAACGGACCATTATTTGTGAAAAAATAATAGATGCTTGTTCATATTAATCGAGCATTACAATGTATGGAATATTTAATTAAAAGAAGTAAAGAATCCTAAAAATCACTCACAAGTATTTTGCTTACTATTATAAATATTAATGATATAAAGTATTTATGAATAAAGATTCTACAATCCCGTATGACAATAAAATTGCACCGGTTAAAGATATTTTACCTTCACGAGACATTAATGCACAAGTAGAAGAAGCAATTGTAAAAAGAATTCCCATATATGAGGAAGAATTTGATGTTACTAAAGAGCTTACAAAAACACAATTGCATTTGGAAAAAAGATGGATAAAATCAACAAAAAAAATTGAAGTCCCTGTAAATTATCAAGAGATGTTTATCAATGGAAAAGAATTTGATTCCTATAGTCACAATGAAATAGTTGAGATTTTTTCAAAGGTAAAGGAAAAAATTTCAGAAGTCTTTCATCCTAGCAACACTGAAGGAGAGGGGGGGCAACCAAATAAGAGAGAGAATGGAGATAATAGCCATTATCCAAATGATCTGGATATAACGCTACAAAAGGATGAAGAGACAACAAAAGTAAACATGAGCAAGACTGGGTCCGAGTCTAGTCAGAGTGAAAAAAAAAGATTGTCATTACCAAATTCTGAAGCTAGTACAAATAATAGTCAGATTCAAGTTTCGGACAATAAAAATAACAATAATAACGATGAAGAAGAACAAATTATTCCTATCTGGGGAGAACAAATAATAATAGATAAAAAAATGGTAAAGCTCGGTGAAATAGTTATTAAAAAATCTAAAATCTCTGAAAAGCGCAGGGTAGACGTAGAAACCAGAAAGGAAAAAATTACTGTTAAATACCCTGATGGCAAGAAGCAAGAAATTACCTAATATATTAACATGAATATATATTATGTTATATAGAAAAATATGTGTCTGGTAAGGATGAATTAATAAAATCTAAGAACATTAATCTTGACGATGTCCTAGGAAAAGAAGTGCTAGGAATTGACGGACTAGATTTAGGAAAAGTAATAGAGATAGGGGAGACGTTTGTTGTCACCCAAAGAGGTTTACTAAATAAGAAAAAGTATCATCTCCCAATTTCATCAGTAGAAAGTTTTGACGGAGAATTTTTAAATTTAAAGATTAATGAAACTGATTTAGAAAGTTATGAACAAACAGAGGATAATTTATTCGAAGGATATTCTTCTTTTAAATCTTCAGACATGTCACATGAAGTACAGACAACTATTCCATTAATAGACGAGAAATTAGAAGTAACTAAAAAGACTATAGAAGAGAACATGCAAATAATAAAAGAACCTATAAAGGAAACGAAAAATGTAGAGATCGAGTTAATACATGATAAAATAACAATAATAAAAAGACCATTTAAGGAAAATAACGTTATAAATAATGATGGGGTCCATCATTATCAATCGGAAAGGAATTCTCCAGGTAGGCAGATAGATAATAAAGAGGAGAAAGAGGACTTTAGAAACCATGATGATACCCCCGAAATAATTATGACAGTAGAGGGAGAAGAACCCGTTATAGTGAAAAGATCCCGTGTTAAAGAAGAAGTAATAGTAAAGAAAGAATCTATATTTGAAACCAAGACAATAACAGAAGAATTGATTCATGAACATATGAAATCTAACTATATCGAATCTACAAGAGTAAAAGACGAGAATACATCAAATTAGACAACAATAGGATGCTACGTGGCTTTGAATCATAGGAGGAGAGTCTAAGGCGAGACGAGACATCAGATCTCTTGCGTAATTAGCAGAAGTTAACCATGTCTTTTAACCATTGTTGATTTCCATAACTAACAGATATTAAATATCCTGTAGTTTACCAATCCTGATACTATATCCTATATTCTATCATACTTTCTGAGCCTGTCTCTAAACACATCGTTTATTTTCCTGTATTTTTTTATCCTGCAGATGGTATGTTCTATCACTATATCCATCTTATAGAATGATTTTTGTTGTATACTGCTTCTTCATACGTTAAGCTCTGATTTCGTTTCTTCTTAATAGGCAATGATGATTTTTGTTCTGCAGGAAAGTCTTTTTGTACTCTAAGGAATCCAAGGTCAACTTGCCAGCTATATACGTCCATCGGTCTATCAGAAGGATTCATTTTATAGACGTTGTAATCATGCTTTTTCTTCCCACCTCTCTGCTTGTGTCTTGTTTTGTAGTACAAATTCTTGACTGTGCATGTGTTTCTTTCTCTTGCCTAAATAATAGCACAGTCTTCTTTTTTTCCTGTTTTTTTTAAGTCTTGGTATGGGTTGTTCTGTACAATCCGCAAGAGCCAGAAAGCCTGGGAAATACTGTTCTATCTCTTCTTTAGTGAAATTTTTTGGTTACGTTGTATAGTTTTTGAGCAAGGGGTAAACAACAACGTATCAACCCTTCAATCTTTTGGATGTCTGCATATACGTTGCTTTGATCCAAACCAACTAGGAATTCTATCAGGGTATAGGGAAGGTAAAGCCTGTACTACCAAAACCATGGTGACCCTGTCTTTGGGAAAGTTTGAAACATCCTGCTCTAACAGCTCGTTCTCTCTATTTCTTTTCTGATAGATTAAAGACGCTTTATCTCATGCTTTGCATATTTTGACTTTCCTTATAGATGTCAAACTGTTTAACTAAAATACCTGTAAAGGATTTGAAAAGCATTGGTTTTCTAGATAATTCGGAGTAGGATAACAAGAGAAAAAGACATCTTTACATACCAAAGAGGGATGAAAATAAAGCTATTTGGACATACGTAAGAGATCTAATAAACTCAATTTTGTAAGATAATTAGGAATTTTTATGAAAACCAATAAGAATTATGAGACATCGTTAATTATCGGTCAAATGAATTCATAAAACATCAACCTAATTTTTTGACATACTATAAAATCCTGCAAGAACTAATGCAGTCCTTCTATCTTTTATCTTTTATAACTTGGTTAACATATCATGTAGTATATAGTACATAATCGGGT
>JBGTFK010000196.1:0-43122 GCA_041747305.1 Candidatus Nitrosocosmicus sp.
GTTTGTTGCTTGTTTTATTCCATAATTGGCTTCAGCTGATTGCATGGTTTTTTGATTTATATCATATCCATAAGTATCAAAACCATGCTCTTTAACATATTTTGCAACTGGAAGACCAAGTTGGCCTAGTCCTATAATAACTACTTTGTTGTAGCTGTTTTTATAATTGTAATTATACATTCTTTTGGTTTCTTCTTTCAAATACCGTAAAAGAATACATAATGATTTCTTATGATTCTATTATTCTTTAAATCTATTACTTTTTACTATAATAATTTCTACTATGTTTTAAATCCTATGATGGTATACCCTATCCAAGTTGATTGATAGTCTCGAATCGATTAGGTTCTTGGGATGAATAAACTCGCATTCGATCATATTTTGGCTTATTCTTTGGATACTTGCTTTGACGTGAACATATCTGATGATGTCGTGATAAAAAAGTTCATAATTAATTCTTTCAGAGCTATTTTCCTCAAATTTCTCAATTAGATTACTTGTAAAAACTATGCTTATCTTTTTAGTTACAGCAATCAAAGCTAGTTCTCTGATGAATCTTCTAACCTCTTGTCTGATATTCTTATTTTGATTGTAAAGAAACAGGGATATCACATCATCAAGAATTATACAGTCTATCTCTAACACCTTGATTTTTTTCAAAAGATTGATTAGTTTATCTAATTCATAGATTCTTTGATATGTTATCTTTTTTAAAAAGATACCAAGTTCCTCATCGCTAGCATTTACTATGTTTAAAAGATATTTGTAAATTATCTCGGGTCTAAAATTTCCTGATCCATCTAGATATAATGTTTTTTTACTTCTTATACTATTTAAAGAGCAAATTAAGTAAACAAGGTCGGTTCTTCCAGCGCCTTTTTTACCAACCAACTCCACCAGTGTACCATTTTGGGTCCATCTGAGCAAAAGACCATCTAATTTTTTTAGTTCCGAATCTATGAGTTTAGATATTGTTCCATAAATAAAAATATTGATTAGTTAGGGATAACATCGTAGAGGAAGCTTTTTATTGTAGCCTAGGGTCTTTTCACAATTGAATAACAATATGGCCGCATCACCTTCACAACAACCAACTAAGAGACCATTAAATGTTTTACAGCGTTCTTTGAACAGAAAAGTTGCTGTAAGGTTAAAAAGCGAAATCGAATATAGAGGCAAAATGTCGAATGTAGATTCTTATATGAATTTGATTCTTGTTGATGCAGAAGAATATGATGGATCTGATCTGTTAGCAAATTATGGTAAAGTCGTTATAAGAGGTAATAACGTGCTTTTCATTAAATTAGAGAAAGAATTCTAATAGTTAGTGCAGTTTCCGAATTCTTGCTTAATGATAATAATGCAAACACGCAAATATATATTTACATCTGAAAGTGTAACAGAAGGACATCCTGATAAGATATGCGATAGGATTTCTGATTCCATTCTTGACTCATTTCTAAAAAATGATCCTGATGCTAGGGTAGCAGTAGAAACCATGACGACTACAGGGGTAGTTATAGTAGCTGGAGAGGTAACTTCTACCCATAAGATGGATGTCCAGGATATCGTAAGAAATGAAATAAATGATATTGGTTATAATAAACCCGAATATGGATTTGATGGAAATACATGTTCGGTGTTGGTTTCACTTCATGAACAAAGTCCAGATATTTCGGTTGGAGTAACATCAAGTGAATCAAAAGAGCAGGGAGCAGGTGACCAAGGACTCATGTTTGGGTTTGCTATAAACGAAACCCCAGAGTTTATGCCTTTGCCCATTACGCTTGCTCATAATTTATCACTACGTTTATCCGAAGTAAGGAAAAAAAAGGAATTGGATTGGGTTAGACCAGACGGCAAATCACAAGTTTCAATTCTATATGAAGACAACAAACCAAAGTCGATTGATACTATCGTATTGTCAACCCAGCATTCTCCTGAAATCTCCCAAGAACAAATTACTGAGGAGATTACTAAATTTGTAATAAACCCCGTTTGCTCAAATTGGATTACATCCGAAACGAAGATATTTGTCAATCCTACGGGCAGATTTGTTATCGGTGGACCACCTGGCGATACGGGGCTGACAGGAAGAAAAATCATTGCTGATACGTATGGAGGAATGGGCAGGCATGGAGGAGGAGCTTTTTCCGGCAAAGATCCTACCAAAGTGGATAGGTCTGCATGCTACATGGCCAGATACATATCAAAAAATATCGTGGCAGCAGAATTGGCTACTAAATGTGAGGTCCAAATTGCTTATGCAATAGGTGTAGCAAAACCCGTGTCAATTATGGTTGATACGTTTAAGACATCAAAGGTAGACGAAGAAAAAATAGAGGCAAAGGTTAAAGACATATTTGATACAACCCCGGCAGGCATCATTAGAACACTTGATCTTAAAAGACCGATTTATAAAAAAACATCTGCGTATGGACATTTTGGGCGAAGAGATGTTGACTTTAGTTGGGAAAAAACAGATAAAGCAGAAGATTTGAAGAGCCTTCGTGGCAACTAAAACAATCATAAAGTTTTTTTTAATACGTTTGCATGATTATTATAGTCGATGAAGGTTGTTGAGCGATTCAGATGAAAAAACCCCTAATGATTTATCTATCGCCGAAAGCGAACAGGATCTCCCTTCAGATGTTAAAGAGAAAAAACTCAGAGGGCAACTTAGAACTGGATATACCACCGGGACCTCAGCTACTGCTGCTTCTAAATCCGCTCTTATCACGCTCTTAACTGGAAAAAGTGTCGCAGATGTGCAGGTTACATTACCAAAGGGTAAGATTGTTACAATCAAGATTGCATGGACAAAAATTCATGAAAAGTCGATTACCTCTGCAGTGATTAAAGACGGTGGAGATGATCCTGATGTGACTCATGGTGCTGAAATTTGTTCTACTGTAGAATTGACAAGTAATAAGGGTAATGTGCAAATAGGTGGTGGGACTGGGGTAGGTAGGGTAACCAAACCCGGACTTGGATTGTTACTAGGACACGCTGCGATAAATCCTACACCTATGAAAATGATTTGCGAAGCTATTCATGAAGTCTTAGATCCTTATCCGGATTTAATTAAAAGGCAAGGATTGAAGGTGATAATCTCTGTTCCCAGTGGGGAAGAAATAGCAAAAAAAACTGATAATCCCAGACTAGGTATACTTGGAGGAATTTCAATTTTGGGAACAACTGGTATCGTACTCCCCTATTCAACTGCTTCTTTTGCTGCCGCAATAAGACAGAGTTTGGATGTCGGAATAGCATTAAAGGCAGATACTTTTATACTTACAACCGGAGGGAGAAGTGAGGATTTTTGTAAAAGCTTATTCGGAGATACATATTCTGATCATTGTTATGTTCAGATGGGTGACTTTGCAGGCTATAGTGTAAAGCAATGCCACGACAAGAGAATCAAGAAAGTGTTTATCGCTGGATTCGTAGGGAAATTAACGAAAATAGCAATGGGTGTAAAACAAACGCATGTAAGAGGTTCTCATGTCGACATGGATTTTATGGCTAAGCTAGCAGAGAGAACCGGTGCTTCTAATGATGTTCTGAAATTAATCCGAGCCGCTAATACTGCACGGCATGTTTCGGAAATAATTGACTCTCAGAATGTGAAGGGGTTTTATGATCTCATTTGTAGTAATGCGGCTAGCCAGTTAAGTAACTATTCAAAAAACGAGTTATCAATAGAAGTCATCATGTTCGACTTTAAGGGCGTCGTCATAGGTAGATTCCCAAAAAATTGACACCATTAGTTTTATAGAATAGTTTATCTTGGTTTGATATCTGAAAGCAGTAGGGATAGCCTGGTGTTAAGTATTTGGGTAATTGATTTCATAAACACCACGTTTCTAGCATAAACATCCAAATACATCTTGTTATAATCTAAGATTATCGTTGTGTATCATTAAATTTATGGATGCAAACCTATAATTAAATAGTTATTGTAATAATATGGTGAAATATAGGGGATTTATTTTTAGAATTGAATGAGAGTTTAAAAAAAAAGTATATCGCTATTATCGCTATAACTAAAAAGGGCATTGAAATAGCCAAGAGAATTCGTAATGCATTGAGCGAGTCGGAAATCTACGTACCGGAAAAATTTAGCGACGAGGATCCATCGATAATTTTTTTCTCAGAATCCGTAACGGACAGGATGGGACCACTCTTTCGTGGATATACTTCGGTAATCTGCATATTTTCGTTGGGTGCAGTTATTAGATTAATCTCGCCTCATTTAAAAGACAAAAAAAATGATCCGGCTGTAATTGTCATAGATGATACTGCAAAATTTGTCGTAAGCACATTATCAGGGCATTTAGGGGGCGCTAACGAGTTGACACTTAAAGTAGCTGACATCTTAAATTCAGTCCCAGTAATTACTACTGCAGCTGATGTAAATAAAACCATTGCCATCGACCTACTGGGAAAAAAATTTGATTGGGTTATTGACGGTTTTGATAATGTAACGAAGATCAGCGCCATGATGGTTAACGAAGAAAAAATTGGAGTATATCAAGATGCTGGAGAAAAGAACTGGTGGGATATGGATCAACTGCCAAAGAATGTCCAAAAGGTGCCATTGATTGCTGACTTGTTGTCTGAGGAATATAGGGGGTCGCTAATTATTACTGATAAGCTAGTGTCAAACAAATCCTTGATTGCTAAATCAGTAATATATAGACCAAAATCACTATATGTGGGGATCGGATTGCACTGGAATACCTCTAAGGAGACAATTCAGCAAGGCATAATAAAAGTTCTTGAAATAAATGAGTTGAGTATAAAAAGTATAAAGGCAATTGCCTCATTGGATAAAGGCAAACGCGTAGTTGGCTTGGATGAATTTTGCACCGAAAATAATCTTCCCCTCTTGCTATTTTCAAAAATTAAGCTAAATGAGATAGAGGTCCCAAATCCATCTGAAATAGTTGGAAAATATGAGGGAACATCAAGCGTTTCTGAGGCCTCTTCATTAGCAGCATCAAAGGGTATTTTAATAGTACCTAAACAAAAGTTTCCACCAGATTTGACTGTCGCAATAAGTCGGGTGAAAGATCAATGAAAAAAGCATTGTTAATAATAGATCGAGGAAGCAAGATGAAGGAAGTTCAGGCCGAATTACGTAATACATGTGAATTGATTAAATATAAAACCGACTATGCTTACGTAGATTTCTGTTTCCTCGAAGTTATTCCACCATACATTGGTGAAGGAATTAGAAAATGTATCGATAGAGGAGCCGATTCTATAACTATCGTTCCCTATTTCTTATACCCTGGTATGAAACTTAAAGATGCTGTTACCCAATCTGCCACCATTATTCATCAAGAAGATAAGAAAATGGTGATCACAAAACCATTGTCATATCAACCAATAATATCTGAAATAGTACTTAAACGGGTAAACTCTCTTATTATCGAAAAAGGGCTCAATATGGATAAAAAAAAACTGTGTTTATTGTTAATTGGCCATGGTAGTAGTGATAAACGTGCTAGGGAAGCTTTTCTATATACTGTTAATGACTTGAAGAAAATTTATAAGGATGTTAAATTTTGTTTCTTGGAATTAGAACCACCAAATATAGATGGAGGGATAAAGGAATGTTTGACCACCAATCCAGATACGATAGTGGTAGTTCCATACTTTTTACACAAAGGGATCCATATTCAAAAGGACATCTTGGTTGATCTAAATAATGCACAAGAAAAGTATAGTTTTAACAGTTTGTTTATATCTGGACACATAGGAGTAGATCCTGCAGTAATTGATTTGGTAATCACACTAGCGAAAGAGGCCGAGGTTAAAAGTGGAGTTTTCTAATATTAAAAATAATAATTATAGTATAGGCAATCCTCAATCTCGAGAGATGTCAACGAGGGCTTTTGGCATCGAGAAGCAAAGCTTCGATATAATAGAATCCGAAATCGGGAACCATGGATATATTGACGATGAATGGGGGGTAGTAAGACGAGTTATCCATGCTACAGCTGACTTTGATTTTGCAAAGAAAGATAGAATTATTTTCCATGAGAAGGCAATAGAATCTGCTTTCTTAGCTTTTTCCAAGAAATCTTTTGTCGTCACCGACGTGGAGATGGTATTACATGGCATTAATAAGAAATCATTATTGGATCTAAGTTTAAATGGCGTTTGTCTTATCAATGATCCTCAATTAAAAGAAATATCCAAGAAATCAAACAAAACAAGATCTGAACTTGCAATGCAGAAGGCTGCGGACCGGATAAATGGTGGTATTGTCATAATAGGAAACGCTCCAACTGCCCTTTATGAATTAATTTCAATGATAAAGGAAAAAAAAACTTTACCATTACTTGTAATTGGAATTCCAGTTGGATTCGTGTCAGCTGTTGAATCTAAAATTGATTTATCAAAAATGGATGTTCCCTATATTACCAACATAGGAAGAAAGGGTGGTAGTCCTGCGGCCTCATCTATTATTAATTCGCTCATGCTGTTGTATTCGACAAGAAGGTCTAAGCTCTAAGAACAACATAATGATTGTGTTAGTTTTGTTTTAGCTTTAGACCTTTCAATCGAAAATTGTTCTACTTGTGAATGTCTATTCATACTATTTTCTTAAATACTGAATACAGCCTTCTAAAAATCTATCTGAGAAAGTTGAATTCATAAAATGAGTATGCATATACGATGCAATGCAGTTATGAGCATGAAAACCATCTCTCCCATCCTTTATGCCTTTTCCCTTTACTAAATCATAAATCAATTCTAAACCGGAGTTGTTAATAACTACATTTGAATAATGAAATTCATGACCTCTCACCTTCCGTAACTTTCCAAGATAGGTTCGATTGTTATTTAACAAAGCCTCTGTATATCCTAGAGTAACTTTATTTGTCATAATAGTATCTGCATCAAATAATCCCACCATTTTGTGCTTTTTTTTGCTGCTCTTATAACCTGAAATTGTTTTCGTTAAATACATTAATCCTCCACATTCGGCATAAATCGGTATGTCTTTCTGTGCTAAATCCAAGATTGACCTGCGCATATTAGAATTGTTTTCTAATTTATCAGCAATTACTTCTGGAAATCCACCACCTAATATGATGCCCGTTGCATCTTGTGAAACACAAGAGTCATCTAGAGGGCTGAAAAACTCTATTTTTGCCCTCTTATGCAACAAATCTAGGTTATCCTGGTAGTAAAAATTAAAAGACTTATCTAATGCGACTAATATCTTTACTTTTGAATCAAGTAATTTTTTAGATTCTTGATTTGTGGATTTCCTTTTTACCAAGTCCGATAAAAACTTTTCAATTTTTGATTTATCTGGATAATTTGTCTCCTTACCTATCTGGATAATCTTTTCAAAATTTAGATGTTCAGCAATAATCTTAGAATTATTTGTGATATTATCCTGTAATTTGACATTTAATTCCATACCTGGTATCAAGCCCAGATGTCTTTCATGATAGATTAGGCTCTTATCATTAAATATTTTTCCTACAATCGGTATCTTAATTTTTGATTCAAACGCCTCAACAATATATTTCAAATGTCGTTCACTTGCAATATTATTTAATATCACTCCTGAAATCCTGATTTTGCGATCAAATTTTATAAAACCCAAGGTGATTGCCGCCAATGATCTGGCTGCCTTTTTTGCATCCACAACTAATAGAATGGGAAGATCTAGTATCCTTGATACATGTGCCGTGCTTGCAAAATTGTTCCTTCCCGACATCCCATCGTACAACCCCATTACCCCTTCCAATACTATAAAATCAGAATCATTAGAATTTTCCAAATATGATTCCTGTAATCCATTTATCCCCATCAACCATACATCGAGATTCCTTGATCGTCGTTTTGATATCATGTTATGGTATGATGGATCAATAAAGTCGGGGCCTATTTTGAATGGTTGAACCTTATATCCTCTTTCCAAAAGCCCCTGGATTATGGCAATTGATATTGTTGTCTTTCCAACCCCGCTGGTAATTCCTGCGATTACAATTCCCGGGGTTTTCATAATAGGATGTTGTCATGGACCACTTAAAAATATTAGTTCAATGAGGTTTTTTTGGTTTTCGATCTTGTATTAAGAGTATTAATCATCTAGGATTGGATAACCTCACGATGACGATTAATTCTGGCTAAAGCCCCATTACTTAATGGTTCAACATTTTTTTTCTTAAATATCTGTTATATGTTATACCAAATCTATGTGATTCATCTCTTATGTGTTGTAAAATTCTTAATGATTTCTTGTTTCGGGGGATTAGGATTGGTATGGTAGACGATACTGTGTAAACCTCTTCTTTCTCTTTAGCTAAGGAAACACAGTCGATCTCTTCTATACCTATGTTTTTCAATGTTGTGATTGCCGTACTTAAGTGACCTTTTCCACCATCAATTACAATCAAATCAGGGAATCTATCAATTCGCTTGTCATCTGGAACATCCTCTGCGATATTATCAGGCGAATATCTTCTCCTTATAATCTCTTCCATCATCAAAAAGTCGTTTTGCTGAGATACCTTTTTTATCTTGAATTTTCTATACCCACTCTTGTCTGGAACTCCATTCATGAATCGAGTACAAGCTCCAACAGCGAAATCATTTCCAAAATTTGAAATATCAAAACAATCAATAATATACGGTAATCTTTTCAGTCTTAGTACTATCTTTAGTTCATCAAGAGCGGGTTCATGATTCTTCTCGATATATGTTCTTAAATTGGTAAGTATCAATTGCATAATATTGTACTTGTTCATATCATTGAAATCGTAACGGTGTTCCTCTAATAAGTAATTAGAATCCATAGGAATTATTTTAACCTCTTTCCCGGTCATTTTGAGCAAGACTTTCTGCAAATTTATTTCCTCTCCGATACTTTTATTTAGATACATAACGTTGGGTACAGTCGTACTAGAATGGTAATATTGGCAAATGAAATTGTCAATGGAATTATCCCCTAACAAATCAAACTGATATTTTTTCATATCATTGATGACTCCATTCTTACTCATTAGTGTCATTACGTGCATATTTTTTTGATTTTCATCCTCAAGAAATCCTATATATTCCTCAGATTTGAAACCTTCAATAGAATTATTTTCCATCTTTTGATGCTGTAGTAGATTTCGCAGCCTAGTAAGAGTATCTCTGATGAAAATAGCTCTTTCATAATCTTGTTTAACAGAGGCAATCTTCATTTCTGTCTCAAGTTTTTCGTAAAAATTCCCTAAGGTTTCATTATCCTCTAATATTTTTTTTAAGGATACTATATTTTCTTTATATTGCCCTTCGTTAATCTTATTGATACAAGGGGCGTCACAGTTTCCAATATGATATTCTAAACATTCTTTTTTTGGAAGTTTGGTACAGATCCTGACCTTAAACATTTTCCTCAATAAACCGACAGATAAGTATCTTGAGCTGCCTTTCACAAATGGACCTATTACCTCTCCCTTTGTACCCGTAAACAGTCCGTTTCTATTTCTCCTTGTTACTAGTAGTCTTGGAAATTTTTCATCCGTAATTTTTAAATAAGTATATCTTTGCTGATCTTTAAGTTCAATATTAAAAATTGGCCTGTATTTCTTGATTAAGTTTGATTCCAATAAGTATGCCTCAATTTCGTTGTCTGTGATAATGTAATCTATTCTTTTGATTTTGTTTACAAGCGCTCTAGTTTTCCAATTAACATATTGCATATTCTGAATGTTTTTGGAAAAATAACTTTTGATTCTCTTGTCGAGATCCTTTGCTTTTCCTATATAAATAATATTTTCCTTATCATCCTTCATAATATAGACACCGGGATTATGGGGGTAAGGATATTTGGTATAGTCAATCTCTCTTGCTTTCAATTTAACTCGTTTTTACCTTTTGATATAATCAATCATTTATTTTGAATTAATAATAATCCATTACTACCAAACCATATATCCATTTACCTGTTTTCCCTTACGACCAATTCTTTCTCTTTTAATATTCTCATTTTTTCCTTTAGATACTGTCCGGTGTAACTTGAGTTGTTCTTGGAAATCTCTTCTGGAGTTCCAGTGGATATAATTTGTCCTCCTTTATTTCCGCCCTCAGGACCTAAATCTATAATCCAGTCGGCAGAAGCGATGATATCCAGATTATGTTCAATCACAATGATCGTATTTCCTAGTTCTCTTAACTTAAATAATATTTTTAATAATTTCTTTACATCAGCAAAATGCAGTCCAGTGGTTGGTTCATCTAAAATGTACATTGTGTTACCTGAATCCCTCTTTGATAGTTCAGTTGCCAGTTTTATCCTTTGTGCCTCCCCTCCTGATAGCGTGGTAGCAGATTGACCTAGATGTAGATATCCCAGGCCTACTTCATCCAACAACTTTAACTTGTTTCGAATAGGTGTATTGTTTTTAAAGAACTCTAATGCTTCCTCCACAGTCATATTTAGAACCTCCGAAATGCTTTTTCCTTTATATTTAACTGCCAAGGTTTCACTATTGTATCTGGATCCCTTGCATTGGTCACACGTAATATATACATCAGGTAGGAATTGCATTTCTATTTTTCTTACACCGGCTCCGTCACACATATCGCATCTGCCGCCAGGCAAATTGAATGAAAATCTTCCCATCTTATATCCACGTTCCTTTGATAATTGTGTTTTTGAAAATAGATCTCTTATGAAGGTAAAGGCATTTACATATGTAACAGCATTAGATCGTGGAGTTCTACCGATTGGAGATTGATCTATCCCTATAACTTTGTCAATGTTCTCTATTCCGGCAATCTTATGATGCTTTCCGACTCTTGATTTGGATTTATAAAAATGGTTAGTTAAATAGTTAAACAGTATATCGTTTACGAGAGTAGATTTCCCGGATCCAGAAACACCTGTAACTACAGTAATAACACCTAATGGAAAAATGGGATTAATATCTTTAAGGTTGTTCTCATTTGCTCCAAAAACTTTGATAAATCTATCCCCAATATGTTTGCGTTGAAGATTTTCATTAACAACCTTATTTCCGACTAAAAAATCTGCGGTCAGCGATTCCTTACTTTCTAGTATCTCGTGCAGTTCTCCTTGTGCAACTACTTGCCCTCCATGTATCCCTGCTCTTGGGCCAATATCAATAATCCAGTCAGCATTTTTAATTACTTCCTCGTCATGTTCTACGACTATAACAGTATTTCCGATTTCTCGCAATTTGAAGAGAGTGTTTATCAGCAGGTTATTATCTCTCTGATGTAGTCCAATAGTTGGTTCATCCAAAACGTATAGCACACCGGTCAGATTAGTTCCAATCTGTGTAGCTAATCTGATTCTTTGTGATTCGCCACCTGATAGTGTACCTGCATTCCTATTCAAGTTCAGATAACTCAAACCCACATTTGATAGAAACTTTAGCCTGCTATTAATCTCCTTTAATATTTGCTTTGAAATTATTGATTCATTCCTATTAAGAGTAATATTATTAAAGAATTCTATTGTTTTTTCTACAGGGAGGTTACAAATCTCCATAATGGATTTTCCGTCTATTCTCACAGAGAGAACCTCTTTTTTTAATCTTTGACCGTTGCACAGGTCACATGGTTTTTCAATCATAAATTTTCTAATTTCTTCGCGCTTTGATTCTGATTCAGTCTCATTGAACATTCTTTGTAGATTGGAAATTACTCCTTCAAACCTACCTGAGTATTCCCATGAACTATCACTCGATCTTGAGGTATAATTATACTTTATCTTTGAATCTGTTCCGTTTAGTATAACATTAATCTGCTCTCTGCTCATTTTGTCGATTGGAGTGTTTAGATTAAAGCCGAATCTTTTACCTACGTCCTTTAACATAGATGTTCTAAAACTTGCAAAATGGCCCGCTGACCATGGTTTAATCGCACCATCTAAAATAGTCTTAGTCTTGTCGGGTATGATTAGGTCGACATCAAACTCTGTTTCAACGCCTAATCCGTGACAACTGGGGCATGCACCAAAAGGAGAATTAAATGAGAAAAATCTAGGTTCCATTTCTCCAATACTTATGTTACAAATAGGACATGAATTTTTTTGAGAAAATAAGTATTCCTTACCGTCAATCAAAACCATTACGATGCCGCCGCCTTTATCGATCGCATTTTGTACTGCCTCAAAAACTCTGTCTTTTTCTTCTAGTATTCTCTTATTTGATATCCTATCGATAACAATCTCAATTGAATGTCTTAATTGTTTTTCCTTTGCTGAAATAATATCGAGTCGTTTACTGTCTGCAATATCTATAATTTCCTTATCAACTCTGATCCGAGAATATCCTTGCTCCTTTAAAGACTCTATAGTCTTTTCATACGTCCCTTTTTTCTCTCTAATAACGGGAGCTAGAATTAATAGCATCCCTTCATTTATGTTACTATTATTGAGTGCAAGAATTGAGGTAACTATTGATTCTAGGGATTGATAGGATATTTCTCTTCCGCACTTGGGGCAATATGGGATACCAATTTTTGAGAACAACAATCTAAGGTAGTCATATATCTCAGTTATTGTTCCTACCGTCGAGCGTGGATTCTTGTTGGTTGTTTTCTGTTGGATTGCTATAGCAGGTGACAGGCCCTCGATCACATCTACATCGGGTTTATCCATGATTTGCAAGAACTGTCTTGCATATGCCGATAACGATTCCACATATCTCCTCTGCCCCTCAGCAAAAATGGTATCAAATGCCAAGGTAGATTTCCCAGAACCGGATAAACCTGTGATTACTATTAATTTATCCTTTGGAATTTCTAGGTTAAGATTTTTTAGATTGTGTTGTCTTGCCCCTTTAATTACGATTTTATTTTCCATCTTACTTTAACTTGTTGTCAGTTTTAGCAAAATTTCATTTACCTTTTTGAGTTGCTGTCTGTGTTCTATTGCTTTTTCAAACTCCAATTCCTCTGCAAATTTGTTCATCTGAGTCTCTATTTTGGTTGATAACTCTATTAAATCATTTCTAGTCATTGTTTTCAAATTGACTTCCAAGTTTGAAACGTCCGAATTCTTTTGAGGTATCGGTTTTGAGATACTTTTAGGTTCGATTCTATTTTCTAAGTTAAATTCAATCTGTCTTTTGCGCCTTCTATTAGTTTCTATCACTGCTTCTTTTATGGATTTGGTCACCGTCTCTGAATATAAAATTACCTTCCCATCAATATTCCTAGCAGCCCTTCCAAAGGTTTGAATAAGACTAGTATAATTTCTTAGGAATCCTTCTTTGTCAGCGTCCAAAATTGCCACAAGCGAAACTTCAGGTAAGTCTAATCCTTCTCTCAAAAGATTAATACCAACTAATACATCAAATTCTCCTAACCTAAGCTGCCTCAGTAGTTCAGTTCGTTCCAGACCGTTAATTTCTGAGTGGATATATCTTACCCTGATCCCGTTTGTAGACAGATATTCTGCCATGTCTTCTGCCATTTTTTTTGTCAGTGTTGTTACTAAAGTTCTCTGCTTCTTGGAAACTCTCTCCTGAATCTGACTGATTAGATCTGGAATTTGGCCCTTGGTCTTTTTTATTTCTATTTGAGGATCAACCAATCCTGTGGGTCGCACTAACTGCTCAACAAGATTATCATGGTTATTTATCTCATATTTTCCGGGTGTTGCGGATACAAATATTACATTATTAAGATAATTTTCAAACTCTTCAAACTTTAAAGGTCGGTTATCAAATGCACTAGGCAACCGGAACCCGTAATCTATCAATGTCTTTTTCCTTGAATAATCCCCTTTGTACATTCCCATAATCTGAGGTAAGGTAACATGCGATTCATCTATGACTAACAGAAAATCATTATCAAAAAAATCTAAAAGGCAGTAAGCAGGTTGACCTTGTTTCCTGCCCTCAAAATGTCTAGAATAATTCTCTATTCCACTGCAATAACCTAATTCCGTTAGCATTTCGAGATCATAATTTGTCCTAGACAGTAATCTTTGCCTTTCAAGTTCGGAGGGCAAATTGGGATACCATTCTTCTAGTTCTTTCCTTATTGATACCAGGGCCTTTCTCTGACTAATTTCATCAATTATATAGTGTTTGGCTGGAAAAATGATTATTGAATCTAGTTCTTTTTTTATATCTTTGGTTACTTTGTCAATCACTGTAATTTTTTCAATAGTGTGTCCGAAAAGATTAATCCTTATTATATCACCAGAATACCCTGGAATTATATCTATGATGTCTCCTCTGGTACTAAAAGACCCGCTAGTCAAACTTAGGTCATTTCTTTCATATCTTATTTTTATTAAATTCCGGATGATACTTCTTCTATCCATCTCCATCTCCTTCTTAAGCATGAGGGATTGTTCTCTCCATTCATGGGGTGAACCCAAAGAGTAGATACATGAAACAGTGGCGATGATTATTGTTGGTTCGCCTGACAATAGCATTGATGTTGATTCAAGACGCATTTGTTCGATTTTTTCATTTATTTCGGTATCCTTTTCTATATAAGTATCAGTCTGAGGCAAATAGCTTTCTGGTTGGTAATAATCATAAAAACTCACAAAATAACCGACATTATTATTTGGAAAAAATTCTTTAAATTCGGCATACAGTTGGGCCGCCAATGTCTTGTTATGTGATATAACCAAAGTGTTTTTATTGTATTTAGCTATTACATTGGCAACTGTGTACGTTTTACCACTTCCAGTAACTCCAAGGAGTATCTGTCTTTTTTTGTTTTTTTCTATTCCATCTATTAATCCTTTAATTGCTATTGGCTGATCTCCACTGGGAACTAGATTGTTAGATATTTGAAAACTGCTCAAGATCGACTACCTCATAACTATTCGATATGTTATGCCACTTTCAAATAGGAATTTCTTCAACAAATTTATCTA
Source organism: Candidatus Nitrosocosmicus sp. (assembly GCA_041747305.1). Taxonomy (GTDB): domain Archaea; phylum Thermoproteota; class Nitrososphaeria; order Nitrososphaerales; family Nitrososphaeraceae; genus Nitrosocosmicus. Next base: position 14,891 of record JBGTFK010000196.1, read on the forward strand.
AATCTATATGTTCTAACCGCTAGATAATATTTTGCATTTATCTCTCTTAAGAATATTTGGACAACGCATGAACTGGAGAAATTTTAGAACCTTTGTAGGCAGGGTACAGACCAGAAAAAATACTCAAAACAATAACGATAATGCCAATTTTTGATATTTCTATGATATTGAAAACCGGATAAATATTTAAAGGTAGATTAAGAAAATAAAGAAAACCACTTAGAAGGACATGTGAACCTAAAAACCCAAATACAATTCCCACTATTGCCCCAATTATCCCCAAAAAGACAGATTCAGTTAAAAACATTCCAAGTATGACCCGATTAGTTCCACCCAACGCCTTGATTATACCGATTTCCCTGGTTCTTTCAACTACTGAGGTATAGATAGTGATAACTATCCCGATGGATCCTACTATTAGAGAAAAAATTGCAATAGTTGAAATAAATGTGCTAATTCCAATTATGAATGTGGTCAAACTTTTAATAATTTCAAGTGAATTGAGTATTGTTACCTGATTATTAAAGTAATTTTGGACATTATTTACAATACTGTCTACTTTGTCTATATTGTCATATGTTAAAAATAACAAATCATAATCGTCTGATTTTACTAGAATTTCTTTGCCTTTATTTACGTCGATGAAGATAGAGTTGTCTACGATCGGATTTCCCGTGGAATTGATGATTCTTAAGACTGCAAAAGTGTTATTAATAGACAGATTTGATTTGTCGGTAGTAAGTTCCTTTAAGTTATTTATTGTTACCTTTTTGCCATCTATGAATTGATCTTTATTTCTGTTATCTACCGTGTTGTCGAAGATTAGATCCGAAGTATTCATGAAAATTTTCTCGCCTATTTTCTGAGGGATGATGACGTAGTTCTGAGATGTTAAGTTTAAAACATCAAATGCTTTGTCTAAATCAGGGATAATAGTAGTCAAGTTATTAAAATCTGCGGCCAATACATTCGTTACTTGAGAATAATTTTGATAATTTAACATTGCTACACCCTGATAGGCTGGATTTATTAGTACAACGCCGGGAATGTCCTTTAAGTGTTGTATGGCTTTGCTATCAAAGGGAATATTTTTCCCAACTAAGGTCATATTTTGGTCGAAAAGCACTTGTAGTTTATTACGTATCCCATCTATGCTTGATTCTTGTATTTTATCTGTATTCGATATAACTATTTGGTTAGGAAGTATTTTCTTAAAATTTTGTTCTACAAAGTATATTAAACCGTGAGATAGGCTATTAAGAGAGACTAATAATCCGCAACCCATTATGATCATTAGGATTGTTAGAGCATTCCTTGTTTTTCTCTCCTTAATGGAGCTATATGTTAAGAAAAGAATCTCTTTAAAATCCATATCGTCGGGTTATGAGGAGTTGGACTCTTAGTTATATAATGTTTTTAAACATATATTGAATATCACCTGTTAATTTGGGTTATACTAACCAAATTCTTTGCATAAAGAATACTTCGTTTGAGACCTTGAGGAATATGAAAAATTACTTGTTATCAGACGGATTCAAGGTCACAGAAATCCTAACCACAACAAAGACAATAAAGACTCAAAAGTTACCCAACTACGACGCAGTTTTTATTCTTGGCGGACCAATGTCTGTTAATGATAATCTTGATTCCCTGCTTGAACAAATAAAATTAATCCGTTCTTCTTTCAATCTTGGAATCCCGATTTTTGGAATTTGTCTTGGCTCGCAATTGATTGCATCAAGCTGCGGAGGGAAAGTCTACAAAGGGTCAAAAAAAGAGATCGGGTGGGGTGAAGTAGGAATAACTAGTAAAGGTCAATCGAGCATATTTGATAAAATACCAAGGAATAAAATACGGGTATTCCACTGGCATGGTGATACGTTTACCTTGCCCAGTGAAGCCGAAATTTTGTCTGAATCAGACTTGTATATACAAGCATTTAAATTCAAAAATGCTATTGGAATTCAGTTTCATTTGGAGGTAACAAAGGAGATGATTCAAAATTGGATTCGCAAGTATCATAAAGAGTTGAAAAATGAAAATATGGCTAGAGATGGATTTATTGATGATATCGATAGGAATGTGACGGATTTAGAAAATACCTCAAAGATCGTGTATGAAAATTTTAAGTCTATGATTCAATAATTGTATCTCTGAAGAGTTATTAGCCCGATAGGACACACCGGAATTATGTGCCTATGAGGAGATTTGATTCCATATCTATTTTGCTTCGTATATGATATTAAACGGAGTTTGAGTAGCACGTCTAAACTTAGTAAATCCTGCCTCGAGTGCCAAATTTCTGATCCTATTCTCACCTGCCTGAGCTCCAAGGGCAATTCCTTTATCTGCAAGAGAGTTGGGGACACAAATTATGGATGAGGCTGCGTAATAAATTCTCCCTACCATGTTCAAGTTATCTTCTATTTTATCATTGGCCATAGGCTCTACTATCATACACGCGCCATTCCTTTTTAAAGACAGTTTAGCGAATTTCAATGCACCTAGAGGGTCTCCCATGTCATGTAGGCAATCAAAAAAAGTCACCAAGTCGTAGTCGTTACCGATAGATTCGTTAGCAGAAACTTGGGAAAATTTTGCATTCTTATCTACCTTTTCGCTTTTGGCATTCGCAGTTGCCGCCTCGATTGAGGGTAGGTGGTTGTCAAATCCAAAGAATTGAGAATTAGGATATTCTCGTGCCATGATGGTCGTTGATATACCATATCCACAACCTATATCTGCAACTTTCCCACCTTTTTTTAGTATTTGTTCGATTCCCTCAAGAGAGGGGATCCAAGATTGAACCAGGTTGCTTGTATAATTGGGCCTAAAAAATTTTGCAGTCCCTTCGTAAAGATCGTGGTGGTGATCACCCCATCTTAGTCCTTCTCCAGTTTGAAAAATTTTTACAAATTTATCTTCATCCTTAAATATGGATCTCAAAATTTGGTAACCACCAAGAAGATATGCTGGACTGTTTTCATCTGCCAAGACCATTGCGTTCTCTGTTGACAAACTAAATTTTTTACTTTCAGGATCATAACTCAGATATCCTGCTGCTGCCTGACTTGCAAGCCATTCCCTGATATAACGTTCTGCAGTACCAGTATTATGAGCTAACTCCTCTGAGGTCATGGGTCCAAATTGACTCAATGCCTTATAAAGACCCAGTCTGTCCCCTAGGATTATCATCATGGATCCTAAACTGCTGCCTAAATCGCCAATTGCCTTTAATACAAATTCTTCGAGTTTTTTGTTATCAACCATATTTGAGCTGTTTGATCTCATAGACATATTAAGTGACTTTAAAATATTAATTTTTACAGGAGACTAAGAATACATTCTCTATCCCAAAATAGACTTTCTTATCAGGTCTATCTGTAGTTTTTAAATTGTAATAATTTCGATGCTATTTCGAGTAAACATCAAGTAGACCAGGGAAAATTATGTTTTAGAGTCAACAAGTATTGTTTGTGTCTCGTAAGATAAATTATTATCGGATTTTTGTCAAAAGATCCTTTAATTAGGTGCTTTCATAAAGTCTGCTACCTTGACTAAAAACAGGTGGAGCGACGGGGACGCCGACTATAATAGAAAAATCCAGTTGACTATTAAGTAGTGAATTGCCGAAGGGAAAGTTACAATCATAAAAATGATATTACTTTGGCAGAACTTGCAATTAAACTTGAGGGGCCTTCGGAGGGATTTGAACCCTCCTCAAGCGGTTTCCGTATTCATTAAGGAACAAGGTGAAATCCACAGCCGCCTATACTAACCAGGCTATACTACGAAGGCCACTAATTGAATTAAAATTTTATATTGATTATTAATATATAATTGTTTTAGCTCTAGCATCTAACAAAATTTATTTATCAACTTTTGCTGCTGTACAAAACTTATATTTCTACATTCATCCATTAAAAGGATGAGCTGTTCTGGCGAAATATATTCTCACAGCAATACTGATACTGATCTAATCCAAATTACACCTGCTGTTAAACAAAAATTAAAAAAGGCCAAATATGGTGTATTTAATCATTCAGCCGTAGAATTATGCCATTGGACAAAAAAATCCTTTTCTGATGGGGGGTCCTGTTATAAACACAAATTTTATGGAATATCTACTCATAGATGCATGGAAATGACTCCTACGGCTCTAAATTGTGAGAATCGATGTATTTATTGTTGGAGACCAACCGAATTTTACGACACAATGGAAATGCCAGGTCACTTGGTTGACGATCCAGAAATAATTGTTCAAAACCTTTTAGAGGAACGACGAAAATTAATCGTAGGATATTACGGAAAGTCAGAGGTTAACGTCTCTAAATTGAATGAATCACTTTTCCCAGAACATTACGCAGTTTCTCTTTCAGGAGAACCGACCATGTATCCTAAGTTGCCAGAGCTAATAAAATACCTGTCCGGGCTGAAGGCCACAAAGTCAATATTTTTGGTAACTAACGGCCAAGAACCTGAAATGTTGTATAGGCTGGCTAACGAAAATGCATTACCAACTCAAATCTATTTGTCCACTAACGCTTCGAACAAGAATATGTTTCACAAAATAAATGGACCTAGGCATAGAAATGCATGGGAAAGATGGCTTCAAAGTCTTAGTTATATATCCCAAGTTAATACCCGCACAGTCTTACGCTTTACTTTAATTCGAAATTTCAACGATAATCCAACATTTCTTAAGGATTTTGCTAAATTAGTTGAGATAGGAAATCCACATTTTATTGAATTGAAATCATATATGCATATTGGAATGTCTACTAACAGATTGGAGGAATCGAATATGTTGGAGATGGATGAGGTAAGGTCGTTTGCCGGCGGATTAAAAACCCATCTGAGAGACTACTTCATAATGGATGAAAGTATTGTGTCTCGAATTGTTGTCTTGCAGAACAAAGCTCGATTTACTTCAAGATGGATAGAATCTTATCCTTAGTAAGGGGCTTTTGATCATTTTCGCCTATGGTTCAAATACCATTTCACAAATTTATCTAAAGCAACCTTTCTATGCGATATTTTATTTTTCGTTATCAAGTCCATTTGACCGAATGATAATTCCGAATTTTCCGGTACGAAAATCGGATCGAATCCCCATCCCCCTTTTGTAAGGTCGAATAGGATTTTGCCTTTTATTTCTCCAGTAAATGATTTAATTTTATGACCATCATAGAATGCGATTATTGATTTGAAACTCGCCTTTCTGTTTACTTTGCTACCAAGTAGATCAAGAATACCTATATTTCCAATTGTTTTGTTTATATATGAAGAATAAACACCGGGAAAATCATTTAGGGCTTCTATGAAAAGACCGTCATCTTCAACAAATATTTCTTTTTGATTAATCTTGAATGCATGCAGGACTTTATCCTCTGCTACTTCCAATAAACTATCGGATTGAATTTCTTTTAATTCCATCTTTTTAAAAACAATCTTGATTGAATTCTTTCTGGCTGAAACTAGGTTGTTTATTTCATTATATTTATTAATATTGCTGCTTGCAAAATCCATATCATTCTTAAATGCCTTGTTTAATTTGATTTTACTGTACTGCCTTGTCCTTGTAATCATCAAATTATTTAAGACAAAATATTAAATTTATATGCTGTTTTATGATAAATTTTTCTGTTTTTGAATATTGAGAATTTTCTACTAATGATGGCCTGGCTGGGAGGGCTTATCTTGGCAAGTTGGGTACTAGCATACGGTGCAGAGCATCTGTCTACAAGATTCGGAGCAAAGTTTGTAGGTAGAACATTGCTAAGTGTTGCAACGACGCTTCCAGAAATAGCAATTGTCGTGTATGCAGCATCTGCGGGCCTCTATGAAGTTGCGATAGGTGCCGGGCTTGGAAGTAATATTTTGATGATGACTCTCGGTCTAGCATTAATGTTACTAATTGCAACTACGAGGTTATCAAAAGCACCGCTAAAGAGAATTGATGTGAGCACCTTTAAGATCGATAAACTGTTCTTATTGGTTTCTGCTTTAATCAGTGCAATGCTATTGCTTGACGGGTATAACTATATAGATGGAATCATTTTTGTTGGAATGTTTGTAGCCTACGTATTGATAGCTTTTATAGAAATGAAGAGAGAACAAAAAATCAATGAACCAGCCGTTGTAAATACAATGGAAGGCAAATCAGTATCTACTCCGGTTCATGTTTTAACTAATAAAAATGATATGACAAAAGCTATTTTGGCTTTCGCAGCAGGAACTATTGGCATTTTGGTCGCTGCTGGTCCATTTATAGATTCTCTTCAGACTTTTTCTGAAGATATTGGAGTATCCACTATTGTTTTAGCAGTTATAATTAGTCCGATTGCTGGAGAAATGCCGGAAAAGATTTCTATGATGATATTAGCCAGGAAGGGGGCTGCTGGTGCGGCTATCGCTATTGCAAATGTCCTTGGATCAAAAATACTAAATAATTCTCTCTTATTGGGTGTGGCAATAATAGCAGCCATGTATCATGGTGGGTTTTTTACTACCATTCCTAATAGCGAGATGTTATGGTTTCAGATGATGCTAGCTACTTCAATCACAGTTGTTGCTTTGATTCCATTGTTTAAAAGATACATCGGTATCCGTACTGGAATATTTCTCCTAGGGCTCTACATACTTAGCATAGCAGTTCAATTCTTTGCGCCTGGAGAGATCAAAGCACACTAACTTTTTTTCAAAACTAATTTATCTAGCTATTATTTTCAATAATTGGAAGTTAATCTCAAAAATATGGTAAAAAATTCGGTATAATTGTGATATAATTTATGAATTATTAGTTTTTCTATAAAAATCTTATATGTAAATTTTAAAAACAACCCCATTGTAATACTTTGTAATGAATTTTATTAAATATGCAGCAGGGATATTCGTTTTTGCAGGAATTATCTCTTTAATAGCCGGTAGCGGTGGAAATTATTTCACACAATCTGTAAATGCGCAATCTTTAGGGGATCAAATTGGTGACAGTATAGGAGGAGTATTAGATGAAACTGGTGAGGCAGCAGGTAATCTAACAGAGACTTTAAGCGGTGCAGCAAATGAAACTGGTGAAGCAGCAGGTAATGCAACAGAAGGCGCAAGCCAATCAGTAAATGAGACAGCAAGTGGAGTCGGTCAAGCTGCAGATAATGCAACAGCAAGCGGAAATAGCACCAATGCAACACAATCGGATAATCCATTGGACATGTTAATGAATTTGTTCAAGGGAGGAAATTAGCAATCTCCTGACTCCTTTTTTATACTTTCTTTTTTGATTTGTAAAATATTTTATAAAATAAAGCAATTGATATGATATCGGCGTAAAAGGGAGGATACCTTATTAATCTAATAATGTACGCAATTACGCATTGATATAGCTCAAGCCTAAGAATATAGGATTAACTGGTCCTTTTATACAAATGCCTCATATTTTGAATTAGAATTAGGTTTCGATAGATATAGTCTCGATGTCTAATTTTCTAAAAAATAAGAAATAAGAAAATTGATCTTAATGTTTGATTGAATAAGTTATTTATTGTGGTTCATCATTGCTTATCTAATGGAACTGGTTTATGATTATCCTCTATATCGTCCACCGTCTGAATCACAATCTTTAATCTTTCAAGTTACATTAGGATGTTCATTCAACAAATGCTCGTTCTGTAATATGTATAGAACAAAGGAGTATTCCGAACGGCCTATTGACGAAATTGATAGAGAAATTGATTTGATGGCTAATTATTATCCGGAGACCAAACGGATTTTCTTGGCAGATGGTGACGCGTTAAACTTGGAGACAACCAAATTGATTCATATTCTCTCGAGGATACGAAAAAAATTCGATAATTTGGAAAGAATATCCAGCTACTCAATGCCAAAGAATTTATTGGAAAAACCACATGATGAATTGAAATCCTTAGAACAAGCAGGTTTAGATATGGTTTATCTAGGCATAGAGAGCGGCAATAATACTGTACTTAAAAAAGTAACAAAAGGGGCAACCTCTAAGATGATAATAGATAGTTGTAAAAAGGCAAAGGACACTGGATTCATTTTATCATGTATGATAATACTGGGTCTAGGAGGAAAGAATTACACCAAGGTGCATGCAGAAGATACCTCCAAAATAGTAAATGAAATAGAACCAAATTATTTAGGAGCACTAACTCTCTACATGGAACCTGCCATCGAGCAGGAGTTTCATACAAAGTTCAAAGAACCATTCATCCCACTTGACGATCTAGGTGTATTGGATGAATTGAACAGTTTGATTAATGGTATAAGTGTAACTGAAAACATGATTTTTAGGGCAAATCATGCTTCTAACGTATACTCAATTGGTGGTACGCTCCCCAAAGACAAGCCAGATATTTTACAGAAAATCGGATACTTAAAAGAGCATCCCGAATTACTGAAACCAAAGCAGTTGAGAAGATTTTAGATAAAAGAGTGACTCCGAGTGACTCCAAAAATAAAATATCTTGACTCAATAAGTCGGTTCCAAAACAAAATCTCAAATATTAATTTCCAGTGAGAACCACTGCAATTCACCGCTCAAGAAATTTGAATAGCAAAATACCGAGTTAATCCTATTGCTGCTATTTTAGTTGGCAAGCCAGTTCGATGTTAGTTTCTAACAGATGACGGCAGGGAATTTGAATAATAATGATTGTATCCAAGTACTGCTTTCATTCGTTAACTAAGATCTATTTATAGTAATATTAAGATAGTTTTCCCCAAATTTGAATCATTTTATAATTTTAAAAAAGTCTTGCTGATGTACTTTAGCATTTGTTATCCGTTATATCGATTGGGTCAGTTCGTCGCAGGGTCATCATTGTAATACTCAGACTGGAGCAGCTAATTACTTCATCCCCAAATACATCTTTTTTCTTTTGGTATTTAGACATCTTTATTCGTTTTTATTACTTTGCTTTTAGTAATTCATAGGATAATCAACTCTTTGTCAAAGGAATGGAAATTAAGCGAATCAAAATTTTGCCCAATTTTTCCATTCTTCCGTTTAGCTATGCATAAACTGTCCTCTATTCTTACGCCAAAATTATTTTCCAAGTAAATGCCAGGTTCTATAGTTATAGTCATATTTTCTTGGATATGGCTTGTTATTTTTGGTCTTATCCACGGCGATTCATGGACCTCTAAGCCGATGCCGTGACCCGTTGAGTGAATAAAATATTCTCCCAATCCTTCCTTTTGAATTGTATCTCTACAGGCTGCATCAACCAATGCGAAATTATCCGTTTCTGATATTCGTCTAATTCCATTTTCCTGAGCAGATCTTACGATATCATAAGTGCTTTTCATCTTCTTGGATATTCTTCCCATTCCAAACGTTCTAGTTGCATCAGAAACATAATGCTCATAACTTAGGGTAATGTCTAGTACTATGAATTCATCGTTCTTGATTGTTCTTTTGGATGTCTCAGCATGAGGAAATGAGGCTTGTGGTCCGCTTGCAACTATTAACGGGTTAGAGGTAAATTGATAAAAAGGAAACTTGGCACCCATTTTCATGGCTTCATATACAAGTATGGCTTGGATTTCTTCTTCTGATCTATTAACTTTAATTTCTTTGGTAGCAACTTCAAATAGTTTATCAATTATGTTAGAAGCTTTCTTTATCTTGTCAATTTCTTGAGCATCTTTTATTTCTCTTACTTTTTCTACTGGGTTATAGTCAACTACTAGATTCCTTTTGCTTATTTTTTTACCAAGTTCTTTGATGATATGATGATTATTATTACTATAGAAGACAACATTATTTTCATTCAATTGATTAGATAAAGAGTCGGTTAAGGTCTTGCCTCTTTCTGATGAAACAACATCGCAATCCTTGGACACTCTCAAAGCACGCGTGTACTCTAGTTTTGGGACTATTAGTTTTGACAGAGTCTCTAGTATGACCAAAATACCTTCCCCCCAAAAACCAGTCAAATAAAAAATGTCTTCGGGCTTATCAAGAATCATGACCACTTTATCGGTGTTCCTTTGTTTTCCTATCTGAGTATTTAAGAGTTTGATTAATTTCTGTTGCCTGGTATGATGATTCAAATGCCTCTCCTCATATAAAACCAAAACAAATGAATTACTTATAAATAACGGGTAGGCTTCCTGTAATTTTGAAAGTTGCCATGGAATATCTAGTAATGTTGCCAGGACCGACAAATGTTCCCAACAGAGTCATGAACGCTATGTTAGCACCAATAATTAATCATAGAAGTGAAGATTTTAGAATATTGTATAGATCGATTATCGAAAAAACTCAAAAGCTATTTCAGACACAAAGTGATATAGTGTTATTATCTTCCTCTGGTACGGGTGCAGTAGAGGCATCGGTAGTAAACCTTATAAAAAAAGATGATAAGGTGGTAATTCCTGTAAACGGTGAATTTAGTACACGATTAGCAGATTTAATTGATAGCTGGGGAGGGAAATCTATTAGAATCGAGTCACCATATGGCGAGAACCCTCCGTACGAAAAATTCGAACAAGTTTTTGACGAGCATAAAGATATCAAAGCATTGTATGCAGTTTACAATGAAACTTCAACAGGAACGACCATTAGGTATATGGACAAGTTAGGTGACCTTTGCTCCAGAAAAGATTGTTTCTTTATCGCAGATTCTGTATCTATATTAGGCGGTGATGAATTGCCAGTAGATAAATGGAATATCGATTTATGCCTCACAGCGTCTCAAAAGGCTATAGCTGCTCCGCCCGGAGTTTCTCCGATTTCCGTAAGTTCAAAGGCCAAGAAGTATATCCAAGAGAATTCCGCACCGATTCTTTATTTTAACCTCAAGAGATACTTTAAGTATTATCAGGAACATTATGAAACACCTTTTACTCCTGCATTACCGTTGTGTTATGCTTTTGATGAAGCCCTCAATCTAATATTTGAAGAGGGGTTAGCAAATAGGATCGAGCGACATAGAAGGTGTGCCGATGCCTTCTACGAAGGGTTGGGAGCGATGGGATTGACTCCTTACGCGAAACCTGATGCACGCAGTAACGTCGTTATAGCAGTTAATTATTTGCCTGGAATAGACGACAAGAAATTTAGAGATCTATTGTCTAATGAATTCAAAATTCTAATCGCAGGCGGGTTTGGAAACCTCAAAGGTAAAGTTTTTAGAATAGGATCTATGGGAGAAGTTAATAAATATCATATAGTAAGGACATTATCTGCCATAGAGTCAGCATTGAGAATGATGAACATCAATGTTGCTTCCGGTGCCATCAACAAAGCTATTGCAAAACTATGAGATCATACTTTATGTTTTATTGTCAAACTTAATATAGGGAAAATTAATAGCGAATTTTATGACATTGGAAAAAGGTTCTCTTATTCTACTTGATTATACTGCTAAGATTAAAGATACTAATGAGATTTTTGAGACAACTAGAGCGGATGATGTTAAAAATAATCCCGACTATGATCCAAATAAAAAATATGAACCGCGTTTGTTAGGTGTGGGTGAAGGCTGGGTACTAAAGGGCCTGGATGAAGCATTACTAGAGTCAAGTATCGATACGCCGTTGAATATTGAAATTCCACCTGAGAAGGCATTTGGTGAACGAGATCCTTCCAAAGTCCGAATGATCCCTTTACGCAAACTAGGTGAAAAAGCAAATGAAGTAAGTATCGGCGATGTAATAGAATTAGACGATCGAATTGGAATCATCCGTTTTATTGGATCTGGACGAGTTCAAGTTGATTTTAACCACAAATATGCGGGAAGGACGCTCGTATATTCTGCAAATATTGTAAAAAAACTGGAAGATAACAATGAAAAAATTTCAAACCTAGTTAGGCGACGTCTGCCTATAGATTTAACGGAAATTAATTATGTAAATAAGGAATCTGATCTAGAAATATCTCTTCCTGAAAGTACATTCTTGATAGAGGGGATTCAAATTATTAAAAGAGGAATTTCTACAGATATTTTCAAATTTATTCCCTCCTTGAAATCCATAGTATTTTTGGAGAGGTATACTAATTCTGTTCCAACCGCTGAGAAACCCTCGGAAGCAGAAAATACAGATTCTATTCTAGACAAAGATACTAGTATTGACAAGGATGACAAGGATGACAAGGATGACAAGGATAAGAAAGAAAATGCAGAAATTGATGACAAATCCACAGAGGTTAATACTAAATCTAAAAAGGAAAAATCCTAACTCTATTTTAATTATTGCTCAACAATATAGATCTATTTTTAATCTAAAATCCCTAACTCATCTAAAATGTCTTGATATTTTGATGGACTAAAATCAAGCCTATTCAAGATGGTGTACCTTTCAGGTCGGATTTTCTTTGCAAGCAATAAAGCTTCAACTAGCTGATCTTTATCTACATTTATTCCCTTAGAAGTTGTGGGAGCACCAATTCTTTTCAAGGCCTCCCTAATTTCCAACCAATCTAAATTATGCAATTTGGCCATAATTATTGTTCCAATCCCTACCCTCTCACCATGTAATCCACATTTATTTTCAGTTATGTATTCTAGTGCATGGCTAAAGAGATGCTCTGACCCTGAACACGGTCTGCTACTTCCGGCTATACCGGCTGCTACCCCAGAGCTTATTAATCCTTCAACTATGGTCCTTGTTACTTGAATAGTAATATCATTTTTTATGATTTTCTTTGAAATATCTATGATCATTCTAGATCCTAAGTACGCCAATTTTGCTGCATATTCGCCATAATACTCGTTATTATGATCTCTTGCTAATTCCCAGTCCTTTATGGCAGTTGATTTTGCAATTAAATCTCCACATCCACTGGCAATTAGTCTATAGGGGGCATTTGAAATAATGTCCAAATCTCCAATTATCTCAATAGGTGTATCAGCCTTTATAGAATAGGGTCTATCATTACCTTTAAGCGAAACAAAAGGACTAGATATTCCATCATGTGAGGCTGATGTAGGAATACTTACGAACGATAATCTCAACCTGGTCGCTATCATTTTTCCTAGGTCTATGCATCTGCCTCCACCCAAACCTATAATGATGGAGATGTTCCTATCCTTTAGGAGATTCGTAATCGAGTCGACTTGTTGGAATGATGCTTCTTTTGTAATTACCCATTCATATTGGAGATTGCTTTCAGTTAAACTCTCTTCCATAATTCCTGCTATTTTATTTTTAACATTTTTACCCGTTATGATCGCAATTTTGTTAACATTCTGGTCACTATCTTTGATGAACTCTCCTGAATTCTTTAGTATATTGTTACCTATTATCACCTTTCTAGGTAACTGCATTACATGAGTCAAACGGCAACTCGTTTATTAATAAATAATTGAAAAAATTTGTGAAAAAAACTAGAAAAGTTTTTTAAGGTTATTCTTCAGGCTTAGCTTCTACCAAATCTGCTGTAGCATAACCTCTTCCTACTCGAGTAATCTTAACTTTGACTTTGTCTCCTACTTTCGTATTCGGAACGAAAATTACTAATCCTTGAATCCTTCCTACACCTGCGTCTCCTCTTTTACTCATGGATTCTATATCTATCTCATGTTCTTCTCCTGCATTTACTGGGGATGGCTTAAAAAATCTGTTGTAGCTACCGCCTCCACTGCCATTACTGCCTCCATCTTCATTTCTCCTATTATTAGGATATCTCCTTTGACCATTGTCACCTTGTGAAATTTGTTCTATTCCTGATGGTTGTGATTCACTGTTTTCCAAACTATATCAGTACACTACTATAATATTATTGCATATTTCAACTTTGATATTCCGAGATCGCCGAAATAGGAAATTATGTTAAAATACTTTTTCATTTATTAAAATATAGTATGCAAACCTCATTGCAAATTGAAGGGTTGATCAAAGAATTCATGGATATGAGAAATAAGACTTTGGAGCTATTTTCTCCTCTGGATATTGAGGATGCAGTGATACAGTCGAGCGATTTTGGAAGCCCGCCGAATTGGCACATTGCACACGTGACATGGTTTTTTCACAAGATATTAGAGAAATATTCTAAAAGTTATAATAACTATGATGACGAATATAATCTCTCTTATTTGAATTCTTATTATCAAAAATACGGATCTATTCTCAAGAAAAGTGATAGAGGGAAATATCCTAGACCCACCGTAATGCAAACTATCATGTATAGAAAGGAAATAGAGAAACTATTTGTAGAATTTATAAAATTGAGGACCAGTCACCCAAAAGACTATTCAGACGAATTGATTCTAGACATTTATACCGCAATTAATCATGAAAGACAACACCAGGAGCTGATGATTTATGATTTTCAGTATTATTATAATCGATTTCTTGACGAGGCAGATAACTATGTTCCAAGCAAGTCTAATGCACCATTAGTCGTCGATGATGTTCCAAAAGAGATGATATATGTTGATGGCGGTTTATATTTGCTTGGCTATAATGGTAAAGAGTTTTGTTACGATAATGAGTTGCCAGAAAACAAGGTATATTTGAATAATTACAAAATTGATAATAGATTAGTTACAAACCAGGAATTCCTCGAATTCGTTGATGCAGGCGGATATCAAAATTACAGGTATTGGTTGGCGGATGGCTGGGAAGTGGTAGTGTCTGATAATTGGAATTCACCGCTTTATTGGGGATTTAACAAAGGCGATAATAAATGGAACAAAAAGGATTTTCGAGGTACTCAGGAAATAAGAATGAATGAACCAGTTGTGAATTTGAGCTATTATGAGGCAGATGCTTTTTGTAAATGGGCCAAAAAGAGGTTGCCAACTGAGGCCGAATGGGAAAAAGCTGCCTCATGGGATAACAATTCTAACTCAAAAACAATTTATCCTTGGGGCAATACTCCGATGACAAATGAGCACGTCAATCTTCTAGAATCTTATACATGGCATCCCACTGAAGCAGGTTGCTTTCCGAAGGGCAAGAGTCACTATGGTTGCTATCAAATGATTGGTGATGTCTGGGAATGGACTTCGTCTGAATACGTGCTGTATCCTGGATTTCAATCTAGGTTTGAGGAGTATACCGATAAATGGGCAATTAATCAAAAAGTACTTCGTGGAGGAAGCTTTGCCACTCCAAAAGAGCAAATACGTAATAGTTACAGAAACTATTTCAAACCTTATGAACGGATACTTTTTTCAGGTTTTAGATGTGCAGCTGACGCATAAATTTACCATCCAGAAAATTTGGTGAATTTGTCAATCTGAGATATTTAGTTCTATTTCTTTAAGATAGAAAAATCCTGGCCCTTAAGACCTATCATCAAGGAGTAGTTCCCTGGGGGTATATATTGAGTTTCTCTTATAGTGGCATCTAGCTCACCTAGATGTGTTGTTTCGTTATCTATTTTTTGCTGAGGCTTAATTTCAAAAATTTCTGGATCAAAAGAAACCTCTAGACCCATTAATTCTCCGTTTGGTACAAAGGTTCCTGAAACTATTGGCTTAAAGAGGATCGTACTATTATTGGTGAAACCTTGTATTTGTTTTTGGAAGTCTACAATTGGATCACTAATATTAACGGATATTTCTATACTTTCAGTACTATGGTTACCGTTACTTAGGCTTATTGCTTTAGGATTGACGGATAGAGAAATAGGAATAACTTTATCTAAATTAATGAAACCTATCTTATTTTCTGATTGTTCAGTAAACCAGACACCTGATCCAATGTCCGCCGAGTCATAGGAGGACCCTGCTGATACATCAAACTGCAATACGTTAGTGTAACCGCATTGATTGCTACTATTAATTGGATCGCATACAGAATAGGTTATATTTTGTGTAGGTATCCAATATTCAATCAAGGTATCATTGTCTGGGACAAACCTCGCAATTTTGTTTCCAACATGTTCGTTAGTCCAAATCGAATTATCTTTGCTGGTCTTTATCCAATAAGGTAAGGTATTTTTGTAAAGATTTGCCGATTTGTTTGAAATATCGTCATAATCAATCCCTATGATTCTTGATGAAAGTGGTGATGTTACAACATGTTCAATATCTAGACCTGTAATGTTATTTGAGTTCTCTGGGGGAGATGTTTTGTAAAAAGATCTAGTAGCATGATCTGTTATCCAGACTTTACCCTGTGGGTCCACTGCTATCCCAGTTGGAGATTTTATGTTCTTAGGTAATTCAAAGATGTCAAATCTATTATCTGTTATGCTGTACTTGATTAAGACTCCTTTTCTTTCAAACGCTAGAGCTGTAATCCAAATTTTTTTGTTTTCCTTATTAACTGCCAACGACCCAATCCCTATTTCATAGTTTGGAATCGTTTGAAATACATCCTCTAGCGGAATTGGTATTTCTTTCAGTCCTTCAGATGTCCCATTTATCCTGTTATCTATTTGACCATGCCACAGAGAGAGATCTTATTCCAACAAAATACATACTATTATTATTTTCAAAACCCATTGATATTGGATAAGAGGTAGAAAAAAACTCTGAATGAAAAGGAATAGGTAATTATAGAATTTCTTTTCTGTTTTATCAAACTTCCACAATGAATTTAATTTTTCATCCGTGAACCAAAGGTTATTCATTGTATTATCTAGTTTTAAGTCCCATCTCTAAGAATTGCACGCAGGAAGATCTCTTGTATACCAGAAAGGTATTCTGTAGGATTCAAATATCTGTTTAGTTGGATCAAATCCAAATAAAGCCCCATTCCTGGTAGAAATAAACCACACCTTATTTTCTGTTTTATCATAAGTAATAGTTATGGGGATGCTAATGCCTCTGGGACCTTAAATTCTGTTACGAAATAATTGGAATTTGACATGCTCTCAATTCCGCAATTCCACTTTTCAAATTCCAAAATTTGATTGTTCATTTGTTGTTCCATTGTGGAACCCAATGCGTTCGTGTAAGCGTTAGTCATTGAAAAACCAAAAATCTACATCAGGCTAATTGTGAGGATTACAATAACCATCTTTTTAAGCATAATATTGCACCCTATACTTGGGATGAAACCTGGAAATTCGTCGCATACATTTCCTAGAATGTTTATTAATTTGTTGCGTAGTCTTGAGTAAATTCGCAGTTCAAATTTATCTTTAGTTGTTAAGACAATTAGTTAACCATAAGTTAATTTCAGTTAGATGGCCGGAGTCTGGAATACAATTGTCGAGGTATAATGATTTGAAATTTACATTAAAGTGAGCTAGGGACCTACTCACATACCTAGTGTTAGCATAACTTATATTTTGGATTCAAGGATTGCCTGCATATGGCAAAAGGTTCCAGACGAGGGGGCAGGGTTCGTGATAAATGGAGAGATAAACAATGGATAATAGTGAACGCTCCGCCCGCATTTGACAAAGTCCCTCTAAATTATATCCCAATTTCCGATGTTAGTAATGCAAAAGGAAGGGTAATTGAAAATACACTGTATGATGTGCTAAAACAAGATCCAACCCAACACCAAACCAAGATTTTTGTTCAGATTGATAGGATTAATTCTGGAATGGCTTCAACAATATTTAAAGGTCATGAATATGCAAAAGAGTTTCTGCGGAGTCTCATCCGACGAGGCAGTTCTATGATAAATTATGTTGATGAATACACAACATCTGACGGTTATGTATTTAGGGTCTCTGCCACAGCATTTAGTCAGAGGAGAATAAATTCAGCAAAAAAACATGAAATCAGACTATCTATGGCCAAATTACTGGCAGAAAAAATTCCTATACTCTCTCTTGATGAGTTTATCAAAGAGGTGACTATGGGAAAAATGAGTTCTGAAATGATGGATGTTGCAAAGAAAATTGCCATTATCCGTCATGTGGGTGTGAAAAAAACTAAGCTTCTCTCATCGCCTCTCGAGGTCAATTCGGATAAAACCGATTCGAGTAATTCGGTTACAGAAGCCAACTCTAAGGATTCTACAGAAGCCAACTCTGAGGTTTCTACAGAAGAGGATGCTGTAACTATAAGCAAAGAAGACTTGGACAAAAAAGTAGATACATAGTATATCTTCATTTTTGAATTGTTTTCATCCGTAGATATCTCTATATTGGTTCATGCAACGGAGGATGAAAAAAAAATATTGAATCATATTTTGGAAAGTTTTAGACTCTCTGCCAATAGAGTGACAATTGATTGTGTAAAAACTGAGGGACATTGGAAGAATCCAATAAAGCGACTAAACATAACCACGTCTTACGATATAGATCGTCTTTTTGTAGACCTCTGCAATGAGTTAAAAATCAACTTTGGTTCTGAGGACCTTGATCAATATTTGAAAAACAACCTCGATGAAAAAGGCTCGGTATATATTCGTCTAGATAAACAAAAACTCTGTGCAATGGCTTTTTTACTTTCTGATACGGATGCCGTTAGAATGATTTTCAAAAAGAAAGGGAAATTTGAAAAATAAATTGATTACTGTTGAACAAAAATAGAAATGCTATAGACCTCTCAGTTGGTTTTTCTTTTCCCAATGAGACAATATCGTTTATAAAAAAATTCTTTTCGATTGATGTAATGGGAATTTATGACAGTAGCACGACATCTATGGATAAGGACTCTCTAGTGTTGAGGATACAAAATACCAAGCCAGATATCATTACTGCCAAAGATAACTATTTTTATCTGTATTATCGAGATTTCCTTGGAGATCTAGATAATACATATGGCAATACAGATATCTTGACCATAAGTGATTTTTTTAATCCTAAGAACCTTTTGAGGAAATTATCAGGCAAGAATATGGGATTTGAATTTTTGGTCTCAAAACTAAGATACTTAGATACTCCGCAGGTAGGCAAATGGTTTTCATATATAAAATATTTTTATGGTCTCTGTAAAAGATATGGACATCAATTAATACTGTCCAGTGGTGCGAAAAATATCTATGAGATAATTTCTTTGAGAATGATCAATGCTATCCTCGATAGATTGGAAGTTTCTACTACCGAATATTGGTCTGACCTAAACCAGTGGTTGTCTATTAAAAAAAGAGGTATAATTTATGACTCTCTCTAAAAAAAAATATCGTTATATTGGTATATATCTATCTGGCCGCTTATCTTCAAACAAATATGCGATTCTAGAAGACCTATCTGGAAGATATTTGGGATTATTTGGATCAATTGATTATAGTAAAGCCAACATCCGAATTATCAAGATTAATAATGTATCTAACACAATTGTCATATTAAAATGCCGATTGGAATCTTTGACTAATACATTGATATCTCTGGGCCTTGTTGAATTGGAATTAATGGTTGTCTCTATATCAGGTACGCTAAAACAACTTAAGAAAAGAATAATTGATTTTTTGAATTATGTTTCGGAGAATCAAAAAGGTCTCACCTTTAACCTCAAAGATAGCTAAGTATAAAGATGTCAGTAAGCAACTATATACAATTCGAGACATAATGTTCAATATAACTTCAGAGAAATCAACATCGGAAAAAAAAGTCGAACTGCTTAACCATGGTACCAAAGATACTCGTGAAAAGGAAAAAACTAAAGCAGTAGCGTTATTATCTGGAGGTCTAGACAGCCACTTGGCAGTAAGGATGATGAAAGAACAAGGAATTGAAGTAGAAGCAGTTGCGATAAAGACACCTTTCTGCGATTTTGATTGTGGCAAGGGGTGTGGACACAAGGTTCTAGAAGTTGCCTCTGAACTTGACATAAAGTTAAAAACCGTTTACTTAGGAAAGGAATATCTCACCATGTTAAAGAATCCTAAGCATGGATATGGTTCAGGGATGAACCCTTGCATAGACTGTAGGATGATGATGTACGATCAAGCTAAGAAACACATGGAAGAAATTGGAGCAGATTTTATCATTACCGGTGAAGTTCTACACCAGAGACCGATGAGTCAAAATTCAAACGCTCTGTCAATCATTGAAAAAGGCACCGCAATGGAAGGGAAGGTACTTAGACCATTATCCGCACGGCTGCTGCCCTTAACAAATCCAGAAAACGATGGATTGATAAATCGTTCAATGCTTGGAACCATACGAGGGCGTTCTAGAAAAGGCCAACTAGATTTAGCAGATAAATATGGAATCGCAGACCCCCCTAATTCTGCTGGTGGATGTCTTTTAACGGATCCTCAATTTTCAAAAAGGGTTAGGGATCTATTCCAGTTTTCAGTTCCTGAACCGAGTATCAATGATGTAGAACTCTTGAAAATAGGTAGGCACTTTAGATTGAACTCCTTCTCAAAACTAATTGTAGGGCGCAACCATGCTGAGAATGAAATGATTAAATCCTTGTCCAATGATGCTGATTATTTAGTACAGCCGGTGACAGTCCCAGGTCCAACGTCCATATTGAGGTTAAGTGTCCATCCCGATTTACGAAAGCATAAAAACCTACTGAAATTATCTATACAAATTACCTTGCGTTACTCTGACACGGAAGCTGAAGATAAGTACGAAGTTTCAGTGATTAATAGAAGGCAAAAACTGGTTAGGACCATTTCATCTCTACCATGTACGAAAAATGTAGTAGAAGATTACAGAATTTGAATATGCTGTTATATATTGCCTTTAATATTTTTCAATCCTCATATTAATCAAGTAGGTTGTACACTTATTATATATCTGATAAAATGCAAACAAAGAAAATTGGGGAAAGGCCTATCTATTTAAAAACTTTTACACTTCGTAGTCCAAAGGATATTATTGAAATTAAAAGAGATATAGAAAAAAATATGATAATTATAATCAGAATAACACCATTGGCACAGAGAGACGTTGAAGAGCTAAAAGTGGTCGTAGAGGATCTCTATAAATCCGTTACCATATTTGGGGGAGATATTGCAAGATTGGGTGAAGAACGTATTATAATAACGCCTCCTGAGGTAAAAATATGGCAAAGCAATAAAGATACACCATAATTTATATGTCTAAGAGTTTGCTACATTATAATAATCTGATGGCTTCTTGATTTTGTAAATACTGTGTTGAAATGTTATGCACTTTGCTAGAATAACCAGAAAAGTTTTGCACTTTGGATTTTTCGCCATGATTTACCAAAATTTTTCTAAGCTTCGGCCTAAGTCTAGAAATATATGCATTTAGTTGATTAAAATCAGAATGCGAATTAAATGAGTACATTGTTTTAATAGCGCACCTTATCTCAAAGTCTTCGTCGTTTAAAGATAACTTTCTTTGCCCCTCTACAATCTCTTTCCCTAAAGTAATACCAGTCGGTTTAGTTGTAAAGATTATTAAATTTCCCGGATCATCTGATACCCTTTTTAGGTAATCCTTGGAGTAGATACAATTTAACATTGAAGAAGGATAAATAATAATACCTGGGTCCAATTTTTGTGTAGTTATATCTGAAATTGATGTTATGTTTCTTGAACGGAAGGGATTATAATCATTTGAAATGATGGATTGTTGTAATTCTCGATTTAAAAATTCCAAGTTGAATTCGTGTATGGAATTGATTTCGGTTACCAACTTATCAATATATAATTTGCATTTATTTATTTTTTTTTGTTTAATAAGCATATCCAACGTAATTAGTAATTCTTGAGAAGTCCCAATTAACTGAGAGGGCATCAAAACTAATTTTTGATTCATGATCACCTTATTGATCTCTTCTATTAACCGTTCTTGTGCATCTTCTCGAGATAAATATGAGTCTTCTCTTCCACCATTTGTTCCTTCAATTAATAGCGTCTCTACTCTTGGAAAATTCCATACTGCATTTTCCAAATATGAACTTTTTCCAAATTTTATATCTCCAGTATATACAAAATTGTGATCCCCATTTCCTACATGGAGATGAAACGACGAAGAACCGATAACATGTCCTGCATTGTAAAATGTAACTTTAATATCAGGGGAAACATCGGTAACGATATTATAGTTAAGATGAATTAGATGCGAAAAGATCTTTTCAAAATCCCTGTCCGTATAATGTGTATCAGATCCATAGTTTTTGATATATTCTCTATACAAAATATACATTAGATATGAAGTAGGTTCTGTACAATAAACAGGACCATCGTAACCGTACTTAAATAAAATAGGCAAAAACCCGGTATGGTCAAAATGAGCATGTGTTAACAAAACAGCATCAATTTCAGACAGTTTGATTCCTGTTGAATCAAACCGTGGAAAAATAGATAAAGGATCTTTAGTATACAAGTTCATACCACAATCCAATAAGACGTTACTTTCATTGGTGCTCAAGATCATTGACGATCGTCCTATTTCTGCAAATCCTCCTAAGGAGTCTAAATTGGCCTCAATATTTGGATCCAACTTTTCACGAAATATTTTTTCGCCTATTCTCTTATAAAACTGGATGCGATAGTCTGAAGCATTCCTAACAATCTTGTTAATATTCTTGATTGCAACCATGCTTTTTGGGGTCTTTTTAAATGATATTTTCCAACCTGATTCAAGGATGATATTATTTATGATCTTTTCATCATTTATTATCTCGGATATTTTTCTTACAAAGATAGTGGCTTCTCCCAACGCAGGATCAAACAATATGTCAGTTATCCCAGATTCAAGAGGAACATACTTTTCAGCAACCTTTTCAACTTCCTCCTCGTCAATTCTGATGGTTTCATCTATCCTTAATACTATTCGTTTTTTTATTTGGCCCACTATATTAGACAGTATCTTATTGTTTTCGAGCAAAAATTGAGGTTTGTTTGTGTGGAGTGCGATTCTAGGACCCTCATATTCAATTTTGGTTAGAGAACATTCTTTGGGAAGATTCTGTAGAATTGTTGCCATTACAGATTGACTATCTTGCAAGTTCTGGTTCGATTCAAAGGACCTCGAGTACATCTGAATCACAGTTTTTGATTAAAACCAAATAGTAAAACAATTAACAAGGAACTTTTGAATATAAAAACCTATTTCTTTATTTTCTATTGATGTTTAACATATTTATAAGATGATTACCATAACCTATTAGTCCAAACAATGGCAGATTATTTTGACAATTTGGTTTTTTCCTCATCAATCATCATATTTATTGTCGCTTTGATTTGTATATTTGCTTATGAGTTTATCTTTAGGAGTCAGGGCAATATTGTAGAAAACTCTAAAACGATAGAAAAAATAAATAAAAAGGGTTCTAAATTTAAGCAAAATCAACATCCTGATAGCGTTGAAAAGTAGTTACGCTCAGTTAGAACAATATATACTAAATAAATTTACAAAAGAATCCTTTACAAAATTAACTTCCATCCAGGACCAATCATATAAAGTTTTGGTAAGAAGGCGGGATTCTCTGTTAGTGGCCCCAACAGGTTCTGGAAAGACTGAATCTGCCATTATTCCGGTAATTACTATGTTGGCTGATGACAGATGTGGCGAATCAGCGGATGGGAACGGTATAAGATGTTTGTATGTTACTCCGCAACGCTCACTCAACAACGACGTTTTTAGAAGAATCATAAAGTATGCAACTTCCGAAAATTTAAAAGTTGAAATAAGGCATGGAGACACGTCATACACCAAGCGTAAAAAAATTTATCAAAATCCACCCGACATCCTGATAACAACTCCAGAATCCTTGGCAATTATGTTAGTTAATGAAAAGATGGGTCATTTATTGAAAACGGTAAGATGGATTATCATCGATGAAATTCACGAGATCATATCGTCCAAGCGCGGATCTTACCTGTCATTGTGTCTGGAACGTTTGGCTTTTTTTTCTTGCGGCTTTTGTAGAGTTGGTATTTCAGCGACTGTTGGAAATCATGCTGAAACAGCTCGTTTTTTGGTAGGAAAAAATAAAAAATGCGCAATATTAGTGGACAAAACACTTAGAAATTACGATATTGAACTTAAACATGTAGATGGATCGATTAAAGAAGTGTCTACATTTATTTTAGACTATGTATCTAAAACGCATTCAGACTCTTCTGTTTTGTTATTTACGAATACTCGTGATGAATCAGAATTTATGAGTACCGTATTGAAAAATCAGAGTCATTTACAAGTTCAGGTACATCATGGTTCTCTATCAAAAGATGCTCGAGAAGAAACTGAAAAATTTTTGAGGACTGGTTTCGTTGGAATTGTGGTATGTACGTCTTCCCTTGAATTGGGTTTAGATATCGGATCAATTGATCTTGTAATACATTATGGATCTCCAAGACAGGTATCAAAATTAATGCAAAGGATTGGTCGTAGTAGGCATACTCGGCGAGCATCGGCTAAGGGGTTGATAATTACAAATAACTATGATGATTTTTTAGAATCATTGAGCATCATTCAAAGAGTTAGAAAAGGGTCGATTGAGGATCAAATTCCACACGAATGTCCACTTGATGTGTTGGCACATAATATCGTCGGAATGACGTTACAAACTAGAGAAAAGTTGAATTTGGAAAAATTATATGGGACCTTCTCTTCTGCTCACTTGTTCAGATCTTTATCATATTTCGATTTCATGGATTGTATAAATATACTCCTCAATAGTTTTCTAATCCGGTTAGATGTGGAAAAAAAACATATTACCAGAACTGGGAAGTCTCTTAGATACTATTATGAAAATGTTTCCACTATACCATACATTGTAAAATTCGACGTAATTGATTTGATATCAAAAAAGAGAATAGGTACATTGGATCAACAATTTGTTGGAGATTACGGTGAAAAAGGTAATGTCTTTGTATTAAAAGGCTCGCAGTGGAGAATATTGGTAATAGATGAGGGAAAATTTCAAGTTCACGTTGAACCGCTAAGCGGTGCTCCAATCAATGTTCCATATTGGGTAGGGGAAATGATCCCAGTTGATTATAAAACTGCGATGATAGCAGGCAAATTAAGAAAAAAAATCAGGGCAGGCAATTCCAAAAAAATTGATTTTAGTTTCCCTGATACAGATCCAAAGATTATAGATAATATGTCCAGGTATATGAAATCGTTGGATGTCGTTCCAGATTCCTCAAATCTAGTCTTTGAGACGATACCTACTGAAAGTATTGTAATAATCCACAGTACTCTTGGCTCAAAAATCAATAATACCTTAGGTTCATTATTGTCTACATTCCTATCATCCAAGACTGGTTACATAATTGAAACTAGATCAGATCCGTATAGGATATTATTAAGTTCTGTAAATATCAGATTGAGACAGAATCATATTTTTTCGTTGTTTGATGATGAATTTGATGTGGAATCAGTACTAATAGCTTCTTTTAGCGGGACATATAACATAAATTGGAAAGTGTGGGGCATAGCCAAGCGATTTGGAATCATAAGAAAAGAATCCATATACGACAAAAGGGTGGCACGCATGCTTTACGATAGATATTATAAGACCTCTCTTAGTAAGGAATCAATTAGAGAATTAGTCCACGATAAGTATGATGTAAAAAATACATCGCAGATAATTAAGGAAATAAAATCTGGAGCAATCAATTTGCATTGGGTAGACACCCGTGAATTTTCCGGACTCGCCCAACCTATTTTGTCACGGTCTAAGAAATCAATCTCTGCCCCACTTGGCATAGAAAATGGAATATTAGAATTGGTAAGGGAACGTTTGTCCACAACCAAGCATAAGTTAATTTGCATGAGATGTGGTAAATGGGAAAGGATATTTGAAACTAAGGATATACCCCTCAAACTGGGATGTCCATTTTGCAAATCCAAATTAGTTGCGGCTACTTTTTGGAAGGATGGCGATCTGGGAAATATCATTGGTCGTAAAATTACAGGGGCCCAGCTCTCAAAAGATGAAGACCATAAATTTGATAGGGCCTGGAAAATAGCTTCTTTAATAAATAATTTTGGAAAAATGGCTGTTTTTGTATTATCGGGTCATGGCATAGGAGCTGATACTTGTGCTAGGATCTTACGTAACTATACTGATGATGAGAACTTATTGAAAACAATCTATGAAGCAGAAAAACAATACGTAATGACTAGGGGATTTTGGGACAACTGATGATTTTTGTCTTTTTTTTCTAGAAGCATTATGTAATTATGATTCATCTTATCTATGTTAGCTTATTTTCATAATATTCGAATAAGGTTTAAGTGATAGCTCAATATTTCCTTCTTTGCCACCTGCTGCATTTACCGCTAAAATTCTTACCCTCTCACCAATCTTGAGTTCACTTACTAAACCGCTACTCTCTCTCCAACCTACTAATCTGATTTCTCCAGTGTCGTCACCCACGATAGTGTCTGCTACTGACACGATTTCTCCACTCTTAGTGTTTACATCCATCTTATTTGGATTCTGAAGAACTATGACCTCGACTACATATGGCTTGTTCATACTATCTATATCCATTATTTTGGTTTCAAACTGTCCAGTTTTTGGTATATCTTTATCCTCCTTCAAAATCTGTATATACGAATCTTGATCAGTAATTTCGATTGTATTTCCAAGAACTCTACTAGGATAACATTCAATAACGTCATCAGTTTCGATTTGGATATCAAATAGTCCAGTATCTATTAATAATAAATAAGATTTTCTATCTCTATCTATTGCCATACAATGTGTTTTCCTCTCTGTTGCATCGATCCTTGCAGAGATGATCCTCAAAGTGTAGTTTTCCACAGGTTCCATTTGTTCTACAAATTCAAATCCCGTACCCTCGTCACCATGTATTTCTAAATCACCATTACTAAAATTAGGGTTGCCTATTTTTGTCTTTACACCGATCAATTTGATTTTTGAACCTATCGTCAAAGACTTTGGTACCTTCTCTTCATTAATATTCCAAATGATTGATCGAATTTTCCTCGTGTTGCTATCATTTGATAACTCCATGTGTAGGGATTTAGCACGTTCTCCTCTGCTATTAGTGAAATTAGATATCCTCGGATCTGAAGTGATTCTTCCAGAAATAACCATATTTTCCTTTGGAACATCAAGATCATCAATAGTTTCTGTTATATCGGAGAGAAATGGAATTTGATATTTTCCATCTTCCGAAACTATTTCAATAGATCCATTGTTGCTTAAATTGATAATGGGCTTATTATCCATCCCTGCTTTGACCTGCCCCTTTGCAACCTTAATTAAATCTCCCAACTTTAAATCGAGCTGTTCAGGCAGGTCTACAAAGTCATCCCATAGCTTTATTTTGACATTCGAATCCTTATCATAAATATGGATAATTCTATTCCTTGATTCCAGGTTTGAATCCCTCTTTACAAATATTTTGATCGGATTAATGGTCATAATTCTACCGACAGTAGTTATATCCCTGGCGCCAACGAATACATCTTTAAGACCATATTCTGATTTTGGAGTTTTTTCCAAGGAGATGCCTAAATCTGCTGCCACCAGGAATAATGCTCCCTGGTCTGTCAAATACCCTGCTCCCACATGGGTCTTTTTTTCTTCAATCATTATCTTCAGTTTCTCAAAATTTAGATCCTGTTTTTCTTCCAGTATTATTTCAATCATTTTATTATAGTCTAGTGCCAATTATGATGATCTAATTTACATTACATATTTTAATTTAAAAAAATTTTCGTAGAATGTTAAGTGATGCATATATATTTTTTATCTTACATTCACATTTCAACTGAATTTGTTGTCCAATAGTTTATAAAGTAATATGAAGATTGAATAAAAATCAAATTTGACCTGTTAATATTATAAAATTTGAAAAAATGACCTGATTTTTATTATAAATCACAAAAGGGTATTACTATGCTGGCGATTTTTTGATCGTATATATTTTCGCATCTGAACGTAGAGTTGGTATTTAAGTTCATTTAATTATTTTTTGAGCTGGTACATATCCACAAGAATGTTCATCACAGATGGATAGGCAATGTTAATTGTTTTAATGAAGTGGAATTTCAGTCCCATGCTTAAGCAAACGAGATAAGCAGTTTTCAAGCATGGAATCTATCATTGGTTTTTCAACTACCTCAGTTCGTAACCAAATTGGCCAATGTAGACCATGGTTTTATGATTGAATTATATCTACATCAAATGTGTGAAAATTGCCCCCGTTCCTATTTATTCGATTTAGACCTTTTCTTGCGATGCATGAAATAAACAGCAACCATAATTATTCCGAGGATGAATGAAATAACGGGTATCAGGAAGTAGGGGTCTTGATCACTATCCTGGATATCATTAGAATTAGAAATGTCAAATCCGGACTGATTTTGACTAGTTATATTATTAAGTTCGGTACCAATTATTTTGATTACTCTAGCATCTTTTCCAAATTCTATCACCAATTTTCTACTATCTTTATCTAAAGTATATTCCCCAGATGATAGATTGCTCCCT
>JBGTFK010000197.1:0-52977 GCA_041747305.1 Candidatus Nitrosocosmicus sp.
AGATATAAAATGTTAATTAGAATGGATGATGAACTATATGTTGCTAGTCTTTTTGGTAGTATCTTTGTTTCACTAACACATTATACTCCATTAGACTAGCTTTATTTGTTAGGAAATGAAAAGAATAATGACCCAGCCTCATATATCTAGAAATCATAAACATTATGATTTATTAATGTATGTTGTACTTGATATTTTACAGAAGTGATAAGGATAATGATCATTGAAGATGAGCAGGATTTGTTAAATCTTTATAAAGATTTTTTGGTAAATAAAGGATATCACATTTCTGTTACAAATACAACCGCTTCAAATGTTCTGGGTGACTATGAAGAGTTTAAACCCGATCTTGTTATTTTGGATTACAAACTTCCAGATGGCAAAAACGGGATTGAAGCGGCAAATGAGATTTTTGGAAAATACCCATTTGCATCCATTCTAATCATTTCTGCATATGATTCAGTTAAGCAAGCTTTTAATAATGAGAAAAAATTCGTTGCTAAAAACATTAAGTTGTTGATCAAACCATTTAAGTTATCTAAGCTAAATGAATTAACAATTGATTTGGTGAACAAACAACCAAATAAACAAACCAGAAACTAATATCGTTGTTACTATAAATAGGACTTCATATAAGATAGTCCATTGAGATAATAAAAAAAGTGCCATATACCGGGTGAATTTTAAAGGGGATTATGATTGGGTCACAGATTGTTGGTTGTACACAAAATCTGATTGCATGATTCCTCTCTACATTGTTGCAACAGCCCCGCAAGCTTAGAAACTGACTGGAGAAAAAAAGGATGTATTAATAACTAATTAGATAAACCATGCTAACATAAAGGGTGTTTTGGTACATGGTTTTGAGGAGGGATCAAAAATTGGAAATGAACCTTATGATAAGGTAGAGGGAAAAGAAACCAGAAAAGAAAAATTGTTATTTATTCTAGCATCTTAAGATGAAGAGAAAGTAAAAGCCATAATCAAAGTCCGATTTTGACGCGATTCAATGATAAAGGCATTTTATGAGACATAGATACCTCATCACCAGACAAAAAATAGAAAATAATGAATTAGTCATAGGAGGAGATTGATTGAAAAAGAACATGTCTCTGATCGCAAACGAAGTAATGGGAATCGAAAATTTGTCCAGTTTTGAAAATGCAGGAAATACCGAAATAGTAATGACGAACTCAGGTCCAAATAAGATAAAACTAATAGATTTGTTGGTGGAAAAAATGAAACCAAATATGCGTCAATGATCGCGGGCTGCATCTTCTTATTTCATTTGTTGCCTTGATTTTCCTACCCTCCTCCACCTTCTTTTCCACCACCAGAACTTTCTACTTCTAACTCTTTTAATTCTTCGTCTACTTCAGTTTTTGCTTTTGTTATAGGCTTTAGCATTTCTTTTTTTAATTTGTCACTATCCAATGTTTCTTCATTTTTCTCATCATTATTATCCATAGACACTAAATTACAAGAACAATAAATAAACTTTGAAATTAATGATAAATTACTTGCTAGAAAAAACAAAAGTAAAAGTATGCTAGAGAATGTACCAGCTGTCTACATATGCGGTTTAATTAATCGTTGTCCTATAATATACTATAATATCTGCAGCAAAAAATATAATATCAATAAAATTTTGCATTGTGGTGTTACTCAGATAACTTCCAATATCTTTTACGGTATTGTTTGACCATTTTGATGATTCCATCCATCTATTGCGATCACTCTGACAACGGAAAATAGAAAGTTGACATCAGAGAATAACTTTGTAGATTTTAGTATTTGGTTATGTTATAGAGAATAGATGACATTTTAGAAATTTATGGAGTTCAAAGTATGATGATATTAACAGTAATTAGTTTATTAAAAAAACTTGAATTAATGAAGACGTTTGCTGGATTTAAGGGGTATTAGGACTCTGGGTATGATATAGTTTGACTAATTTGTCTAACATGTTGATACTACCTTTTTGTCAACTTCGCTTACACTTGATATCCGGTATCCTAAAAGATATTTCTCATTCAATTTGTAGAGATTCAAATCCGATGCATCTTCTAAACAAAATAAATGTTAGATATGAGATACTCAAGTTCACTTTTCTATTGTCATGAAAATATTTTTATATTGCTTTTGCCAGGTAAGAAAGAGCAATTAACTAATGTATATTGCGTTTTCTTTATTATATCTTTGATAGAGCAATGTATAGTTGGATATGAATTAACTTACGTCTGTTTGGAAGACTTTTTTTAACTAGTTCCGTTGAAATAGAGTTATATTTATATGGGAAAAAATGTAGTTCTTTGCATGGTCAGTTATAAACCAATATTAATAGCTGGTTTAATCATGGTAGTGATTGGGGTAATAGGAATATCGATTACAGCTCCTACTGTAATTAGAGAGTCCGTACCTGATACAGAATTTAACATACAATCTCCTCCTACTGAGACAGAATTCCGAAATCCGATGGTAGACGCAGAAATTGTATCTATTATGTTAGTTATTGTTGGATGGGCTGTATCGCTATATGGGTGGTATGCCAAGACTGACAAAAAGAATCCATCTATTCCATCTTAAAACCCCTAAAGTTTAAATTGTCAATGTTAACAGCACAGTAAACGGACAATCACCACCAAGGGGATAATATATTCATCAGAAAGGACCAAAACTGCAGACAGTGAAAGCTCGGAGAGTGTCATCTAACTAAATTATTTAATAGTTAGAAGCAGCAACAAATCCGTGAAATGGTACTATGGAACTGTTAAAACATCCATTCCTAAGATACGATCGTGAAGTCGTAGTTTTCACTAATCGATATTCTTAAAATAGGGATCAATCTGATTTATTCAAAAGACAAATTAAATTTATCTGACGTGAATATTTTGATGGTTTCCGACGGACTCGCTTAGAAAAACCGACCTAATGTAGCATATTCTGATTGTACCGAAGAGACCGGGCTTCTAATGAATGTAGAACAGAGTAAATAAAAGTAGTAACTAACAATAGTCATTTTCCTTATGAATCAAGATAAATCTAATTTGTGATGGATGATTGAAAAAAAATACTACCCTTTTATAGTTATATAAGCCAAATTGAACGTGTCAAATATAGATTATTCAGAATTGATCGTATCAAAAAAAGGTGTAGTTTTATCAGATCGTCAAGTTGTAGGAAATATAATTGGTGAAAGAGATGACTCTATTATAGTAGAAAAAGATAAAGTAAGTGAAAATGTATACACAATACCGAAATCCAAGATTGAAGGCTATGACGGTACACAATTAATGTTGAAAAGTACTGAATCCGAACTTAAAATGTTTGAACAAAAAAGGGAGAACCACGGCGAATCAGTTCTAGACAGCATCTCGGATAAGTTAGGAGATGTCAAAGATAAGGTAGTAGATACTACGAAAGATGTCGCAAATAAGACAAAAGATACAATAGCTTCATCTTCTGTTGGACATGCACAGTCTTCGGGTGGAGATAGAATATACGAAGAAGGTGGACCTGGAACAGATACAAGTAGAAATGACGATCCTTTATCAGAGTATCGAGATAAAGAACCTATGACACCTGCTAAACTCAACACAGGCGAATCAACAGCAGTAAAAAGAGACCCGAGCCATCAGAAAATTACTTCAGAAGGCCAAACTGGAACAAATACACCAGAAGCACAAGAGGAATATCGTAAGAGGGGAATGGCAAAGGTAAATTCAGATAATCATACACACGAAGGTTCATCAGTCAATCAAAGTAGACAGAGTAGTTTCGAAGTAGATAGTGGAAGAAATTCAGACGAAAATTCAACAAATGTAAAGGCAATTTTTTCCTGCGAAACATGTGGACAAACATTTTACTCAAGACAAGTTTTAAAGGAACATACTAGCATCAATCACTATAAGTAATTACTAAACATCTATTGATATAGCCGATAGGAAGACTCTTCTGAAACTATGGTGAGAGATAGCCATCACTTTCCTAATGGGTTTAAAAACATCATATATAGATTGACATGTTTAACTACAGTTACAGATGCCGATTGAACACAAGTTGATTGATATAGCAAGGTTGTGGATTTTAAAAACAAAACGTGGGTTATTCTAAGAGAGGGTCCAGTTACCAGTAGAGCATTTGAAATGCAAAGTTATGAGCAGATTCAAATCCCGTACTTCGCATCAAGGTATACCCTTGTTGAAAGTTTATAGATTTGTATTGTCACGAACTTTATGAGTTGGTATACAAGTGGAGTCGAATGGACACTGAGAGAAATAATCGAAGATCTTTTAGTGTCTTCTTACTAAATGTTTATGTCATTTCTCTCGAAAGCCGAGGTTCAATATCTTCAGGGTCACAAGCAGATTTCTAAGTCGTATGAATACAAATTAAAATCAATAATAAAGAAGAAACTATCCTTACTGGTTGATAAGGAACTGCCTCTGTTGGCTAAACTGTTTATTGAATTCGATTTCGTTGTTACCCCAAAATATGACGATCATCATAATAGTTCTGTTCCATCTCGCGATCTTACCAAAAACAGTAAGATATCCAGAGCCGGATCTGTCAAAATAGGTAATAGTCTTACTATATTTAGTAATAAATCCATCACACAGGGATCACAAAATAATATAAAAGCGCCCGGGCCGGGATTCGAACCCGGGTCAAGGGAGTGACAGTCCCCCATACTGGACCGGACTTTACAATGCACCTAATGCATTTCTATACTACCCGGGCACTTCAAATTTTATCATTACCAAAACCAATTAAAACGTTTTGTTTTCTACTCTGTGTAGGTTTAATTCATCTAATTATCAAGTTTAAATTCCAGTTCTCTCAATTTAACGTATGCTCAGCCAGGCCGACGATGACTTTCAATCAGTTTTCTTTGAACTTGCAGGGGACCTGCGAATATACATGCTCATGAAATTATCTATAAAACCTTATCGCTTATCTCAGCTGGCCACGGATTTAAACGCCACTATGCAAGAATCACATCGTAATATTAACCGATTAATTGATTCGAAACTTGTGAAAAAAACAGGAGAAGGGGAATTATTGTTAACTCCGTACGGCGAGATTATTGTTTCTCTTATTCCAAACTTCAACTTCCCATTTAAACACAAAGACTATTTCCAGGAACATACCCTTAGTAACTTGCCATTAAAATTCATTCAGAGAATTGGTTCTTTGAACAATTGTGAAGTGGTCGTGGGTGTAATGGCTGTTCTTCAACGTTGGAAGGCTGTTTATCACAACTCTCAAGACTATATTAAAGAAGTTATTTCTCAAGTTCCAATCGATTTAATAGAAACCATTGCTGAAAGGGTGAATAATAATGTCAAATTCTGTTATATTTTCCCGGCTGATGTTGTGATTCCCAAAGGAAGAAATGAACTATTAAAGAAACTTGGATGGAAAAATCTTGTATCCAAAGGAATAGTAGAACGTCGAATGATGGATAAAACAAACATGGTGACAATATTTAATGAAAAAGAATCTTGCATATCCTTTCCGACGCTAAAGGGGGAACCTGATCTTAATATCATGTTTTATAGCAAAGATGCCTCATTTCATGAGTGGTGTGAAGACTTTTTCGATTATGAATGGAGCAGGGCTAAATTATTCGATGAATCAAAATTAAGTCCAGAAATCTAGTATTAACAACATATACCATTGAACCAATATGTTTGAATCTAAATCACATTTTTATATTTGTTATAGGTACTAATCTGGTATATGCCAGAAGCTTTTGTGCTTATGAATGCAGAATTGGGAAGTGAGGAATCGATTGTTAATGAATTAAAAAAAATAGATTTAGTAAAACATGTTTACCAGGTTTACGGTGTCTATGATATAGTAGCTTTGGTAGAAGGCGAAAGCATGGATAAAGTCAAGGAAACTATAACATGGAAGCTAAGAAAGCTTAATGGGGTAAAGTCTACTTTAACTATGATAGTAATGGAGTGATCAAATTCCCTTCATTCTTTCATTCTACTTTGATAGATTTTTGTTAAGATGTTAATAGCAACTTTAATTTATATCCTCATTTTGTAAATAATTGTGAAATTATTTTCTAAAAAAAATACAAAGGATAACAATAAAAAAGATGAGAAAGATGGTAATAAAAAGAAATGCAAATATTGTGACATGATCTTCGAAGAAGATGATCGGTTAAGACGACATATTAGAAAAGCTCATAATGAAACGAACAGTGATATGCCTAACTTCAACCCTTTTGGTACATGAAAAACACAAATATTTTTCTGCTTTATGATTGATAATCTGCTTTAATTATGTTTCCAATTCATGATGATACTCCTCGATTACACGGACGCCCATATGTAAACTATAGTCTAATTGGCATTAATATTGTAATTTTTATTTATGAGGTCATTGTTACTGCTAACTTTTCAAACAGATCAGCAGTTATTACATTATTTTACAATTATGGTTCTATTCCAGAATTGCTTCTTTCGGGTCAAAACCTGGGGTCACTATTCAGTTCTATGTTCATGCATGGAAGCATAGCACATCTATTAGGTAACATGTTCTTTCTTTATGTTTTTGGTGATAATTTAGAAGATCGTTTTGGTCATTTCAAGTATTTGATGTTGTATCTTTTTTGGGGAGTTATGGCTGCCTTTGCACACGGTATTTATGCTGTAACCACAGGTGAAGGAAATATACCCGCAATAGGTGCATCCGGAGCTATTTCGGGTGTTTTAGGCGCTTACCTAATTTTCTTCCCTCATGCCAAGATTCATACTATCATATTTGCATTTTTTATAACTACAGTCAGAATTCCTGCAATAGCGTACATTCCATTTTGGTTTATTATGCAGCTGGTATTTGCATTAATCGGTCAATCAGGCGGAGTTGCTTATCTAGCTCACATAGGCGGATTCATTATCGGCTTAGGAACAGCTTTTGGATGGAAGTTCTTTTCGAATATGTTTTTTAATCAAAATCAATACCCTTCACAAAACTATCGACGTAGGTCTTCTTCTCTATCCTCACCCTCTTTTTCAAACGACGCATTAAATAGAAATGACCGTTCAAAATCTATGAATACAAATAAAGTGGAAAAATCCAACAGTCCTGAAATCATAATCGGAGAAAAATTCGTTGATTTAATAATAGAAGATCGGAATACATTGAGTGACTCTCAAATTCAAACGAATTTTGATGAATCCACAAATACCTTTTCCGTACTTATTATTGATACTAACAAGAGATATGATATACTTGTTCCACATCCAGCGAATACAATTCTCCGTGTCTCAAATATTACTGTTAGAAATGGGATTATTAGAATCAGACTCGATGTGATTTGAAATATATGAAATTGTAATTGAGAATTGTCTACAATTATTTATCCTTTTTATGTGATTGCTTTGTTTTGACAATTTTGTAGCTAGCTACTGCAAACCCTTAGTTCCATTTTTAAAAAAAAACAAAACTAATTTAAAGACATTGATGATTCGAAATCATAATACAGGGCATACAAAATCTAAATAAAGATTTATAAGATATCTTTTCACATTTTTGAATATAATGTCTCAACGACAACCTCCAAAAGTTGACGGAGGAAAGATTTCACGTAGAGATTTTTTAAAATTGCTTGCAGCGGCAGGTACAGTTATGACCTTTACTCCTTTCGTAGATTGGGGAAAATTTTTGCCTAATCCGAGAGAAACCTCGGAAGAGCGATCAAAGGTGGTCCTGCCTGACGGAAATCAAGCTAATGTCAATACATTCAAAGTAAATCATGCCGAAGCTATTGTTTATCCGATGTCTGAAGACCCTGTATTAAATGAAGAAGCATTTAGAACCTGGCAATTTATAAGGCTACCTGCAGAACTTGGAGGTGAAAAAAATGATGCTTCTGCCTTCAGAATGTTTAGTATGGTTTGCTTGCATTTATGGTGCTTATGGAAATATTGGCCCGAGGACGGCAGGAAACGTGGAGAATGTCCTTGCCACGGGACAATGTACGATCCTTTGACCGGGGTTGCTTATGCAGGTCCTGCCGCACTTCAAGCCCCACCTTCAAATGTCTTACCCATGTTAGATTTAGAGGTTGATGATGAAGGCAATATTTGGATCAAACCTCCTAATTGGACTCCATCAGGAAATGGGGTAGTTGGATATGGGCGTTTCCTTACATAATCAAGATAATAGCCTGGTAAGGCTATTCAAGTGGATTTACGCCGGTTTCGATAGAACTATTTTCATGGGGCTAAAATTTACATTACCCACCAAGTTTGTTAGCCCACTTGGATTCCTTGGTATGTTGACTTTTGTTGTCTTTATCATATTAGGTATCTCGGGAGCCTTCTTAATGTTATGGTATGAACCTATACTCGATAGAGCATGGGATAGTGTGGAGAAGATTAACGACACGATACCGTACGGATTCCACATGAGGAATATACATTATCATGCCTCTAATGCGATGGTTATGCTTGCGGTACTTCACATGTATTACCAGTTTTTCAGTGGTAGGTATAAAATCCGAAATGAAATGCTGTGGGTAACAGGAATATTGTTAGGCGTATTAACTATTCTTGAAGCTTTTACTGGCTATGATATTATTTTTAGTGAAAGAGCTGTATTAGCTATTTCTATAGCGGCGTCGTTAACTAATTCGATCCCTATTTTGGGGCCGGATATGATGAACGCGTTCTTCGGATCTGGGTTTCATGACTTTGTACTCAGATTCTATGCTTTCCATGTGTTCTTTTTGCCCATTGTACTATTGGGATTAATGGTAGTACATTTTCCTAGATTTTTGGTATTTGATGTTCCCATGGTTATGGCCGTTACGGGAGCGATAATGTTGACTGGGGGTGTATTTCCAATTGATTTGGGGCTTAAATTTGATCCAACTGTACCGCCTGGAGTCACCGTTCCAGAATGGTATCTTACGGGCTTGTATGTTTTCTTAAGAAGTGCATTCGATAAGTTTACTACAGGTGTACTTTGGCCTGGACTATTCATATTCACGTTGCTAGTAATTCCATTCATCGATAGATACAAAAAATTCTCTTGGAAGGACAGGCCGCTTATAACCGCGTTGGGTATAACAAGTATAGCGCAGATTATAATTACTACATATTGGGGATTTTATATCGATCCTGACAGGACCATGTCGCTATTGGAACGATTAGTAGTTGATCCAATCTTCCTGTACACTGTAATGGCTTTACTGGTCCCATTGTCCTTTGGTTTTACGTACTTGATGATCAAGCTGGCTAAAAATGCGGAGGCTAATGCAAAGAAACAAAAACCTGCCGAGAAGAATCCAATACAGCTTCCTGCTAAATGGTTGTATATTCTATTTATAGTGTTAATAGGATTCCAAGTTTACTTGAACATAGCTGCATATTACGCTGTATTAAATGGTATGAAGAACTACTCACTCTTCTTGATTGGAATATTAATGCTCGTATTTTCGGGAATGTTCCATCTATATAGGTATTCACGGGGACTTACCAAGTCTAATGTGGAAGTTGTAACTACCAATAAGCGCAAATTTGTTTTTCCATCTTTTGGTGCAGGTTCCGCAAAGTCATTACCTTCTAAGACTTCCAAAACTGGTGAGCTATCTGATTCTTCGGATCGTATCTTTAATTCTCCATCGGATAAGTCATTAGAAGATAAAAAACCTGTCCCGGTTCCTGAAATATCTTCATCAAAAGGAGGTTCTT
Source organism: Candidatus Nitrosocosmicus sp. (assembly GCA_041747305.1). Taxonomy (GTDB): domain Archaea; phylum Thermoproteota; class Nitrososphaeria; order Nitrososphaerales; family Nitrososphaeraceae; genus Nitrosocosmicus. The sequence continues at coordinate 9,717 of JBGTFK010000197.1, forward strand.
TATCCTCATCATCAAACAATTCCGTAACAGGGGTTGATGCTAGTACTGGGTCTATATCGGCTAATGACTATAATTCGAATTTACGAACCAAGGCTGCTTCGTCACACTCCATAAAGAATGATCAAAATGATGGAAAATTACGCCAACAGACTAATCCCAATGAATCAACCAGTGCTGCTTCAATCTCGGATATGGAGGGATCAAAAACTAATAATCCTGACAAGAATCGTACATAATTTTTTTTGTAGCTATCATACCTCATAATTTCTTTTATTTATCAAAGCACTTTTCTATTCTATTTTGTAATTTCATAAAAAAAATATTTATTATCGTTTATAGGAATAAAATCTAATTGGAAAAAGTAAAAAAACAGTCCCAAATTGGCGGGATTAGTATTATTTCCTTTGTAGTAATAGTCACTATTAGTTTAGCATACTATCAATTCGTTTATACTCCAGCAATAAACGCAAAACCTGAAGTATCAGAGGAAATCTTGAATCCATCTGGAACTACCGAAATTTCTATAGTCGAAGGTTCTGCACTTCCTTCAAACCCTAATTTCTATTCTCCAACAGAAGTAAGAGCATCATTGGGTATCTCAAATAAGGTGGTTTGGACAAATAATGATGTTACCGCACATACAGTAACGACTGATAATGACTATGAAGACCCTATCAATGGGCGATTTGATTCTCTGCCTACAATAGGCCTGATTCCTCCTCAAGGTACTTTTGAGTTTACTTTCACCCAAAGGGGGGAATACCCGTATCATTGTGAACCTCATCCTTGGATGACAGGACAGGTAGATGTTGAACCTAACTTTGGATAAATTTAATTCATTTTTTTATTTTTATGAATCTAACGTCGGATGCTATTTCTTTATGTTCTTGAATTAGTGTGGCTCTAAGCTTGACAACTGATTCGGTACTTGTGGGAACATGTTTTGTATTAGCTTTCAATCTTATACTACTTGGGTTTTTAAGCTCTTTTTTCATTATAGAAAGCCTTGCATAGGGGTGGTTAATTTTTTTACCATTAATCTCTGTGTATGTAAAAACATCCGACGAATCTTCGATCTGGGAATTAATGCTTATACTGTCAAATCTACCCGTATAATTAATTGTTATTATACACTCTAACTCCTCTCCAACATTGATTTCTTTGTTTTTGAAATCTAGAAAAATGTTCATATTTTTTTGGACACCCCCACTGGTGTCATCCTTTCTTCCCATACTTTATCTTCCTAAAGATGGTCTTTTTTAATTCTATGGATTGAGCAATCGCTCTACTATATATTTTCTTTATTTTTTCTATATACTGCTCTAAAGATTTTTCCAAACCCTCTTTTTGTCATCAAATAAAAAGATCTGCAATTGGATCTCAGTTTCACTTTCGCATGTGGTCCCATCATAGTCTACACGATGATTATGATTATAATTATACCCGGCTTTGCCGTATTCATATTTATTATTTTCTATTTGACCTTCTGAAATCGAGGATTGGGATATTTTCTTAAATGATTCTGTCAAGTTTTCAATTGCTACCTCGATTCTTTCAAGCCCCTTTATAAAATCCGAGTCAATCTTATGCACTAGTAAAAAAATAGTTCTCTTAAAAAATAATAGCTCAACTTCCCTTTTAGTATCTATATCATCATTATTTTTGATGTGCACATTGGCATCAATAGTATCTCTAGATTCAAAATAATCTGCTATGTTTATTTTTAGTTTCAGCCCTTTTCTTCCCCTTCTTTTCTTTATATTTTTGATAACCTCTATCAGATCAGTCCATTTTTCGATTGTTATACAATCAAAAAAGTCCATATCTTTGTTTTTTACAAATTCGATTTCTAATGTGCTTGCGTAGCCTGCATTTTGATCGATAGGATTTTCTGAAATATCATAGTTTTTGAAAAGATTCTTGATGGTCTCAATTTCACCAAGCGATAAACCCCATTGGCTAATTATAATTTGATACAAGAGAAACAAACAATAATTAAAAATTTATTATATGAATAAAAAGGATTAATCCTTTTTATTCATTACCAGTGGTGCTTTTCGTCAGGCATTAGTCCTATCTGTTCTTTTTGGAAGTATTTCTCTAATTCTTGAGTCCATTTCTCTTTAGCAGATGCACCCCCAAGACCCTTCCTTCTCAACCAAAATGAAATTGCACCTAGTAAGAATACTGCAAATAACATAGTTCCAAATATGTATAACATTACATCGTAGAACAATGGGTCATATTGCGGCCCGATTTGTAAGCCCAAGTTTTGGAACATACTACTTGTTTGAGACAGTACGTTTAACAAGTCCATTATAATATGAGCCTGACAACTAAGATATATACATTTTGGTTGCTTTATTTCACAAAACGATATATCATTATCGACTAATATTTCTCCGTTTATATGAATACCAAATTGATTGAACATATTTATAAGCGTGTACAAATTTCTATAGAACATGAATATGGGATGTTTTTACCTTATTCACTACTTTGTCGCCTAACTCAAACTATTTAGCTGGGATTAGCACTCTAGACATTTGTGATATATATTAGCCTTCTTATGACCACTCACTTGTAAGGCGCGGTGAAATCCTTTTCTCATATGATTTTCTTGATACTTGGGATGCTGAGTTAGAAAGGATGAACAATAACAAGATGGGCAAACCCTTTCTCTTCCAAATTCTTTCATCCTGGCCATTGGATACATACGTTACTCATTTCATTTACCTTACAGACAGACAGACAAAAGAATAATCAGGGCTACGGGGAAAAATTACCTTCAAAACCAAGTTACGGTCATATATGTAAAAGGGTAAACAAGCTCAACATCAATATCACAAACGACAATACAGATGATGATTACATCATAATATCGATAGACGGTACTGGAATCAAGGTTACCAACAGAGGTCAGTTACGGATGGATAAAAAGTGGAATGTACAAAACAGGAAAGGCTATGTCAAGATCCATGTAGCCGTAAACATAAAGACCAAAGAAATCATTGCTTTAGAAGTAACCGATGAGAGGGTTCATGATGGCAAAATGTTAAAGACATTGATAGATCAAGTCTCCATTAGCTCATCAGATAAGAAGAAGAACAACAAGAAGAAGACTATCATAATAAAATCAGTTCTGGCAGATGGAGCTTTTGATACAAACAGGAATTTTAGGTATCGAGGAAAAAAGGATTAAACGGGGGATAAAGGTAAGAAAGAACTCTATCGTTTCATCCACCAGAAATAACAGGTTAAGGAATAAGGAAGTGATGCTGTTGCATACAAATGATCTATTGAAGTGGAAGACAAAAAGAAAGTACGGTCACAGGTGGATTGCTGCTGAGACTGTTTTCTCAACTATAAAGAGAACGTTTGGTGAACATGTATCCGCCACTAGATTCAAAACATGGTAAAAGAAATGGTGATAAAATTATCACTGTATAACCTGTGTAGAAGAATCTAGGAAACTTCAAAAGGATATGGCCAAATGATAAAGAATTAGGAAACAAAGCATTATTTACCTATTTCATGTATATCACCCATGTATTTTTTCAAAACCTCGGGGACCATGATTGTCCCCTTACTGGTTTGATAATTTTCTAGTATGGCTACCAGGGCTCTCTGAATTGCTACCAGTGTACTATTCAATGTATGAACTAAGGCTGTTTCATCGTTTGGATCATCTCTATACCTTATCCTTAAACTTCTTGCTTGATAATCGGTGCAATTTGAACACGAGCATATCTCTCTATAGGAATTCTGAGCAGGAAACCACGCTTCTATGTCATAAGTCTTCGCAGACACCTTTCCAAGATCTCCCGAGCACAAAATTATTGTCCTAAAAGGGATCTCTAGAATTTCATAAAATTTTTCAGTAACTTGCAAGAGTCTTTCGTGTTCCTTCCAAGAGTCCTCGGGTTTGCAAAAGACGAATTGTTCTACCTTTTCAAACTGGTGTACCCTAAAAAGCCCTTTCATATCTTTGCCGTGTGCACCTGCTTCCTTTCTAAAGCATGTACTAATCCCACCATATCGGAAGGGAAGATTTTTCCCATTCAGAATTTCATTCATGTGCATTGATGCTAAGGGGTGTTCCGAAGTTCCTATCATGTACAAGTCTTCATTTTCTATCTTGTAAATGGTTTCCTCAAAATCGCTCAATATGACTGCTCCTTCAATTGCATCTCTTCTAATCATGAAAGGAGGTTGCACTACTGTGTACCCTTCTTTAAACAAATAGTCTATTGCAAAATTAGACAGTGCCATACTTAGTTTGACCATTTCATTTTTTAAGAAATAAAAACGGGAACCTGAAATTTTTCCCGCCCGTTCTAAATCGATTAGACCAAGTCCATTCGCAAGGTCTATATGATTTTTCATTTGTAATATCTCTGATGTTTCAATTCCTTCGATAGGTTTTTTTAAGAAATTTGACTTACCATTGTGTTCTCTTGTTATTTTATTATCATTTTCATCTTTGCCTAACGGTACAGTTTCGTGAAAGAAATTTGGCAAGCTACGGATATATTTTGAATATAATTCTTCATTTCTTTTGCTTTCTTCTTCCAATCTTTTTATTTCTGTACCGATCTTACCCATTTCATGGATTTTCATAGAAGTATCCTCATTTTTCTTCTTCCTTGTTGATATCTCATTAGACAGTGTATTTTTCTGATGCTTTACACGTTGTAATTCAACTATCAAATCCCGTCTAAGTTTGTCTGCATTGAACAATACGTCCAGGGGAAAGTCCATATTTCTATTAACGAGCATTTCTTTTACTAATCCCTGATTTTCTTTTATGATCTTTGGATCAATCAATTTTAGTCACTTCTTTGATAATTGCAATATGTTCCATGATCTCTTCAATTGTGTTTATAAGAGTGTTAATATTATTTTTCCTTCCCTTATTATCTCTGAATCCGACTTTCAACAAAAACTGTGTTCTGTTTGTTTGTACTTCCATTTCTAGTCCCTCGGGAAATTCTTTATTATCGGGATTTAGAGTTTCAAAAATGGTTTGTACCTCTTTTTCTTCTTTACATTCTATCACTATTTTTGTATCAATACAAATATCAGGATCTTTTTGCATCCAAAACTATTTTTTTAATATTCGATAAAAAGACTTCTAAATTAATTATGGGAACTCTGATCTCAATCTTATCGGTAGTTCCTACTATAACACTAGTTGAACTGGATCTATTACTATTATTCAAATCATCACGGATATCAGCAAGCTCATGAATCTTTTTTTTGATTTTAACAAAATCTACCTTTGCTAACTTTGGCTTTATTAAGGTATATTTGTATTCTTCATCACTCTCTGCTGACAGGATTCTAAGACAAATCAATCTATCCGCAAATGAAACAGATTTTTCGAGGATCGAGGTGAAAAGATCAATATTTTTTTCATCTAGTATTCCCTCCCCGTTAACGTAAATGGTTTCCTTGTCATCATAGAATCTCCATTTTTCATCAAAAATCTTGTTGCTTACACTTTTTATGAGATTATCATAATCTTTAATTTGGTTCTTTACTTGTATCATTGTATCATTTCTATCACCGAGGCAAATTGATAATCCGAGTCCAAAAGTTTGATTTCTTACACACAAGTCTAGAGCTTTAGAAAATGACCCAATATTTTTTAAGATACTACCTGCTTCTTCATTTGTCAAGATGTAGTTATACCCAAACAATAAATCTCGATTTCTTTTTTTCATCTCTTTGATATTGTCATCGCTTTTGTTTTTGTGAGGATAACTTTCTTCTATATACTTTTCAATGGCATTGAATATCTTGTTAAAGTCTTCATCCTCAAGCTCATTCCATGTTCTAATCCTTTGATTATCCGTAATTTGAATGCCTGATTTTTCTATTATTTTAATAGAATTTTCTTTATTCCAAGTAATCCCTTTGATAAAATGGGCTGTATTATTTTCTATGACGCCTGTAATAGGCGTAGTTTCAATTACTCCAAAGTTTAGTCCCTTTTTTCTCTCTATTAGGTGGAGGTCTAGTGCAGTTTGTAAAATTTCGAATTCTGTCTGATCATTATTGTTAAACTCGATGTTCTTTGAAAATGCAGCAACGATGGGTAAGAAAGACCTATGAATTACATTTCTATCAAAGTTTTTGGCTATTAGATATATCAAACTGGACGAAGTATGTTTATTTTCTTTGTCTTTTTCACTTTGCCATATCCACGGATTCACAAGAGTTACGGTTTTATCTTTTTCTATTACTTGATCTAAATTGTGTGAATCTGAATTAACAAATAAGTAAGAGCTTTCTTGGATGAGGCTAGTTATAAGATCAAAGTAGTTTGAATCAAAATCTACAAAAACATAAAAATCGTGCTTCTCATCAACCACCTTCATCAATTCTATTTTAAAGTCTTCAATTTTTAATGAATTATAGCATCTAATTGTCGTATTTCCGTTTGAACTATAAATGGAACCTAGTAAGATGGCACTACCCACTAAACCATCTACGGTTGAATTAGAAAGAATAAAAATATCTTTTTGGTGTTCTATTTGATTTAATAATTTTTGACTTGCTGCATTTAATATATGATCGCGATCAGTATATCGCATTCTCTAATCTAGTTTAGCGATTACTGCAGCATATTTCCAAGATTGAGTTATTTTACCTGTTTTTTTATAATATCTAGATAACCTGTGTATTTTCGATTCTATCAACTCTAATGACCTAACATTTCTTTTATCACTGTTGTGGATATTCAAATGCTTTTGTAATCCCAAGGCCTTGCGAAGGAGCCTTTCTAGATCTTCTGGCATCGTTCTCTGGATATCATTTTCCTCCATAATTTGAGTAATGGTCTTTCCAATAATTGGTTTAACTAATGGGACTGCAAATTCATCTCTTAATCTTAAACCAATCTCACTAGCAGGCATTCCATCCTTTCCAAACTCTACAATTTTTTTTATAATCTCTTGATTATCAATGGCCCAAGAGGGTGCATTTTTAGAAGTTGGTCTAATTGAATGTGATTTTCCATGTGTATGGGCATGAGTTCGCGCCATTTTTCTCTGTCTTATTATGAAAATTTACATATCTTAAATGTTATCATTATTCTTTAACATAAAAGTTATATAATTCCTATCTGAGTAATTTCTAATATGAACAAGGCATACTCAATGGTAGCGGCTTTTTCATTGGTAATGGGTTCTATACTATTATTACCAGTATTAAATATGGCATATGCTCAATATAGCGGTCAACCCGGTGCTGCAACTTTGGAAGAACAACTTTCCTTGGCTAGAGAGAAAATTAGTAATGCTCAACAGCAAGGTGCATATGGTTCTGGTACTGCAATGTTTGGAACTAATTTGGATAACACAGTATTGATGATAATTATAATAACTGTAGTTATGGGGGGTATGGCAGCTGCATTCTTTATTGCAGGCTCAGTTGGTAAGAAGAAGAAAACATTGGCTGTGGCATCTGATGGTACTTCTACCAGTGGCAAATTCTGCACAAACTGTGGTACACAAGTAGGCGACGGACAAAAGTTCTGTGGAACCTGCGGAACCAAAGCCTAATTTTTTTATTTAACCATTTAACGGTTTTTATTGGAATTAAATGGGTAATTTTGGTAAAGTTTATAAGTCACCCTGTTTATTTGTAATATATGAGTAAAGAAGTTAATACAACAAATACAAATGTCTCTACCAACATGGAAAAAAATGTGAATTCTTATATCAACCTTACAGAACAATCAACAGAAAAAACACTTGATACTATGAAAGATAATATGATAAAATCTATCGATGAATATGTTAAGATTCAACCACGATTTCTACAGTCTGTTTCTGATTTTCAACTTGAAGTGATTCAATCTTCAAAGGATGCCATCACTAAGACGATTGCTCATCAAAAAGAACTGATAAGGGAATTTGTAAACGTATCTCAATCACAACCTAACGAAACATATCAACAGCTCTTCAAAAAGACCAATGAAAACGTAGATAATTTTGTAAAAGCCATCACCGCCGGTAATCAATTTAATTTTGATGCAATTGATACTACTCGTGAAAATGTAAAATTATATAACAAAGCATTAGATGCATATACCGAATATGTCACAAACACCTTTAATGCCTGGAACGCGTTTATTAGGTCTTTTTATCAAAGTAAATAAAACCTTTTTTTTTGCAACCTTCTCGTTTAGTGCCAGTTTTATTTCATTGATTTTTACAATATATTAATAAATTTATTACACGTTCCTTATCTTTCAGTAGATGTCTTTTGTATAATATATTTTCTCTAGGGATAAAGTCAAAATTATTCGTATTTCTTTCTAAAAAATATAAAAAATATGTAATATAATTCATGGTATCCGTCACACAGGGATTCATCTTATAATAAAAATATTCCTTTGAATCTGGGATTTATGCAGTAGGCTGATTCCAATGATGGATTTTTACAATTTATTGGAAGAAAATCCAGAGGTTTTCAAGATCAATCATACGTTAAAGTGAGATCAAGTTTTGCACCCTTCCTAGGGATTAATAATCCTATAATCTACTGATTCTTTATGTCAAGGGTTAGTCGATAAGAAATTATGACCATTAGACGTTCACTTTGAAATATTCCATCACAAAACTTGAGATACTACGTTGACTATAGATGTTTTTTTGTCGAATTTGATAAAAGGATCATAGACGAATAGTATTACATGTTAAAGTGACATAAATAATTAAATTTACCCGTATTTGAAAACGGATGATTATTGTTTGCCTTTAACACTTTTAACTTGTTTGTTAGTATGCTGTACTTAGCGCTTTGGTGCCTACATGCAATAAATGTAATAAAAGACCCGTGGTGTTTAACCGGCTGTATTCTGGTGAAGTTCTTTGTAAATCTTGCTTCATACATTCAATTGAAAAAAAAACTTTGCACACCATTTCAAGATATTCCATGATTAATTATGGTCAACGGGTCGCTGTAGGAGTATCAGGTGGAAAAGATAGTCTTGTTCTTCTTTATATCTTAAAAAAAATTTCAAAAAATAACAATAATGATATTATCGCAATCACAATCGATGAAGGGATTGAGGGCTACCGGGATGAATCTCTTACCATAGTGAAAGATTTTTGCAATAAATTAGGGGTACCTTTTAAGATTTTCAGTTATAAAGAATTATTTGGTTCTAGTATGGATGAAGCGATTGTAAAAAGGCCATCAAAAAAGGTTAGCTCCTGTTCCATTTGTGGAACATTTAGGAGAAGGGCATTAGATGTCGCAGCTCTTTCAATGCGATCAGAGGTACTTGCAACTGCGCATAATTTAGATGATCACCTTCAAACATTTATGATAAATTTGTTTTCGGGTGATGTTGGGAGAATTGGATGGATGTATCCTCAACCCATAACGTATCAAAATGGATTAAAGAAAATTAAGCCACTTGTAGAATTATATGAAAATGAAATTGTATTTTACGCCTTCCACATGGGTATTGAATTTCAGGCAGATGAATGTCCTTATATGAACGAAAGCATCCGTAGCGACTTTCGAGTATTTTTCAATGATTTAGAAAAAATCCACCCGGGCATAAAATACAATTGTTTTAACTCTATGAATAAACTATCTAAAATAATCAAAAATTCTGATAATGATAAACAAATCAAAAATACCTGTCTCAATTGTGGCGGAATCTCGACCGACGAAATTTGTTCAGTCTGCAAAACCGTACTAATGTTGGATATGAATAAAAAAAAACTAAAGAACTAGTGAGCGTTCTTCTTATCTTTTTTAGAAGATTGCCACCAATCTAGATAGTCGTCGCTTTTATTCTTCCGATCTATCGTATTTATTTTCTCATGCAATTCTTCGAATTTCTCTCTTGGAGCATAAAGACCACAGCCCCTGCAAATAAAGTTCTTTGTAATTGTATCAAAATTCAAGCTACCTCCACATTCAGGACAAAATTTGACCAATATTATAACTTGTAAAGATTATACTAAAATGTTTTGGATTATCAATCAATCTACATTATGATAACGTCAATAATTTTCACTGAATGATAATTCAATGAAGGTGACACCACGCAGTTGAATTATATGCTTTGACTTGTCAGACCAGTCCAGACCAATATTCATCATTTTTGATATTCGATATCGTCTTCATTTTCGGACTAAAAGGCATTTACCTCTCGTCTCGGCATATGGACTTTTATCTTCATTCCATTCTAAAATGGTCCGTTCGCCCATCGAAAGCCATATGCCGAGACACATTAGTTGAAAAGTATAGATTATATAGATTTTCTCTATTCGATAATAACCTTCTCTTCTGCTGTATCTAGTGTAATTTCCATTTCCTTGTTTTTACCTAAAATTTTTATACAATTGACTAAATCATCATACCTCTGGTTGTCGATAAAAGCTAATGGTATATTTGAAATCGCACAACCTGAAGCAGTAGTTATATCCACATTGTTAGTACAAATTATGCCATTAGGTGCTACATTGTTACTCTTTAAAGAATAAATTGTATATGCTCCTACACTACTACCAATTGAATTGGGGAAAACGAGGATTTTTCCCTTTAAATTTTGTCTTTCAACATCGTTACTAGTAGTCGTTATTTCTCCTGATTGAGTATTAACCATTCCAAGAAAATTTATCGGTTTTTTTGACAACAATAATTTGCCTTTAGCCCTGCCTCCAACTATCTTTTTGCATTTTATTTCCAGATCAAATCTCAACTCTATCGCATAAAAAGTAATTTCAAGATAGTTTATACCTTATACCGTATATCCTTTGATTATTGATTTAAGACTCTTTAAAGCTACTGAAACCTTATTTGAGGTTTTCATATAGTACGACGCCTTGACGCTGTTAGTGATAATGCTATCATAATTTTTCTTAGTTATAAGAGGTGTTAAGCAGGTACACGCGTCAGAAATAAATTCTACTCCTGATCTCTGTAATGAGTCGACGATTCCATATTGTTTGGCCTTACAAAATACTGATTTGGGACAAAAGATCTTACATGGTTTAGTGAATTTCTTTCCCTCCATTAAAGTGTGAATTTTACTCATCTCTTCAATCCCAAGCTGTGGACTCCCAAATGTAATTAATTGACCATCCTCTGAGGTATTCAATTCATCTCTAGTCTCATTCATTTCCCTTTTTCCATAATTTACTTTTTCGATAAATTTAGATGGTTTTTTGTGTTGAAACATTCCGCAGGAACCAGAGGTTCCCATTCCCGAGGCAAGCGACTTCAAACTCCACATATCGGTATTTTCGGAGATATTGCAAATACCGATACAACTCTTTTGAATTGTCTTTCCTGTAAAATATCCTAATAGTCCATAATCAAGTTCATTTTCTAAGTCCGTCTCGTTAACTATTTCGACCATTGGTGATCTGTTTTCATCAATCCTTAGATCCGAATAAGGTGATTTTCCTGTTAATGCGCTGGCTAATGCACTTAAAGCGCTTTCTTTATTTGTAATAATATTCAAGTGTGAATTAGCCAATACAGCCGCACTGCTTTCAGCAAAGCTTACTTGGGTACCTTCTTGTGGAATAGGTAAAATTTCGTACGGAATACATGAAAAGGTTGGTGTGACTCCAATCTTTTCATATACCCTTGCTATTTCAAACTGTTTTTCGATAAATTCAGGCGATAATTCTGGTAGATTTTCTCTATCAAAGCCCATTGGGTTAAGTGAGGTATTTACCATTACCTTCCCATCTTTGCTTATTTCTCTTAAAAACTCTAATCCACTATCTCCGATAGTATTGTAGTTAACTCCTGAAACATGTGCCCATTTGATGGGTACCAGCTTTTCTGCATCTGTTGCTTCCCCTATTGCTACTAATATCCTGTAAGCAGCAGAGGCAGCCTCGCCATATTCTCCGGATAATCCTTTTTCCTCATCACGTGTAAGATGCATCTTTGTTTTATTATCAAGATGATATAATATTATTTTATCCCATTAACTCCTCATATTTGTTGCCCAGATAATTATATCAATTAGCCTAAATTACTATATTGGAAAATTATGGCCGTATTACTAGACGTCATCAATGGTTTTCCAAGAACGCCAGAAAGGTAGTTTTGTGACCGAACCGGATTCAGGAATTATCGGGAATATATTTATAGTAATATAATATGCTGGATATGACCGCTATAGAACCAACGGAAAGTCAAAAAGCAGTTGCTATTATACTAATGAAGATCGAAATTGTTTCGATCTTCATTCATCTGTTAATCAACTATTGGCCAAAAGAAAAATAGCATGATCGATAAGTGGTGCAAAGTTCTATATCCAAATCCAAATTACTTCGATGTGATTTGTCCAAATATAGTAATGAATACTGTGTTCACTATACCATGCCTAAACATGTTGATTGGGCGAACAAAGGTAGAATAGACGACATACCACCATCGAATTACAAAGAATTTCTCTCTTTTAAAGGTTGGTCCATCTACGGTTAGAGCAGAGCACTATGGTTAATAGCAAAGTTACTTTTTGGGACAAAATCTTTGTGGAAAGATCCTGTTAAATATTCTTTTCCCCACGGAGGAAAGGATGGTATCACCCATTTGTTGATAGAAAAAAAGCTATGATGATATATTCAATTCTAACAATCTTCAATTGAAGGTACTGACATTTCGTAATCGGAAGGATTGTAGCCATCAAAAAATTGTTTGACTATAACTCCAATATTTACTCTAATGGGAGAAAAAGGGGAGAATTTATGATCGTAAATTCGATTTTAGGGCAAGATCCTAGTCATTGTTCTAGGGAACAATGTTACGTTTTTAATGTCGTCAAAGTCCAAAATCCATCTCAGTAGTCTCTCCAAGCCTAGACCAAACCCGCCATGTGGCACTGACCCGTATTTTCTAAGATCCAAATACCATGAATAATCATTTGGATTTAGGTTTGTCTCCCTCATCCTGTTTATTAATTTTTCAAGACTGTCTTCTCTAATTCCCCCGCCTGAAATTTCACCATATCCTTGAGGCGCCAAAAGGTCTACCGCCAATCCTGTCTCCTCATTTAGCGGATCTTGTTTAACGTAGAAGGGTTTTATGCTCAAAGGATAATTTGTTACAAATATCGGATTAGATCTATCCTTTGTTAGTTCTCTTTCTGATTCGAGGTTTAAGTCGTCTCCCCATTCGATTAGCCTTTCTTTCCCATCATGATCTCGGATTCTACATTCTATGGATCTCAAAATATCAATTGCCTTATCATAAGTTATTTTTTCAAATGGAATTGAAATTTCATCTAATTTTTTTAATGCAGAAGTATTCAAAAATTCTAGTTCCTTCTTATTATGTTCCCTGATCTGAGTTATGATGCTGAAGATTAGTTTCTCTTGAATGGTAATAAGATCGGTCATATCTATCCATGGTGCTTCTGCTTCTAAATGGGTGAATTCTGCCAAGTGCCTTATGGTTCGTGACTTTTCTGCTCTAAAAGAGGGACTAATGGTCCATACAGGTCCTAAGCAGTAAATCATTGACTCTAGGTACAGTTGAGAACTTTGGGACAAGTATGCTTTTTCATTGAAATATTTCACCTCAAATAGCGTGGATCCCCCCTCTACAGAACTCTGCACTAGTATTGGTGGAGTTACTTCCATCCAATCGTCTTTAGCAAACCACTCCCTGGAGTATTTTAATAATGAATTTCTTAGTTTTCCAACATTTATCATTTTTCTTGTCCTTAGTGATAAATGTCTAAAATCAAGTAGGATTTCTTCACTCTGATACTCCCCTATGGGATAGTCCACATTGGCTACATTAAAAATCGATATTTCTTCCACTCTTACCTCATATCCTCCTTCAACTGCTCTTGGATCTTTTTCCAATTTTCCTCGTATCTCTATGGAAGATTCGATCGTCAAATCCTCGCATAATTTAGAAGGACATATAGCTTGAATAATGTCTCCTCTATCATCTCTTAATATTATGAAGGTTTTTTCTTTCTGCTTTCGTAGTCTATGGATCCAGCCTCTTAATAAAATGGTCTTTCCAATACTATCTTCTGTTCTTAAATCTGCGATCCGCTTGAACAATACATGTTTTGTTACTGAAATATTTTATTTATCTTTGCTATCTGGCATTGAGTTTGTATTGAGGGTCATCAAAGTAGCAGGTTCTAGGTCAATTCGAAATACTATATTAAACATATCCTTGCCTCAATTACAAATGTGCGATACATATGTCTTTTATGCATGTGTCTATTCTCTATTCTGTACTTACTAACCGATGCACGTTTCATACCAGGTATAATAAATTATTTTCTCTGTGAATTATACAGAAGAAAGATTAGGTTCTATGAAGGAATTGTTAATTTTTTCTCAGCAAATTTACGTTCATTCAACTAGTTAAATTCCCAATTGCCATCTTTTTAATATTAAACTGCTTGTTTGAATGATTAGTATCATCTATATTATAATTTCAATACCATCAAAGCTAAAAAATCACTAAAAGATATCTATTGGTCTTAGTATTGCTCCGTTTTTATTTTTTAAATTTCTTAATAATTTGGATAAAATGAAAAATAGAAGCCGCCTAGAAATTATAGCAATGATCCTTGAAACAGTAGGAGATAATGGTGCGATACAGGCTAAAATCATGTACAAAGTATATCTTTCGTTTCTCCAAATGAAAGAATACTTGTCTAACCTTATGAAAAACGACTTACTCATTTATGATGGTGGGGCTCAAATTTATAAGATGACTGAAAAAGGAAGACGCTTTCTGATACTGTATAAACAAATGACAGAATCAATAACCATGACAAAACCAATACTTTAATTTTTTTATTTTATCGATGAACAAAACTTTGATCAATTTATAAAGAGGATTTTTTCAATTGTATTCGTGATTTTTGATACCGGTTTGAAATTCAATGAATTAAAAGAAAATTCCTTTGAGAAAATCACCCTAGAAAAAGAAGAAATTTTGATTGGAAAAAGAAACAGTCGAGTATATGCTTTTAACAATAGGTGCCCACATAAGGGTGCGTCTCTATCCAAGGGAAGCTTTCATGGGGATAATGTAGTTTGTTATATGCACGGATATGAATATGATATTTTTACAGGAAAATTAGAAAACATGAAGTCATGGAAAAAAGATGAAACTTGGATTGAACAAAATGAAAAATGGAGACATTCTGAGGATCTTAAAATCTACAAAATCCATTTGAGCGATGAGAAAATCTTAATTGAAATAAATTAATTTTTTATTACAATACTGGCCATGCGGCCTAAAATGAGTTAACTTGTCTATCATTCAGGTACCGAATCAATTATCAATTTTCCGTTTTCCGTTTTCACAAATAAGAACCTATTGTCTTTGAAAATTAATGTCAATTCATTGTCTTTTTCTTCAACATCTAGAAGTTCTTGTCCTTTGATACCATCAAATTTGGCCATAATAGATGGCAATTATACGTTATATTTAAATTAAATTATTTTGCTTAGTAAATCTAGTCACTGACTATCTGTTGACTATTCGATTCTTTTTTCAAACTATTCTTCTCTATGAATTCGTGCTTACCCCATGACAACTCCACCAATACTGTAATGTCGTTCTTACCTTTTCTTAGGACCTCCGGTTTTATTTCTATGTCCTTGTTAAAATCAAAAAACAACTGTCTAGCTTCTTCCTCCTCTAATGGATAAAATGGAATGTCATCTTTAACTATCATAATCCAAATCCTATGATCAATTTTTGGATTTCTGGTCCAGAAAAAAATAGCTTTTCTTATTAATCTTATTGATTCAATAATTTTCCCGTTATTTTTGATGTCTAGTTTGATAGTGAGTCTCAGTGAATTATCATGTTTATTATAAGCTTTCTCCCAATTCTTTTGTGTTAATACTTGTCGGATAAATCCATCAATGGAAAAACTTAAGGTCAATGTAGACAATTTCTCATTCATTGGCTCTTCTTGTGCTCTCCTCAAAGTCAAAGCACTGATTCGACTTTCATTTTCGTCCAATTTAGATACTGAGAAGGTATCATTTATATCCTCAATATGTAGTTGTCTTTTATATATGCATGCTGAAGTTACACATGCTAGGGATAAAGAATTAGAATTTAAAATACATGACATAGATATATCTGTATTATATATAATTCAACATGAACTACAAAAGAATGCTGATAACAGATTCGCAGGTGTTGTATTAAAGCATCCTCTAATCAAAGAATATATGTTAAAGATACTAACCAATAAGAACGAACCATACAAGGCACTAGGTGAATCTGTAGAGTCAGCGATTAAATTTACAAATGATCTTGCAGGTATGCTGAAGCTCACGATAGGAAACTGAATGCGGTGATAACTACTAAATGAAGTTTTGCCCAAAATGCGATGCACGGTTAAGGAATAGGCAAGAGGAAAAAGTCCTAACTTGCCTAAAGTGTGGACACATAGTGGCAAGCGAAGCAAATAGTGCGGCTAACCCTGCAAGTGTGATCCAAACTGTTTCTAATTATGACTATTCTGATGATCCTTTAAAAGTAATGGACTCTGAAAAGCCTATTGAGGCTCTGCCTACAACCAATATGGAATGCCCAAAGTGCCTCAATAATATGGCTTTTTGGTGGATGTTGCAGACTAGGTCTGCTGATGAGGCCACCACTCAATTCTATCGATGTACAAAATGCAGCCATACTTGGAGAAATTATTCTTAAGCATGATTTTTTGATATGCTATTGGAATTTATAGATGATTGTTGTTTTAGTTGATTAATTTGATGTTTGTAGCGAAAACAAAGTCCCCAGACGAATGGAAGGTTGTTAATTCAGCCATATCCACTCTTGTAGATGAAGCCACATTTGAAGCCACTTCGGAGGGAATTTCATTCAGAGGGATGGATCCGTCTCATGTAGCATTAATTGATATTTTTTGGCCCAATACCGCATTTGAAAGCTACAAATGCGATTCTGAGTTAAAATTCGGTGTCCGGATTTCTGAATTTTCAAAATTAATAAAGCGAACAGACAAGAAAGACGAATTAGAGGTATCTATAATAGATGAAGATGTCTTGAGGATAAAAACGATGGGTAGTTACAAAAGAGAATACAAAATGCGTCTTATAGAAAGTACAACTGTATCTACACCGTTACCAAAACTATCCTTTAATTCTAAACTCCTACTTTCTTTATCTTCTTTTGATAAGATCCTATCTGATATAGAGGTCGTATCAGAATACGTTGAAATTGAATCCTATCCTGATAGGATCGAGTTTGTAGGCAAAAGTGATACAGGGGAAGCTGTTGTTACGATGGAACCAAACAGCGAAGGATTAGAAGAGATCAATGTGAAAGAAGAATCAAAGGCAACTTATAGTCTTGACTATCTTTTGAAAATTGTAAAATCGGTGAGCACCGTTGGTGTGTCAGCTGCGATTGAATATTCTACAAAGATGCCAATACGCCTTGAATTTAGGATCGCCAACATAGGTCGAATTCATTTTTATTTAGCACCCCGAGTCCAGGATTAGGTCGGAACGAATTATCTCGACTGTAACTACATTTGAAATGTTCTCTGTGGTTATGAGCCGGGACAAATTTGTTCGAATTTTGGATTCAGAATACTCTATTAATCCCATTAGTTAATAGACAATGTAATTCGTTGATATGAGAATAATAATGAAGTTTGGAGGGTCGGTCTTAGACTCATCGTCAAAAATAAAGACTCTTGTGAACATTGTACATTCTTTTAAAAACTTGGAAGGAAAAGATAATGAAATTGTTTGTGTAATATCAGCTATCTCTGGTGTAACAGATAAAATTATCATGCTTTCTGAACTGATAACAAAGGGAAAAAGGAGTGCGATAAAGACATTCATAGATGAAATGACTAGTCTTCATGTTGATTTAATTGAAAATACCATAACCGATCAGAAATTGCAAGCAGAAGCAAAGAATTTAATTTTGGAAATTCTAAAAGAATTCCAAGCCATTTTAGAGGGATTGGTTTTAATTTCTGAAATTACACCAAGATCTTTGGACCATATGTTATCGTTTGGAGAACGATTGGCAGCTCCAATTGTAAGTTATTCGTTACGAAACAACAACTTGGATTCCGATTTTCTTACTGGAAAAGAGATTGGTATCGTCACGGATTCTAATTTTGGTGAAGCAAGACCTTTGATGAATACCACAAGGTTCAGAGTAAATGCTAAACTTATCCCATTGATTGTAGAAGGAAAAATTCCTGTAATTACTGGATATATAGCGGCAGATCAGCATGGATATATTACAACCTTGGGTCGAAGTGGTTCTGATTATACTGCCACGATAATAGCTTCCTGTATTAATGCGGACGAGGTATATTTATGGAGTGATGTGGATGGATTATTAACTGCAGATCCTCTGATCGTAAAAGACGCACAGGTACTTGATGAGATATCTTATAGTGAGGCAGCTGAGATGGTCCTATTTGGATCTAAATACATTCATCCAAGAGCTTTGGAACCCGTGATGGATTCAAATATCCCACTGAAAATAAGAAATGCATTTAATTTATCTCACCATGGGACTACAATAACCCAAAATTTGAAAATATCTAATAATATTATTAAATCTATAATCGCAATAAGAAACACTGCATTAATAGACGTTAGTGGTGGTGGAATGGTGGGATCGCCTGGAACGGCTGCAAACATTTTTGATACCTTGGCAAAGAATAAAGTAAATATAATGATGATATCTCAAGGTCCCTCTGAATCAAGTATTTCTATGGTATTGAGAAAGGATGATTTGGGCAAAGCTATAACATCCTTGGAGTTGAAATTGTTGGGAAAAGTAATAAAACATCTAAATGTATTAGAGGATGTTTCGATCGTTACTGTAGTGGGTTCAGGTATGCGTGGGATCAAGGGAATTGCAGGCAGAGTTTTTTCCTCTATAGCAAAAGAAGATGTCAATGTAATAATGATAGTCCAAGGTTCTTCGGAATTGAATCTGGCATTTATTGTAAGGGATGATGATTGTGAAAAAGCAGTTAAATCTTTATATAAAGAATTTAATTTAGGCAAGGCGGTTTGATTTATTTTATGATCGTGGCATCTTATTTGACATATTAGAGTATACAGATAATTATTTCATTCTTTCAAATGGGTGTCAGCTGGATTATCTCATGAATCAATTGATTCAGCGATATACACAGCTAATTTGAAGAAAAGAAAGTAAATAAATGAATACAGATGAATAAAATATTGTAATGAGTTCAGGAAAATTATACGTTGTAGGAGTTGGGCCCGGCCATCATGATCATATGACCTTTCGCGCTAAACAGGTAATTGAAGAAAGCCAGATCATAGTGGGCTATGAAACCTATGTATCATTGGTAGAGGATCTCATTAACGGTAAAGAAGTTTACCGATATCCGATGACTCAGGAAGTAGATCGAGCTAATCAAGCCATAGATTTCGCTGAAAAAGGAGGCATCGTATCGCTAGTTTCATCAGGAGATCCTGGAATATATGGAATGGTAGGTTTGATATATGAAATCCTAGCTGAAAAAGGATGGAAAAAAGGCAAAGGAATTGATGTTGAATGTGTACCTGGAGTCTCGTCTTTGAATTCTTGTAGTGCACTTATTGGATCCCCTTTGATGACTGATTTTGCAGTCGTGAGCATGAGTGACCTCTTGGTGCCGTGGGAGATTATCGTTAAACGAGTTGAAGCTGCTGCTCTTGGAGATTTTGTTACTGTTGTGTATAATCCATCGAGTAAAAAACGAATTCACCAGCTTAAGGATGCACGAAATATTTTTCTAAAATACAGAAATCCCGAAACTCCAGTTGCAATAGTAAAAGGTGCGTTTAGAGACAGTCAATCAATTGTTGTAACCAATTTAGAAAAAATGTTAGAATATCCTGATATGATGGGCATGATAACTACGATTATTATAGGAAATTCATCTTCCTTTAATTATGATGATATGATGATAAATCCAAGGGGGTATCGATCAAAATACCAATTAGTAAAATAAAGATCAACTTAATCTCAAATTTTTGATTTTCGTTATCTATAAATTTGTTAAGCGTATACCGTATTATCAAATTGTCTGATAATGCTTTTACTTATGGTAATCTTGTGCTATTATATTGTAATTTTAATAGGGATGGGCTCCCAAATATTGAAATAGGTGATGAAGTTGCCAGTAATGCACTCCCTGAATCACTTCCTGATTTTGTCGTTGGAAGAATTGCATTATGCATCCAAACTTTCAATATCATAATGAAATCCAAACCTGACAAGTTTAATACGTCTGTAATTTTGATATCAAAAAATGAATTTACCCGAGCTATTACCGATCGTTTGATAGCTGGCGGTATATCTGATCAATATATAGAAAATGATAATAATTCTAAAACTATTGAAGCTGCTATCAATAACGTTCTCTTTAAAATAACTAATCTTACAAACCCGCCAACCATTTATTTTATAGGGTCAGTTTGGCAAAAAGAAGTTTTTGATTCAATTGTGGTTTCAAAACTCAAGAAACTCAAAGTTCATTTTGAGGGTGCACTAGATCATAGACCGTATGACGTTATACAAAAAGATAAACTAACTGAGGAACCAAAAAAAGGATCCAACTATTATAAGCATAAATTAACCAACAAAGCAATAGACACACTCTTAAACTATATTTTTTCTAATAAGAGGAAGTGAGAAACTATCAATATTAACTTTTCTTTGGCCGGACGTAGCCACATTGGAAAAGTTTAATATCAGAATAAAATAAAGAATTTGTGTTGCGGTCATCGTCTAGTTTGGTTAGGACACTGGCCTTCCATATATAATTTCATATGGAGAAAGCCCGTAACCCGGGACTTTGTCTTTTAATAAAGACATAGCGGGAATTCAAATCCCGGTGACCGCATTAAGTATGGGAATTCAAATACTTGTTTTTATAAATATAAAGTGAAGGAGCAAAGATCATTGTATTCTAATACGATTATTCTAAATACAAGAATTACTTGTGTTTTGTCTGTTGGCCTAGCTCAATGGAGATGAAACGAAATTGAAGTCTAGTGCCAAAGAAACAAATCCTTCATATGTTAGTAAAGGTTGCCGTCTCCTAATGGAAATTACTCTGTAATTCTACTTTCTAAATAATTCATTAAAACTTTAATTGAGTGACAAAAATACTTATTGTATTAAAACCCTCTCACCACCGGGAACTTAATCCCCACGGATGCAGGACTGTAACTAACAAAAATAACAATAATTATTACAAAAATTCAATTTCAAAATCACCTGATTCGATTGTATTATTGAGACTTACCTTGAGTTAATCGAGCATATTCTTCGGCATGTTCGTTAATTACCAAAGCTCTTGATATTAGGCCAAAACAAACTATTTTATATTAATGAAATTTAAATACTAGGGTTTTAGATAAAATATGATGAAAATCACCACTAGATTGATTCAGACCATCTTTTTGTTAGCAGTATCTGTTTCTTTGATTGCAGTGGCTGTTAATTTGAATCAGGTTTTTGCTCAAAATCCTTCAAATACTGACTCGAATGGCTTGAAAGGGGGCATCACAAGTACTTCAAATGACGGCAATGCAACAGAGCCTGCCTGGGTATTAGGTGGCGTGTATAAATTTACCGAATTTAATTCCTCCTCTCCTACTTTTAACGCTTCTTTCTATATGACTAAAATAGACGGTACCGCAGAACATATTCACTCGATATATGACCTAAAGTTATCGGGTAGCCCGGTTGTTGATAGCAGTTCAAACTCTACAATGCTCAATGGAACAACAACAGTAACACTTAAAGACGGACCAGTTTCAAATGTACCAACACAAATAGAGTTGCTAGATGAAAGTGCGATAGCCATTACTGTTGATGGTAATTCGACCAATAATCACTTTGGAACTACTCCCATCTATGGAACTCAGCATCTCATATGTGTAGAAGCCCCAAATCTGTGCAAATAACCCTTTTGGGTTTATTACCTCTTTATATAAACAACACCATTATTTTTTTTGAATAAACTTAAATCACTATTCTCCAAATTATCATCTATTATTTTGATATTCTTATTTTCTACATTATAGAATTAACCGATTCAAGGATAATTCTCTTTACTGCACAGAGAGGTTAGATGAAAAAGGATAAATCATTCAATTAAATATGAGCACGGGTCATTCCGCCAATTCTGAACCTTTTCTAGTAACATTACCGAGTGCTTGAATTTTTGACATGCCTTTTAGTCTAGTACGGCTTCCCTTAACCACTAAATCTATTCTGTTAGTAGTGCGCATTCGATAATTTTTTCTGAGATATTTCCAGTCATACACAGGTTGTCGGATATTATATGTTGTTTACTTAACTTCTTAATCTGTTTTTGTGTTCTTCTATGCCATTTGTTTTTCATTGTTATACTTAGATTCATCATTATAACCTTTTCAATGAGTCTTTATTGCTTCCAAATATCGTGGAATTTGGGTCTTCTATGGGATCAGTAATATGCAACAACGCTATATGAGAGTTACATGGTTGAGCGATTTTCGGAGGCCACCTCAAGTGCCCTATTTGAGATCTCTGAATATCATCTGTTCCTAAGATCTTTTGAATCATTCTTCAGTTCTGAATCACCATGCATCATTTGATACTTTAGCATATTTCATTATGATGGGTTAATGATACTGTACAGGGGCAACATAACTATCTAGAAAGCCACGCCGTTGCATTGAATGCACTTGTAATGATACATGATGATATAAACAGACCCATGTCATGCCGTCTATGCCGGCATATCTCACTTGGTCTATACCAACTATACAAACTTGAGATTTATTATCAATTTACTTGATAGTTGATCGATTTATCATCAAATCCGTTGAATCTTTTGCTCTTAATTCACAATAGATTTAAAACTTATTTAGACCGAGTCATACAATTTTCCAAAAATTTTACATTGTAATGTAGTATAAAATAACGTACAATATTCTACAATTTGGTATTATTGAAAATCCCGATGTTTTTATTATTTAATTGAATAGCTAATGGTTTTCATTTTTATTCTTAGCATAGAATATTTGTTGGATTTATCTTATAATTATTATTTGTATTAGAACCCCACCACCACTGGGACCTTAATCCCCACGGATGAGAACTGTTACTAAAGAACCTAACTAAATATTTCGAATATGTGACTTGATAAATGTCAGAGAATACATCATCGGAAAATAGTCATTAGTTTCAAAAATTTCTAAATAAATTGAAATATTTAACCGGGTAGTTCCCAGTTTGGATACTTCAATTAATTGTTGCTGTCTCCGTTGCTGTCTCCGTTGCTGTCATCGTTACCGCCAATATAGATTGGAGCAAAGCAATCTCTTATCTGTTGTTCAGTAGCGAAGCCTGTCGATCCAGCTTCATCTTCAAGACAGTTCTGAAAATCATCATAATTCTGGCTATCCGAGTTGTTATTTTCACTTCCAGTGTTTGTTTGGTCTACGGTGTCTGCTTGGTCTACAGTGTTTGGTTGAGCAAAAGAGGGGGTTAGTGCATTGCCTGAGGAAAGTAACATTGCGGCTAAAACGAACGAAATACCGATAACCATTGTTTTCTTAGTAGTCATTTGTAAAATCCATCGTATAATAAACTATAAAAGGATGATAAAACGAAAGAGCATGATCACAACAAATAACTCAATATTATCAATTGACGATCCTATCAATAATTCAGAATAGGGAGCATCAAATCTAATTTGCACTACCGATCCTCTTTTTCATCTATGCCGAATTAGGGCGGTCAATATGTTCTATCTATTTCCTTTCTGCACCTTTATAGTTCCAAAAAGATCGGTTGTAATACTCATTTTGTCTCCAAATGTTTATTCATTGTCTGTTGATATTCTTGCAACAGCTAGAAATGTTGTCTGATTTTTTACTTAACTTTTAACATCTGCTAATTCAACATTTGTATTAGAATCCTACTACCACTAGGGACTTGACATTATCTTTATGAGAGAGAAATCACATTTAGAACACTCCCATGTCAAGTGGTATTCATCGTTAAATGTTTCATTGGTAATTTGGCTGTCAGGAAAAACAGGATCGGCAACTCGAAAGTTTTCAGATTCTTAAAGTAAAGAAGAGAATGTACATATTGTATCACCCGTCTACAAAGGTAAAGATACCATCTCTTTAATTTTCAATACGGAACAAATAAACGATGGATTTAAAACTTGCGTTGACAAACGGGTTATTAAAAGATACTTTCTGAATATAACTTGAGAATAATGTAAGAGTGGATTTTATCCACAGCACTATATATTGAAGCATAATGATACCGACAATAGTGATAAAACAATAGAAATTTCTAACAACCTTTCTTCTAAACAGGATATAGAGAATGCAGATCCAGTAACTCTTACTGAGATTAGAAAAAGTATCATGCAATTACCGTTAGGTAAATACTTTGATTAGCAATGATATCTCAGTAATACTGGTCAAAAGCGGTACTCCCAACAGACCTGCAAGCATAGCAAGCGAGAAAATCACTGAAGGCAATTCACAGATAGTGCAACTTATCTCGATGATAGTTTGGCTTGTACGCATATATAGATATTATTAAAAATGCATGGAAGAATTACGATCTTGAAGAACCCCATCAGTATTGCTATAATCGATACGATAGTCTATACCGGCCAGAACCGATCTACTTTAGATCTACATTTAATGAAATGACAATTAATGACATACATGGTACTGCCTATGCCGATGTGATGTGTGCTGCTAGCGGTGTATGTGGCATAGCCCTATGATACAAGGTTCTAGGAGCAAAAATATTTGGTGAAAATTAATTGGTTTCCTATTTAGAATGGTTGAAGTAATAAGGTACTCTGGACATTGTGCAAGTTTTATTAGTTACTCTTGTAGTAGCGGTAGCCCAAAACGATACTACAATCCAAGCTCCCACTTCTTTTAAAATATAATCAAATCCTTTTTGTGTCAAGCATTAGACACAAGGCTTAAAGCTACGCATCGACTGTTCAGTCATCCTTTTTTTCCACTGTTCTCTCTAATTGCTCTAGTCTCCCTAATTACTATTTCTAAATATTGCCTAACTTCGTTATCATCTAGCATTGTAGATCCTACTTCTGTTTTCTTTTTCAAAACATCTGCGTGTTGATGGATTAATTTTACAAGATTTCGCATAATCTCTGCATTCTCCTCTGCATTACTTAAAGTATCTAGCAGAGCAAACTCCTTTACATATTTTCTGACTAAATGACGCAATTCTGCATCTTGAGCCACTGACAACGCGACAGCGTATATTCCTATGGTAAAAAGAAAAGAAGCAAGCACAATAAAGGCACGCTGGATTGCTCCAAAGGGTGGATAAGAATTGTTGGTTATCCAGTTATTGGTCGTTGGAGAAATTAAAATGGTTGCTAATGCTGCTATAATTAAATAGTTAATGATAGGGGATGAGGGAATTTGTCGTTTAAGAGTTTTTGCTACTAAAATATATGCATAAGCTATTACAAAATCAGCTGCAATCCATCCCGCAGTACCTATTACCCTAAAGATAAGAAACCTCGACTCCATATATACAAATTCACTTCCAGTTGACTTTAAAAATTGAGGACCAAACACTCCAGTCAAAAAAAGCACAGGCGGTGAAATTATAAGTGTCCAAAATATTACTTTTCCTATTTGATCCTTAAAGTAACGAAGGAAAAATGCAACAGCAACTGTTTCTGCGATAGCAATTGCAGTAACTTGAGGGACAAGAAACCCATAGAGATGAATAATAAGTTCTATACTAGTTAAGTGTCTGCTTGCCATGGAATTACTAGCGGGGAAATTTGGATCTATAGTGGGTGGTCTTGAAACGGCTAATTGTTTTAAATCAAGTGTGATAGCAACTACAGTGCTGATGCAAAGGAGCATCGATGATATACTAAATGCCAATATCATGACATTATGTCGTTTGTTGACACTCGAATTGAACCATGACAAGAATTTGTAACTGCGAAAACCAAAGAACAAGATGGATACTGTACTTATTAGGAGAAGTAGAATTAACAGGTAAGTACTATATTGTGAAAATAACACCATTTCAACAATTATGATTACAAAGATGACTAAAAGTGCATAAAGAAAAATAGGTGTTGCCTTGTACAGCCTATTAAAAAACGAAGGAGCCTCAAAGTTTTTGCGCAATGCAACCATATAATCTCTAAGGACATACAGACATGCAAAAAATACAATTATACTCATTATCACAAATAATATTACACCAAAAGAAGAAGTAAGTGGCTTTCCCAAAACGTCAAAAAAGGTGCCAAAGATGACATCGGTAATTATTACGGCCCAAGCAATAAACGTCATTAAATACGTTTTTTTGGTAATAATGCTTGTAGTGACAATCAATGGCAATTTATATCCGACATTCCTTATTTCTATATATTTAGTTTTAACCTTTTCGAAAGTTTTAATAACTAGACTATTGTTCCTATCATTAGGAAATTCATTTTTATTCAAAAAAAACATCTACTTAGAATGTCATTATCATTTTCTCTGGATATCGTTTATGATAATGGTTATGTATAAAACCCAATGGATCCTAGAATCACCATTTAGTTTCTATAATGCAATAAATGAAATATCTAAACTAATCGAGAATGGGTTTTCTTTACACTATAGATTGCCTAAGACAACATATTCTTTGTTTTTGTTCTATTTATTTTGTATTAAATGAATAATAACTGTAGTAAAACATGATTAACAATACATTAAATCTCTTGCGTAATAAGCACCGGTTATCATTACTAGCTTTCACCTATTTTCATCATCAACAGATATTCATTTTTCTGTGGTTTGCCTCTCCAGACAGATATTATATCTGATATTCTATCATATTTTTGTAATCTGTTTCTCAATATATCATTCAAAATCTTGTACTTTTTTTAATCTGGCACTAGGAAGTTATATTATGTCTTCCTTATGGAATGGTTATTGTTGTACTCTTTTTGTACTTAAGTCAACTCCTGATCTTTTTCCTATTCGATAGGTAACGATGATTTTTGTCCAAATCTTCATTTACTCCTAGAAATCCAACATTTCAAATCATTTACAGGTTTTTAGTTCATCAGTTTGATGTATTTTAATTTCAAACATTTTTGATATATTATTCATCTTGTTCAAACAGAAACCTTCCTCCATATTTTTGTTCAAGTAGATGTAACAGTACTCGATCATCCTCTTCCATTTTTCCATTTTGTAGTTTATCCTCATCTATTTTTTCCTCGGTATCTAACCTATCAGAAGAACGTCCTAAATCACGGAAAAAATTTTCAAATCCTGCTGGCCTAAATAGCATCAATAAAATCCCTTTTCCTTCTCCAACCTTCTTATATGAATGAGGTATATTTTTTTCAAGCCTAAATGGAGTGACATCTTCACCAAATCCTTTCTTTATTTCCTTATCACCGTATCTAAACACAAAATTTCCTTCTATAACACATATTGTCACATCTTCCTTACTGTGTTTATGTAATGGAACTTCTTTTTCTGAACCCGAAGGAAACGATAATTCTATGAATGAATATTTGTCATTTGTTATTTCTCCTGTAATCAAGATCTTTATATCAATTCCAAATAAACTGATTTTTTCAACTAGTTTAATATTATTTTTATTTTTGTTTTTGTTTTTGTTTTTGTTGCTAGTGTATTTAATACCATTATTGGAATGATTTACATTCAATACAAATAATTATCATTATCGACATAATAATGTAGTTATTTATTTATGAGACTGGATTATTTAGCTGGTGTTATTTAATGAAATAAATAATGCTATTTATTAGAAAATTGTCATTATCTTATCTATCTTTGCAATTACTCTTATTATATTGAAACTAAATATCGCATTAGAACCCTACTACCACAAGGAACGTAATCCCCACGGACCCAAGATAGATTTGACTAAGGATGTTGTTATTGACGTTGGTGATATGAAAAATAATTTGCAAGTTAAAGTTTAACAGATAGTAGATCTGGCCCGATTTTCAGAAAAATAAAGGGTAAAAACAAACTTAATTCTATCTTAATACAAAATTGACCATTTTTTTGACCAAATTGACCATTTGTTTGACCGCTTTTATATATGACAGAATAATATAATAATATTGAGTAAAATCACCTCCAGTCTAAAATCACAGGTCATACAAAAATACCTCCACGCACTTTCAATGAATGAAATAGTCCGAGAAATCCCCTTATCCAAAGGAACCGTCTATAGTATAATACAAGATTGGAGGTCTAATATAGGCGGGACAAACATAGAAGAAATTAGAGCATTCACTTCTGAAGTAAGAAAGTCTGGTATAACAATTGAAGAGTGTGCTCAAGGTTTTAGGATTATCCGACTATTAAAAAAATTTGACATCGATGACGAATTTGATGTCAGTGTTTATGAAGAAGATGAACATGAGGATTTGGATCTCGATGTAGACAAGTCAAATTTCGTAAAATATCCTGATCCCTCTACTAGACATACTAATGAGATTACCAATCCCAACGAGAACGGTGTCAAAAAAAGCACAAAGATAGAAAATAACAAAATAATCTATTTTCTAGATCATATTTACAAGAATTGCAAAAAGCTTGGCATAACACCAAATATCCTGATAGAATGGATAGAGGATTTACTATCATCCTTCCATGATTTTGCTACAGAAATTGATAAAGATAATGATCATAACGATACGATTAGTTCAGGTATAAATAACGCCGTTGAAAAAAAAGAAAATGACCAAAACATAAGAAAGGAAATACCATTTCTTTCCAGTGTTACATTTTATATAAAACAAAAGAAGAAAAGAATACAACATCTAGAAAATATTAAAATTTCAATTTCTAAAGAAATAGACGTCCTAACTAAACAAAGACAAGATATCGCTTATAATTTAAACAAAACCATAGAAGCAGAAAAAAAAGTCTCTTCGTATTTTAGATGGTATGAAAAGTTAAAACAAGAGTTATTTTATGAACATACATTGCTAATCGAACAGGAATTTGGAGCATTTGCAAACGCAATTGATGATTTTAAGCAATACAGTTTTGACGTTACAAAAATATTGACTGAATACAGGCATATCAATTCATTAAGAAACGAATTAGTACTAACCCAAAACCAAGTTGATAAAAATATGGCCACAAAAGACAAATTGATAAAAGAGATCTCTTCGTTAGAAGAACAGGAAAACTATTACAGTCAAACAATCAATACTTTGGCTGAGTTGCAAAATAATGGATTCGGACTAAAAGAGCTCAAACAATTAAACAATACGGTCATGGAATCAGCCTTAGCAAACAATTTAAGCGTCAAAGCTTCAGTAAAAAAATTTTTTATAGACTTAGATAACCAATATGATAATAAACTTGGGTTTGAAAAAAAAGTAGAAGAATTGAAAATTCAGATTAAAGAGATAGAAAAACAAATACCGGGATACAAACAATATCTCGAATTACAGATAGGGGCAGTCTCCAGTTTAAGCCATCTTTATGCAAATGGTGTAACCAATACAGATATTATCAATATGAATCAGCTTGTCTTGATTTTTAGAAATAATGATTTCTTATCAGATCCATTAGATCAAAATACTGATAAAGGTAGTGAAAACAATAACCGTAATGCCAAAACCAATGATACTATGTATTGGCAACAATTTATAGCAAAATTACAACTTTTAAAAAATATTAATCAAAAAATAAATAAACAGGATTCGCACTTAAATGTACTCAAAAAACAGATTGATATTCTAACTACCAATAAGCATCAGCTTGAAAAAGGCTACACTGATGTAGTTTCTAATCTAGAAAATATATTATTAATAATACATCAATCCCTCGATGCAGCAAGGCAGTTCAATGAAGATATAGACAAGAAAAAAGTAATGCCTATCCCTATAGTTTTTCCAGTCCTTGTAAATTTTGATTCCTCTTCAAATAACAAACTAGATGAAAAGAAGGAAAAAAACAAAACAGATAAATGAAAATACCGTAGTGGTGGAGAATTACTAATAGAGATGATAAAGAGCAAATTCCAGCATTAGGAATTTTCAAGTTATCATTAACTCAGGGTGGGTCATAATTCATTTTATCGATTTACATCATCTTATGATTTATCTAACAATCTATCAAATATTCAAGTGCACTTCGTCGTCTATCACTCTTAATTTGTACCTTGTAGTCGTAATATACAATTAATTGAAAGGGTAATGTGGCTAATAGAAGTGATATATATATATACATATATGTGAATGCACAACTAACTGTATCTTTTAGATCAATCAATTTTCAAAGTCTTATTAGCTACTATTACACCTATTAGTAACATCGTAGTAGCAAAGATTAAGAGATAAAAAAAATACAACCAGTCAGCATTAACAATATTACCTGAAATAATAATTTCTCTCCCAAACGTAGATGAAAATGAAACGGGATTTAGGTTCGAAATTGTTTGCATCCAAGTCGGAAAGTTTTCATTTGGAAACAGTGCGGTACTAGCAAACATCAGGGGAAGGTTTATGAAGTTGGCCACTACGGTGGGGATTTGCCAGTCTGAACTTTTCATTGTTAAAAATAGATATATCGAAGAAAGACCTAAACTTAGAAGGAATAATGATACTATAAAAGCTGCTATTCCAAATATGTCTGGAACTTGAACGCCAAATAACATTACACCGGCAAAGACGATTGGAACTTGCAGCATCCCACGGGTTGAAGCCCCTAATACTTTTGATAGGAATATAGTATGATTTCTAGTGGGTGTGACCATTATTCTTCTAAGATATCCGGATTTCTTATCTTGAATAAGACTTAATGAACTAAACATCCCTACAAATAGCATTGAAGTAGAAAGCTGTCCAGCTAAAAGAAATGCTATATAATTATCCGTATGAAAAAAATCTTCAAGAAAAGTTCTTGGAGCAGAAGCAAAACTGCTCCCAAAAAAAATTATCCATAATAAGGGTTGTATGATACTTAACACGATTATGGCTGGACTTCTAAATGTGGTTTTTATTTCCCTTACATATAATCCACTAAGTTGATTTAATGTTCTGATCATTCTTGTCTTAGTTTTTAATACATGATCATAACCTATTCTATTTTTGATCATAGGTGGCTTCTTCTATTTCTTCAAATCGTTTCCCGGTAAGTTCTAGGAAGGCTGATTCCAAATTTGGTTTTTCTATCTTGATTGATTTAATAAGATCTGGCTGAAACTCTGTTATTTTAGAAATTAACTCCGGTAAAATAGTTTCTGCATTTCCGACTTTAATACGTAACCGCAAAGAGCGCTCCGATCGTGTTCTTTTTTCTTTTTCGCTATTTTCTAAACCTATTTGAATTATTTCGAGTATACCACTTACAGTTTCCAAAACCTTATAGTCGAAATATGAGGAGAAATCAATTTCCACAATATCGCCGTTGGCTCTAGACTTTAGCTGTTGTGGTGAGCCGCTAGCTACAATTTTACCATTATTAATTATCGCAATATCATCACACAACATATCAGCTTCTTCGATATAATGAGTAGTTAATAGTATCGTGACTCCGTATTGCGCATTTATTTTCTTTATCAATCTCCAAAGCAATCTTCTAGAATTTGTATCTAGTCCAATTGTTGGTTCATCCATAAACAGTACCTTGGGATCATGCAACAGTGCCATGATGATTTCCAACTTCTTTTTCATCCCAGTCGAAAATTTTCCGACTTTTTTATCGTCTTTTTCATCCAATTCCAGGTATTTCAATAATCCTATTGCTTTTTTCTTCCAGGTATTGTTCAAACCGTGTAACCTAGATTGAATCCAAATATTCTCCATTATTGTAAGAGAGTCATCTAAAATAACCTCCGATGAAATCCAACCAATATTTTCTTTCACTTTTAAGGAATGAGTAGTAACATCATATCCAGCAACCAATGCTTTCCCTTGAGTTGGTTTAGATAAGCCAGTTAGCATCTTAATCACTGTAGTCTTACCGGCTCCATTTGGGCCTAATAAGCCAAATATACTCCCGCTTTTTATTTGTAAATTTATTTGATCAACGGCAGTTTGTGACCCATACACTTTAGTGAGTCCGTTACATAATATTGCATTTTCTTGACTACTAGAGGTAGAATTAACCAGAGGTTAAAATCACACTTCTTATTCAATCTAAGGTGATAAATATGTTAATACATGTATTTTCTGTAACTCTACTGCCTTTATTATAAACCGAAGCCTGTGTCAAAATTTTTAATCGCGTTGATTTAATAAATTTAAAATTATTGCCTACATTGATCTCCACGATTTATCTCGACATTCTATACTTGATAAAATTTAGGAAGTCCTTGGAATCCATATCACCTTCCCCTAAGGATCCAGTAAACTAGTTGGTTATCAATCAATAATCTAGAGTTGTGTTAATTTCTATCTTTAGTATTAAATGATGAATTGTCATCTTGTAGAGACTATTTAAAGGGAGGAGGAGGTGTGAGCAATATTTGATACGTTTCTCTAAATGCTAAAAGGGATGCTCAATTGAGATCGAACCTTTTTTTCTATATCATAGGATACTGCTTTTTCTTAAACAAATATCTTTACTATTTATCCGATTATGCTGGTTCCTAAATCGTTGAATGAATATCATGCACCGTACTCACAAACCTTTGATATATCATTAATTTTCTTATTAAATCAGAACTGACTTGATTAATATGCTCAAACAATAGTAGATGCTAATGCTTCATCTGTAAGCCATTTTCTTCATTTAAGATCTATCATGCAAGATATATCTTAAAGGTTAATGTTCTATTTTTTTTGGCTAAAGCAGCTGAAATCATAGGAGAAATAGTCGATATACTTTGGCAATACTATAGAAGTATTAATCTTCTAACTCTATTTCTAAGAAACTATTATGCTACATATTTTCTTGCTATATTCATTCTTTGTGCATAATTTCGTCGCTATTTCTTGTAATTATTATTAGATTTGTTAAGCCTTCATTCTCTAACAGTTATAAATTGGAATCATTCAACAAATTAACTATAATTGGAAATATGAATGAAAATGACCTTAAACAGAGCATAGATGATGGATGGTATTTTTTTATTGATATCGTTGGTTCTTCTGATCCTAATTTATCCATATTTAGCCAATTAGAAAAGATAAATCGAATTAAAGATTTGATTTCAAGATTTCTGGAAACTCAAAAACATCCTGAAATATACAAGTCATTCACAGGAGATGGAATGTTGATCGTTTTCTTAAAATATGATCATCCGTTGGAGCTTTCCATTTATATCCACAAAAATATAAAAGAATTTAACATTTCCGTAGAAAATAGGGAACAAATTTATGTCCGGATTGGAATAGGGTTTGGATCTTTTCTTTCCTTCCAAGACGGTGTTCATACTGAATTTGCCCCCTGGGGTCATGAGTTAGTTCTCGCGAGAAGAATAATGGATATAGCAAGGCCCAATCAAATATTATTAACTGATTATGCTTATAAAAAAATAAAAAACGATTATTTGTTTGACAAGAATAAATTCGGTTTTACTTTATACGATAAGGGTAAAATCATGCTAAAACATCATAATGAACTAGAAAATGTATATTCTTTTTATAAGAGCGATGAATACGGGAATAATTCTGATATCGAATTTAGTTTGGATCTTAAGCCCTTGATTCAGTCTGAAAAATTTGCTGATAACCTTGTAGCCCCTATTCAAAATTTCTGTGAAGCAAGGTTTGTAACTATTTTAGATAAATTCAAAGAATTAACCAATCCTTCAAAGGGGTTAGAAATTGGATTACTTTCTACGGGCTTGATATATAGGGTTTTATTTGAAAATGGCCAGGATTATGTTTCTGCAACGTATTTACCTCCAGGAGAGTATTGGGAATTACAAAATAATAATCCTTTAAATCTCTTGAGTCACCAAGAAAAATCATTAGGGCAAATAAAGCATCTTACTTCGAATAAAAAAAATTATAGGTTTCTTATCATGGAGAAAGAAAAGCTAGACAACGATATTCGAGCGAATCAAAACAGTTCATTACTTTTCATAAAATGGCATTCCGAAAATAATGTAAATTTATTCTATGTCAATCTTTCTGATATAGATAATATCTTAATAAAGTACCCCAAAATAGTACATAATGTGGGACTTGGATTTTGGTTTGGAAAGTACGTACTTCAATTTGGCCCAATCATGGAATATATTAATCCCAAGGATCAGAATCATCCATTGATGAGGCGAAGGTTCTGGTTGCATCCTTTTGGCAGTGAAACCTTTAATCAAAGTAGTCAATTTTTTGATGAACTAATCGAGTTAACGGCGACTGAAAAAATGATAAAGGTTGATCATAATTATTACAACAAAATTATAAATGGCAAATAGAAAGAGCTAACCTATAATTTGGTTATCTAGTTTTTGAATTTTAGGAATCATGACTATCTATTCTTTATATCATTAATTAATTTACTATTAGGCAATCCTCTTGCTATCCTTTTAAATGATGCGATTTAGTAACGTCTTTAAAAATTGATGATCGTAATTAAATGGGTTTCTATGAGTTGATGATTAATCGAGCCACTTTTTTTGATTCTACTTTTTCGCTCTTAACCGACAATTGATGAGGTGATGATCTCCTTATTGCTTTGTTATCTCTTTCTTTAACCCTTGCCACTGGACAATCCGGGCTCTGCTGAGATGGGTATACATGATCCAAAGTTAAATGGTGTCTTACATGATAAATCAATAAAAAAAATACTTTTATTGGATGTTATTTTTACCTACTGTATGGATTTTGTAAAAAATAACATTCAGAGACTTGGTCCAAAATATCCTACTGCTCCCAATGATTTATATCAATTACCAAAGAAGAACCCGTCCGAGCTTGAACAGATACACGACCAGATAATTTCATCAATAAAGTTTCGTATGCAAAATCTACCTAACGAGTATAGTAATCAAAATTTTGAGAAAATGGTAAACCAGATGAGAGGACAAGATATTTCTGCAGTTTCAAATCTGACTAAAGATTTCCTAAAAACAACAAGAAAAAATCTAAATGAATGAAATGTATTTAGACACACTACTGTGCGCCCCAGTATCAAATGTCCATAACTGGTAGACCTTACTTTTGTTCTTTTAATGAAATATTACGAAATACACTTACTTGCCGTGTTACATCTAATGTATTTCATAAATATAGCGTATTAACAAATCACAAAAAATTGGATTTATTCAATAACAAGATGAATTCTTTTGACTCTAGATATTACGGTTGATTCAATCTAGAAAAAAAAGATAACATCAAAGAATCAATTAGTTTTAATGGGTCAGAATCTTTGGTATGTATATCAGGCTCTATGATTTTCAAATCAAATCATGATAAAAGCCCTCAAACTAATCTTGTATCATGTTTTTAGCAGTAATAATAAGAAGAATCAGATCAATTCTTTCTTACGTCAATGCTAATTCATTATGATCTATTGCTCTTCCGTATTTTTTATTCTTTCTTTTTCAAATCTTTCTTGTATTTTTAGGATAGATCTTAAGGTCTTTTCATGTTGTTTATCTAATCTTTCTATCTTTTTGAGCAAAGTGTAGTGCAATTCTTCCAAATCTGCAATTTTTTTTATTACTTCATCTTGTTTTTCAGTAGTCTTTTTTTGTCTATAATAAATCCACCAGGATATTATTATACCGATTAGAGCACCAAAAAGTATACCTAAATACGTACTTGCCGAGTTTGTCATATCAATACATCCGGAAGAAAGTTCAGGTATGCATCCATAAATTGATACAGTAAATAGTTGGGTCAATAGATTAGTTAAAAATAAACAAGTTCCTTTATTTTAAGTTCCTATTTCTACTCAGCTAGGACGAATTTGAATCTAGTCTGTTATTTCTATTAGATAAGTTTGTTTAATTAATTTGGTTAAGTTCATGCCGACTCAATCCTTTGTAATTTTTCCTAAAAAAGCTATTTTCTAAAAGCAAAATGTTTGATTTTAAATACCTTATTTAATAGAAAAGCCTTTTCTATAGGGTAAATGCCAGATTTTATCCAAAGAACAGCTAACGTGGTTCTATAAGTTTGTCCTTTTTCTAAAAGTTCCATTTTGTAATAAAGACATTTATATCATTTTGTTGTTTATAATATGTTTTGTCATCTGAAATTATTGGTTCAAAATTATCTGTTCGTTCTAAAAGTGATCTCATTGATAAAGTGTTCGACGCTATCACCGTAAGCGGTGAAGAAGGTGTTTTTCAAACCGAATTATGCAAACTTTTCTCGCTAGATAGTAGAGATGGTTCAAGACTAGTAGGAAATTTAGAAAAACAATCATTAATAACACGAGAAAAGGCACTTTATCGGGGCAGATGGACGTATAAACTGGTCGTGAAAAAAACTATTTCTATTGATGCAGAGGAACAAAAACCTATTGATGTAAGTATGGTCGAAGGTGCACCTTGCCTTTGTTGTTCTTATCAACATCTTTGTTCAAATGAGGACGAATCAAATCAATATAGTCCTGCTAAATGTCAAATCATTGAAGAATGGATTGTGACTTCTTTTGATAAATTCATACTAACTCAGGAAGAGCAACCATCCGAAAAGGATCTACTTTAGAATAGCTATATCTATTTTTATTCAATTCAAACTAAAAAAAAATAGTATATTTTTAATGGAGATTTACCATGTCGCATTAAATATTTTAGGAGCTGAACTAAATCCTGACTCTATTATTGCATCTCCATTAATGGTCCATTCAATATTTTGTAGTGATTGATTATTATTCCTTAAATCCGACCTAATTTTTTCATCAAGAACTGGCGCTTCTATCACTGAACTAATGTTAGTATCTGTATTTGATAAGAGTTGAGGTCTACCATTAACAGGTATGTCAATATATGACTTTGTATATTCTCCAATAGATTCTCCGTTAGCATATAATTCATAATCAATTTTTGAGGTAGTTAACGCTTGACCTGTTGGATTCTTTATATTGAATACTACGTTCAAGGTAGCTATATTATCTTCAGAAATCTCTTCTAATTCTATGTTTTTTATTATTATGTCAATGGCGCTTAAATCCGGTAAGGTTATTGTTAATATTAGAGGTAATAATACAATGACTCCTACGATAACCGTAGCTGTTCCTATCAATACTAATCTGCGTCTACTTAAAAACAATACTCTATCGACTTTCTGTAAAGTATTGGTATTAAAAAACTTTGTTTATAATAATATATTATAGGATACGGATAAGACACTATCCAATGTTTATTCTTGATCCATTAGTTACATGGATTCATCTAGTTTTTTCTTCAATATGGGTAGGTGGAGCTATTTTTCTAGGGATTGTTTTGGCACCTCTTCTTAAGAAGATGATGCCTGATGTCAACAAGAGAATTTCATTCATGGTTGTCATCGGACGCCGATTCAACTACCTAGGTGGGGCCTCCTTAATTATACTAGTCATTACGGGAGTGTATAATGCTCGATCGTTTTTGGATCAACCCAACTTTTTATTTGACTCTGCGTATGGATATTTTCTTTTTGCTAAAATCATATTAGTATTTATAATGATAATTGTGTACGTTGTTCATATTTTACTTCTAAACAAAAATGTTGAATCTCGTATTCTACATGGAGAAGTTCCGGATGAATATTTTTTATATTTAAGAAATAAGATAATCTTATTGGGTAGATTAACTGTCGGTCTATCAATTGGCATACTGTTCCTTGCTGCATTGCTAGATAGGGGCGCAGTAGGAATCTTCTAGACATGTACCAAATCATTTCTAACCTCAGTTTAAGTTATTTGTAACATCACAGTCCTGATAGTTTCTC
Source organism: Candidatus Nitrosocosmicus sp. (assembly GCA_041747305.1). Classification (GTDB taxonomy): domain Archaea; phylum Thermoproteota; class Nitrososphaeria; order Nitrososphaerales; family Nitrososphaeraceae; genus Nitrosocosmicus. Next base: position 47,632 of record JBGTFK010000197.1, read on the forward strand.
CAATCTTTTCATCGTTATCTATTGAAACTACCACACTTTTTTTAGACTTTGGGAGGAAATCCAAAATTACTGTTTTTTCATCCACGAGCATTTCAATATTAAGAACTTTTCTAGAGACCGAAATATCTTTGATTTCAATATTTCGACCACTTAAACTATTATTATTGGCTCTTGATTCGGTCATCAAAAGATATAATGTTTGGATGAATGAATCCAACAAATAGAAAGTTAACCTGGCTTCCTTCTCAATCAATTGAAGGTTTAGTTCATCTTGAGAATTTTTCTCTTGATTTCCAAATTTAATCCCACTTGTTGAATGCTTATTTATATTCCAGTTGATTTCATTCGTGTCTGCACTTAATTTGTCGAATGTTTTCACAAAATCTGGAATAATTGACTCTAACGATATGTCTATTGTATACTTGTCAATAATCTTTATCTTGACTCTTACTGTATGATAATTGAATTCATAACCAAAGAATTTAGTAAATATCATTGGCTTGCCATACTTTATCTTGTGAACATCACATCCTTCAATCCTGCTTACTATCTCATTGAAATATTTCAAGGAGTTGATATTCTTTTCGAGACAATTTAGTTTGGATATTATTATCAACTTCACGATCTTTGAAAAGTAGCTGTGAAATTGCTCAGGTTGTTCTCTAAAGTCATATCTTATTTCTTCAATTGCCAACTAGCTAATTCAACTTGTTAGAATTTTTCTTTTTAACTGTTTGGTTTATGCCTCAATTTGAATTGAACCATCATTTAGTAGACCACCATGCACATAATTTACGAGCAAATAGCAGCCAGAGCATAGTATACATTTTGCTTTATGGTTTATACCATTTTGAAAACCGGTCCTGATCTGTCAATCTATTTTTAAATCGTCTGAGTATGAATCCGATTACTACATGATGTTTATAAACAAAAGCTATTGCTATCGTTACTATACCTAAAATTACGAATCTATTTCCTATTTCTCTCAAACCTTCGGTAAATTCGTTTACAACTAAATCAATAATTATGAATGCTAAACCGAATAATATAACTAATATTCCTATCGTTATGAATGCTTTGAATAGTGGTAAATCATTCTTGGCCGAAATCCTATCCCACTCTCACTAGTTTATGTATCTATACATGGTCATAATTATGTCTATTTATTATCTCTTTTTTTGCAAAATCGTCAGAAACTCTATTTTCATATTGCTCTAAAAACCTGATTCAATAGGATTGGCGGGTTTAATTAGTTCCCTTAACAAAACGGTTGCATATGATCCTTTAGGTACAGAGAACCCTACCAATAATGAGTTTTCTTCTTGAATGTAGTTGAAGTTTTTACATATATAACAAGCTTGTCTGAACCCACCTGATTCACTTAATTCCTGCATTTCCTTGATAAAAAAATCTTTGGCTGATATATTTTCATACTTCATAAATTCCTTTATTATCTTGTCAAATCTATTCTTTCCAGGTTGGAAAGAATATCCTGGTAGCCTAATAATCGGCAATCTCTGAATTCTACTGTCCGTAGGTTTTTCTTTTTCATATTTGCGAATTTTACCAAAGATCAATTCATCTGCAAATACGTCAAAACAGAGATCATTTTCTTCAGGTACGGTGAGGGAGAAGTCATTTCCAATAGCGATGCTTAGGGTCTTATTAAAAAGATAAGCCTGAAAAGCTTGAACAAATAGCCTTCTGATATTAATAGGGATCGTTCTTAAGGTCGAAATAGGGTCTTTTCCCTTTAATATTGCCTGAGCTAAATTTTTCTCTATATCCATTCCAGGGGGGATTTCGTGTATTAAATTTGGATTACTTTTGATGTCTTTCAATTTTTCCCTAATTTCACGACTAAATTTTGAATCATATTTTGTGGTACAAGTCAATAAGATCTCTATTGCCTTATCAAATTTTCTTTCGAGAATGGCTTTTCCAACCAAATGAGTTACCAACCTCTCACTTCCAAATCTTTGTAATCCATAATAGTTGCCCAATCTATTAATATCGCGCAAAAATTGTGAAATGTTACCTAATTTGTCCCTCTTTGGTTCAACAATTCTTATATCAAACGTGTTTCCAACCAAATTGTTCTTTTCAATTGGTTTTCTTGAGAAACCAACCAGCGTTAATTTTATTTTTCCAAGATCGATATTTTTTATGGTCTTTCTTGTGCTGCTGCTGCTGCTGCTGCTAGCATATTGAATTGTAGTGGCCTTTGCATCTTTTATGCCCACTATTTTAAGATCAAGGCCGGTTTTTTTTCTCAAAGTCAAAATTGCATGACTAGAATCCATCCCCTTTTTTCTTATTTCATAAACTGGGAAAATATTGCTAGTTGTCTTATCAGGAGAGATCTGGTTTAAGAAAATATTACTTATTATTTCTTGTACATGAAAATCCTCAGTATTTTTTTTTATAGTTCCTCCTATCCCATCGAACTCTGTCGTATAATATTCAATTCCTGCGAGTTTATCAATATCTGGTGACGATTGTTTCATTAAACGATCATTTGTTCTTATGTGCAAGGGAAAGGCTTGATCTCAAATACTACTAAAATCATTTATAATTATTTTATATAAGAAAATAAACTAATATAAATCCCTATCTTTTCTTCAGTAAAGCATAAATCATATTTTGTATATATGAAATATGAATTATTAATGTCTAGTGAAAAAATCTATAGTTTTAATATATTACAAAATCATAGTAATTTTGACGTCCGTGTAAATAAATCTAAGTTTATTGTCCTTTTACTCCCTATCTTAATGGTTTCGACCTCTCTTGCTTTTAACATTGGTACTGTAAATGCGCAGTTAAATCTTGATAATTTCATGAATCAGATGCAGGAAGATGTTCAATCAACCATTGAATCTAGCAATGATGACAATAATAACAACAATTGCAATAACAACATCTCAGTTCAGTCTCAAACTAATGAGAATGGTAAAACAACAAGTACAACAAGAAATACATGCGATGATGCGACAACTACAACTACATCTACTAATAACATTAACTCTGGATCAGCCCAGGCCAATCTAAATGGAACAATTGTGGGTTCAGAGTATAATCAAGATAGCGGTGTGATTATAAACAGTTTGTTTGGTAATTGGTCTCTAACTACTAAGGACAATGGTTCAAAGGACTTTAATGCTAACTTTATAAAACAACCTGTTAATTATAACTTGTCTGGACCTATTAACTCTGGAAATGATACTACTACAACTACTACAACAACTAATAACAGCGACAATTTGAATACTCAATTAACTGATAGCAATAATGACATAGGAAATACAACATCATATCATCTGTCAAATTTTGTGGTGAATTCCGTACAACAACAGAATGAAGATGCAACCTATTCAGGAAAGATAGATGTTATTCAAGAAATAAAGTCAAATAATGCAACTATTTCCGATGAGACAAATAACTTTAAGGGGGTAGGTGTGTCGATCTCTGTTATCGACAATAGAGTGTTGTTTATTAATTTCGACAGTCAAACACCCTTGTCCCAAGAGTTTGTAAATATACCTATTGTGGGTCTCGTAAAACAATAGATTTTGAAATTAGGTTTAACCGAGCAAACCTTTCATGAAATCACGATCATAATTTTTTTGGTTCTGCATCTACGTTTTGTATCGCCTCGTTGATGTGTCGTAAAATGGTTCATAAAATACCTGTTTTTGCCAGGGTTTGCTTTACAAAAGTGTATAAGTAGTATGTTATTAAATATTAAGTAGTAATCATGTCTCAGAGTAATACTCTTTCTTTAAAGGTGCTTGAAGCTTATACCCGAGATGTAGGCCGTGGTGTTGCCAGAATTGATTATGAATCTATGGATGCTTTGAGCGCATCTACAGGTGATGTCGTAGAAATTAAAGGTAAACGTAGAACAGTTGTAAAATGCTTGCCTCTTTATCCTTCGGACGAGGGTAAGGGTATAATCCGAGTTGATGGTCTGGTTAGAAATAATGCAGGCGTAGCTATAGGAGACACTGTAATTGTTAAAAAGATTAAAGCTGTTCCTGCAGAAAAAGTCATTGTTGCACCATTAGAAGCTATTCCTCCAATTGATGAACGATATTTAGCTGATGCTCTTGAAAGTGTACCATTAATCAAAGGCGATAATGTAATGGTACCATATTTTGGTGGTAGACTTACTTTTCAAGTCATAGGTGTCACCCCCGGTCCTGGTGTTGATGCCGTTTTAGTTACTCAAAAAACTGTATTTCATATAGCTGAACGGGGAGAAACTCTCCGTGGAGTACCCCAAGTAACATACGAAGATATTGGTGGCTTAAAAGAGGAAGCCCAAAAAGTTCGTGAAATGATAGAACTGCCGTTACGACATCCTGAAATATTTGAAAAACTAGGTATAGAGGCACCAAAGGGAGTGTTGTTGTATGGACCTCCAGGTACCGGTAAAACCTTGTTGGCAAAAGCAGTGGCCAATGAAAGTAATGCACACTTCGTAAGTATCTCTGGTCCAGAAATAATGAGCAAATTCTACGGTGAATCTGAAGCAAGATTGCGTGAAATATTTAAAGAAACCAGGGAAAAGGCTCCTTCTATAATATTTATCGACGAAATAGACTCTATAACTCCAAAGCGAGAAGAAGTAACGGGAGAAGTTGAACGAAGAGTTGTATCTCAGTTGTTATCTTTGATGGATGGATTAGAAGCAAGAGGTAAAGTTATAGTTATTGCTGCCACCAATAGACCAAATGCTATCGATCCAGCTCTAAGAAGACCTGGTCGATTTGATCGAGAAATTGAAATTAAAGTTCCTGATAAGCGTGGTAGATTGGAAATCCTGCAAATTCATACAAGAAATATGCCTTTAGAATCCGATGTGAATCAAGAAAAAATAGCATCTGTAAGTCATGGTTTTGTTGGTGCAGATTTGGAATATCTCTGTAAGGAAGCTGCAATGAAATGTCTTAGACGATTGTTACCTGAACTTAACTTGGAGGATGAGAAAATAAATCCTGAAGTATTGAATAAATTGATTGTTACCATGTCTGACTTTGAAAATGCTCTCAAAGAAGTAATGCCCTCTGCCATGAGAGAAGTTTATCTAGAATCTCCTGATGTTGAGTGGAATGATATAGGCGGATTAGATGAAGTTAAACGTGAGCTACAGGAAGCAGTGGAATGGCCATTAAGGTACCCGGATCTTTATACAAAACTAGGTCACTCTAATCCCAAAGGAGTCCTAATGCACGGTCCATCTGGTACTGGAAAGACAATGCTTGCAAAGGCTGTTGCTACAGAATCTGAATCCAATTTCATTAGCGTGAAAGGACCAGAATTATTGTCAAAATGGGTTGGCGA
>JBGTFK010000198.1:0-71954 GCA_041747305.1 Candidatus Nitrosocosmicus sp.
AGAGAACAAATTCATGGCATAACAGGTTCAGAAAATTATATACAAGGTATGAAAAGAAGGTGGGGAACTACCTTGGGTTGGTACAGTTCTCTTGTTGTATGATTATCTATAGAAAAATAATTTTGGGATAGGCTCTTAATATATTTGATCAGAGAATGATAATTCTACCTAGCAAGCGATTCTGTTTATTCCAAGTTATTTATGAAATCTTTCACCTAGTAACCTTTTTTAAGAATCTGGTTAATGATCTGATCATAGTCAATTTGAAGAAAAAAATTGTTTTGGATACGAGTATCATAATAGATGGCGATATAAGTCAGAAAATTGATAGTAAAGATATTGATGAAAATTTTGAAATCATAGTTCCTCGCGCTGCAATTGACGAGCTGCAGTCTCAAGCATGTAAACAGAAAGAACACGGGTTCATAGGACTTGCAGAACTTAGAAAGATTAGAGAAAAATCTACTGAAAATAACATCTTACTCAGAGTTTACGGGGAAAAGCCCAACTTAGAAGACATAAAACTAGCCAAGAATGGGAGAATAGATGCTATCATTACCGAAATAGCTGAAAAAGAGAACGCGACATTATTTACAGCTGATTACATACAACATTTAGCTGCCAACGCAACTGGCATACCAAGCGTTCATATACGCTCTCCAGTCTCTGCATCTTTTAATATTGAAAATTACTTTGACGAGAAATCAATGAGCGTTCATTTGATTGAAGGTGTAGAACCGTTAGCAAAGAAAGGTACTCCAGGAGAATTTACGTTAGAGAAGATATCGGACACTAAATTGGACAAACAAACTTTAAATGAAATCATGAATTTCCTATTTTCTACAGAAAACAATAGGAAAATATCAAATATAGAAATTTCGTTTGAAGGATGTTACGTGGTAATGTACAAGAATTTGAGAATTGTCATAACTCAGCCCCCCGTGTCAAACAAAATAGAAATTACTGCAGTCAGGCCGATAAAGAAACTGTCTTTGGAAGACTACCAGTTAGATATGAGCTTAATAGATAGACTGTCAAAAGAGGCGGAGGGAATCTTGATAGCCGGCAGACCTGGTTCGGGCAAAAGTACATTTGCAAGTAGTATCGCAGAACACTACGTCCAAAATAATAAACTCGTCAAGACTCTTGAATCACCTAGAGATCTGCAGGTCCCTGAGAATGTTGTTCAGTATGGATCTTTTAAGAATGGGTTTGAAAGGGTTGCAGATCTTTTATTGCTTGTAAGACCAGACTTCACCATCTTTGATGAAGTAAGGCGAATAAAGGATTTTGAACTATTTGCAGACCTTAGACTTACAGGTATTGGTATGATAGGAGTAATACATGCTAACGAAGCATTGGATGCAATCCAACGCTTTATTGGCAAGATAGAATTAGGTATGATACCTCATGTAATAGACACAGTAATATTTATTCACGGAGGCAGGATTGAAAAAATATATGAATTAAATTTGACAGTTAAAGTCCCTGCAGGAATGGTGGAACAAGATCTCGCTAGACCTGTAGTTGAGATCAGAGACTTTTTTTCAAAGGATACAGAATATGAAATTTACTCATATGGAGAAGAAAACATAATTATCCCTTTGAAAAATATCGATAAAAAAACCGATAAAGAAAGAAATAACAAGATAAATAAACTAGCAGAATCCAAAATAAGAGAAGTTATAGGCAAATTTGACCCCAAGGCTGAAATCAAGATCATATCCAATGATAAGATAAGAATAGTAGTTAGTAAAGAAGTAATCCCCAGGATAATCGGTAGAGGAGGTTCAACTATTTCAGAAATAGAAAAAATCTTAGGGGTTAAGATTGATGTTGAAGCGAAAGTTCCACTCATTGGTAATGAAGTAGCATTTAGTATCACCGAATCAGGATCAAGGATTTATTTGCTGGTTGATGAAATACACATAGGAAAAAAGGTTAATCTATTTTTAGGAGACGAGTTACTAATAAGCAATCAAATTGGAAAGAAAGCCAAATTAAAATTAGATAAAAAGTCTGAAGTCGGCAGAAAAGTATTCAACACCATCATGAGTAACAATGAAGATTCTCTGAAACTATATGAGAGTAAAGACGAATAATAGATAAATAATTAAAAAGAGATTTTTGGTACATAGGTCCCAAAAATCTCTTTAAATATGGTGGTTATTTCGCCAAGGGTCACCTTGTTCTTCACACATGCTATCAGGTAGGGCATCAAATTAACATCCGGTTTTTCGGCTGCCGATAATAAGGACGAAATCTGGTTCTGAACCTTAACATTATCGCGAGACTTTTTAAATTCCTTAAGCCTATTTACTTGTTTTATTTCCAACTGGGGGTCTACTATAGCCAATTTTGGCTCTACGTCTCTTTGGTCTGTAAACTTATTTACGCCCACAATTGTTCTTTCATTGTTATCGATTTCTTTTTTTAGGGAATATGCATTTTTTCTAATTTCTTCCTGAAAAAAGTTTCGTTCAATTGCTGCCAATGCTCCACCCATCTTGTCTATTCGGTCAAGGTAAGAATCGACACCTTCTATAATCTGCTCAGTTAAATATTCCACGTAATAAGAACCTGCTAATGGATCAACTGTTTTTGTAACTCCCGTTTCGTAGGCCAGAACCTGCTGAGTTCGTAGTGCAATCTTTACAGACTCTTCAGTAGGTAAAGCCAAGGCTTCGTCTCTGGAATTTGTATGCAAAGACTGGCATCCGCCCAATACTGCAGCCAGTGCTTCAGTTGTGACTCTGATAATGTTATTATCAACCTGTTGGGCCGTTAGGCTTTCCCCACTGGTTTGCACGTGAAATCTTAGGTGAGAAGATTTGGGATCTTTGGCATGATACCTTTCTTTGATAATTTTAGAATAAATAACCCTTGCGGCCCTGAATTTAGCAACCTCCTCTAAAAATTCCATAGTACAACAAAAGAAAAAAGAAAGCCTAGGTGCAAAATTATCTATGTCCAATCCTCTATCAACGCAGGTATTAATGTACTCGATAGCATCTGCAAAAGTGAAGGCTAGTTCTTGAATTGCATTGGAACCAGCTTCACGGATATGATACCCTGAAATACTTATTGGGTAAAATTGAGGAACATCAGTTGAACAATATTGTATCATATCTCCAATTAATCTCAATGATGGTCGTGGGGGATAGATGTAAGTATTTCGAGAATGATATTCTTTTAAAATATCGTTTTGAGTTGTCCCCCTAATTTGGGAGGGCGATACGCCTTGTGATTCTGCAACTGTAATGTACAATGATAGCAGGGTTGCAGCGGTGGAATTAATAGTCATAGAGGTACTTACTTTATCAAGCGGAATATCTTTAAAACAGGTAAGCATATCATCTATAGAACTTATCGCTACGCCTGTTCTACCCACCTCACCTTCCGACTGAGGATCATCTGAATCTCTTCCTGTTTGAGTAGGTAAATCGAAGGCCAAAGACAATCCTGTCTGACCATGCCCTAAAAGGAACTTGAACCTATTATTCGTCTCTTTCGCACTACCGAATCCACTATACTGGCGCATAGTCCAATGGCGTTCCCTATACATAGTAGGGTAAATACCCCTCAGATATGGATATGTACCTGGGTCAGATTCATTTTCTTTCCTGATATCGACAGGCGTATAATACTTTTTTACGGGGATACTAGAATCAGTCCTGATTGAATTTTTATCTTCGCTCATACCAGATCATTTACTAGAAAATACTAATAAAGATAATTCTTCCGCTGCTGTGTATGGGTCCTTTGACTTGTCAATCATGGAGTCGACTAACTTGCTTATCTCCATGCTTTTTGAGTTCAACACTTGCAATGACTTTTCTCTCACTTCATCTAATACCATCAGTTTTAGCTCTGTTTTCAAATCTTCTCTTTCTTTTTCCTTCTTTTTTGAAATCCAATCATCTTTATTGATTAAATCTATTAATTTTCTTGACAATTCAGCTAGTCCCTCCCCAGAATGAGCTGATACTTTAAAAATTAATGGTTTTCTAGGCAACTCACCTATGAGATCTAGGAGGGTCAAATATAGTGTATTTGAGCCTTCTAAATCAGATTTATTCACGATGTATACGTCTCCAATCTCCGTTAATCCTGCTTTTACAGCTTGTACATTATCTCCGGTATTGGGATTGAAAATTACAACTGTTAAGTTTACAACCTTTGAAATTTCGATTTCTAGCTGGCCTGCTCCAACGCTCTCTACTATTATTAAGTCATACCCTGCTGCATCTAAAATTCGAATTATATTTCTCAGTGATTTAGAAATCCCACCAGATGCTCCCCTTGAACCCAAACTTCTCATGAAAATGTCGTCATCGTCCATCGTGGTAGGCATGCGGACCCTGTCACCAAGAATAGCACCCCCTGAAATAGCACTAGTAGGATCTACTGCTAGGATAGATATCTTGAAGCCAAAATTCTTGAAATAAGAAATCAGTTTTCCAATAAGGGTACTCTTGCCCGCACCAGCAGGACCTGTAAATCCTATAGTAACCGCTTTGCCAGTTTTTGGATATATTTTTCTTAATATTTCATGGGATAATGGATCCTCATCATCTATCTTTGAAATGGATTGTGCAATAATTCTTTTATTCTTATTTAATATTCCTTCAACAATATCATCCATGGGGATGAGATAAAAGTATTGGGAATAAATTATTTTGCAATGTTAGATTGATTCAATCAGAGTAATGAATCATATTATCAGGGTTTATAAATAAATCGTCATGTTCGCTGCGCAAAAGAGACTTTATGCTAATTTCGTTGTCAGCCTCAGGTGAACGTGTTTCAAATTTATAGCCGCGTATAATAGCCACTGGCGTCTTTAAGGTTTTGCCCATTACAAGTTCAGCAGCTGCCGCAAATTCATCCGCTATGGCAATTTCTGTTACCAACAATTTTTTCCCATATTCATCATTCATTCCTATATAACTTTTTAAAGGAGTAATTCCGGCTATCCCGATTGCAATATTGGTTTGACCTGTTCTGAAAGGTCTGCCAAAAGTATCGGCTATAACTACAGAAACTATTTTTCCAGAAATATCGAGAATCGATTTCCTCATGTTTCTCGCAGAAATATCAGGATTTTCAGGCAATAAAAGGACCTGTTGTGAATCATCAGAAACATTACTTTGATCAATTCCTGCATTAGCGCAAATAAATCCATGTTTGGTCTCAACTATCAAATGTTTTTTTGTGATGCGTATAATTCTAGTGGTTTCACCTAAAATCAATTCAATCAATCGTGGATCTTTATTGTGGAACCGAGCCAATCGAATCGATTTTGGAGAAGGAATTACGTCTCTTAAATCCCGCAATCTATTCTCTGATTTTGATACTATTTTTTGAGCCACTACGATTATGTCATTATCGCACATCTGCAGATTGTTTAATTGTAATGATTCAACAATTATTTTCGATAAGTCGTCGTTTGGTTCAATATTTTTATTAATCCGTATTGGGAAAATGGAAATCAAAAAAAAGAATCACGTATTCTTTTCTTTTTATGAATTAACCTTTATTTTGAATTTCTCTTTAATTATAGGGATTAACAAAGACAAATCCTTCTTGTCAATAACCATATCTGCTTTGTTACGGATTACGTCCACTGCACAAAATCCGACCGTAAAAGAAGATAAATTAAACAGCTTCAAATCGTTAGCACCATCCACGACTACTACGATTTCGTCCCTCGAAAAACCATTCTCTGCGATATACGATCTGACTGAAGCAGATTTGTCGGAGGTAACTCTTATAGTAACGTCCGCAAGTTTGTTGTCTTTAAAGATAAGGTCGTTAGAAAATATTTTGTCTATATTTAGTTCTGAATATAGTCTATCAGTTATCATGTTAAACCCTCCAGAAACGGCCACTAGCTTCCAACCAAGACCTTTTAAGAAAGCGCATAATTCTCTTGCTCCTGGCATAATTTCCAAATTCTGAGCTATCTTTAAGGCTTGATCATAATCTACGCCTCTTAATGCATGGACCCTTTCCCTTAAGCCATCTTCCCAATTAATTTCGCCGCGAATACCTTTGTTGGTTATATCCCAAATTTCCTTTTCCTTTTCTGGGCCAAACAAATTTGCCAAAACTGGTAAATATTCTGCGTTTAGCAGTACACCTTCTACGTCAAATATAACAAGCATAACACAAATCATTCTCCTTGTCCATACATAATATTAAGATATAGAATGGGCTAGTCTATTTATTTCGATCCTTCGCATTTCAAATTTAGATCAACTCCAATTTTAGAAAAGGTTGGCTAAAATCCAGGAATTAAAAATTAACTACAACACGATAAAATTTCACTTTTATGTTCTTTAAAATTATGAAATTATTGGGTCATGAGAAACTGACATCAATAATAATCCCTAGTATATTTCGCAAAAACATTTAATTAAGTTAAAATGCTTTTATTTAACTATGTCTTCTAATCCTGACGATAACATAAATTCCAGTATGAAAACTATTGACGTAAGGGGCCTTTATTGTCCTGAACCAGTTTTTAGAACTAAAATTGAAATTGAACGTATGACCAAAGGTGATTTGTTAAAAGTAGTTTCTGACGATCCAGATTCTGAGGAAGACATATCCAGATGGGTTAACAGGAACGGTCATGAATTGTTATCGTTAAACAGGTCAAATAATGATTTAGAATTTACAATCAAAAAGGCAAAGTAGGATGACGACTTCGACCACTTATTCAGATTCTAATAATGTAACTGAAAGAATCGGAAATACACCATTGGTACAATTGAAAAGCTTTTCGACCGATAATGTAAAGGTATACGCAAAACTTGAATGGTATAATCCGTTTGGGTCAGTAAAAGATAGAGCAGCGTATTGGATGATAAAAAATGCTGAAGAAAAAAAAATTCTTAGAAAGGATAAAAGCATAATTATTGAACCTACATCAGGGAACACCGGCATCGCTCTAGCAGGAATCGCATCTTATTTAGGTTATAAAGTAGAGATAGTGATTCCTGAAAAAGTAAGTAAAGAAACTAAGGATATACTTAGAAAATTGGGAGCAACTTTACATGAGACTTCGGATGATTTGTGTCCCAGAGTAGGTGCTGGTACGGATCAAAGCATTGCCCTTGCGTACGCAATTTCTAAACCTAGACCAGATGTTTACTACATGCCAAATCAGTACGAAAATGATTCTAATTATTTATCACATTTTCAAAGTACTGGGCCCGAAATATGGGAACAAACCAATGGAAAAATAACTCATTTTTTCACTGGAGCTGGAACTGGAGGTACCATTACTGGAACTGGAAAATTCCTAAAAGAAAAGAATAATGAAATCAAAGTAGTTGCGGTTCAAGCACAGAGAAATCATTTACTCCAAGGGTTAAGAAACTTTGAAGAATCCGCAAAACCTGAACTTTTCTTGAGGCGAGAAGAAGTCGTGGATGGTTGGTATACAGCAACAAATGACAAATCATTTAAGATGGTAAAGCAGCTTGCGATGAATGAAAATATGTTAGTTGGACCTTCGTCTGGTTCTGTTCTGGCCGGAATGATCGAACGAGCTCAAGAGTCTACAGACGAGGATCAAGTTTTTGTGGGCATATTTGCTGACGATGGTCGCAAGTTCAAAAGTTTGTACAAGGAGCAGTCGGTATTTACAGACGACGAATATGAAAATTATTTGAAAAACAATAGCTTTTTGCCAAAACTAGCATACCAGTAACAAAAACCGGATAACATCAACTCCACTTTTGCCTATTGTGGAATAGAAATAAAATAAACAATGAGGGTTTTACTATCTACTCCTTTTTTCAGACAGCCACTTTTCAACGTCTAGTGCAGCCATGCAACCAAATCCAGCAGCTGTAATCGCTTGCCTGTATTTAAAGTCGTGAACATCACCTGCTGCGAAAACACCTTCGATATTCGTCCTGGTGCCATTCCTAACTATTACGTATCCCTTTTCGTCCAGATCCACTTGCCCCTTAAAGATGACTGTATTTGGTTCATGACCTATAGCCACGAAAAGCCCGCCGGCCTCAAATTCTTTTTCTTCAGCGGTATTAGTGTTTTTAACCACTACGGATGAGACTTTTTTGTCTCCTTTGATTTTAATAATGGATGAATTCCAAATAAATTCGATTTTAGGGTTTTCAAAGGCTCGCTCTTGCAAAATTTTACTGGCACGTAGATTGTCACGTCTATGAACAACTTTAACGGTTTTACCAAACTTGGTCAAAAATGTTGCTTCTTCCAAAGCAGTATCCCCACCGCCCACAACTACAATATCTTGATTCTTAAAAAATGGCCCATCACAAGTCGCACAGTAAGATAGTCCCCTTCCAGAAAACTCTTGTTCGCTTTTAATTCCCAACTTCCTAGGGGTGGCGCCTGTACTTATTAATACTGAATCAGAGGTGTAAGTTGCGGAGCCGGTAAAAATTTTAAATGGGTTAGAATTAAAATCCACTCTTGTGACTTCGTCTATTAGTATGGTAGTTCCAAATCTTTCTGATTGTTGTTGCATATTCATCATCAACTCTGGTCCATTTATCCCATTAGGGAATCCAGGATAATTTTCAACTTCGGTGGTGGTCATCAATTGGCCACCAGGTAAGCTGCCTGAGATTACAATGGTTCTTAATTTTGCTCTTGAAGTATAGATAGATGCTGTGTATCCGGCTGGTCCAGAACCGATTATGACAACATCGAAATGATTGTCGTCTGCGTTACTTGTGGTATGATTTTCTTTAACAATAGCCTTTTTATTCTCAAATGCGTCCGCAGATAAGGTCATAATAGATAGACCGAGAATTTCATTTATTAATGTATTAGGCCTTATATTATTACCATTCCAATTTTATCCTACTTGGCTTGATAAACTTCTAATACAAATTTTATTATATTCTCAAATAATAATGATAAAAGGATAATTCTAATGAGAATAATAGTATGCGGAATGGGGGTCGTAGGCCAAAGTTTTTTAAGATTATTGATTTCTAGCTCGAACTTGTTGTATAAGAATTACGGGATAAAACCAAGGGTTGTGGCATGCATAGACAGCAGGGGAATCGCATGTTCTCAAACTGGCTTAGATTTGGAGAGGGTTCTAAGAATTAAGGAAAAATATGGAGAAGTCAGCAAGTATTCTGAAAATATATTTAATGCTGAAAATTATATTGAAAATATAGACGCTGAGGTCTTGTTAGAGCTGACTCCCACCAACTTAACTACAGCCGAGCCTGGGTTGTCTCATGTAATTTCAGGGTTAAGAACCAAAAAGAATGTTATTACTGTAAATAAAGGACCATTAGCTTTATCCTTTTCCTCCCTAGTAGAACTATCTGAATATAATAACGTTATGTTGAGATTTAGTGGAACAGTAGGTGGAGGCACACCCATATTGGATTTTGCAAAACATTGTCTAAAGGGAGATAGAATTACATCCTTTACAGGGATATTGAATGGGACTACAAATTATATCTTAACTAAAATGGGTAATGGGTTGCATTTTAGTGAAGCACTTGATGATGCTAAGCAGAAAGGATATGCTGAAGCTGACCCTTCTTTGGATATTGATGGAGATGACGCCGCAGCAAAACTAGTCATAATGGCTAACTGGATAATGGGATACAAAGTAACGCTAAAAGATGTAGACAAAATAGGAATTACTAACGTAGATCAAGAGGATATAATTAAGGCAGCAAATGAAAGGAAATCATTAAAATTAATTGCGAATTGCGACAAGGACAGTCTTTTCGTAAAGCCCATTCCAATCTCAAAAGATGATCCAATATGTGTTAATGGGACTTTGAACGCTGTTACATTTAGATCAGAACATTCTGGTGCACAAACCATAATAGGGAAAGGAGCTGGAGGTATGGAAACTGCTAGTTCTGTTTTAAGGGATCTCATAGAAATTAAGGAAAACTTCACCAACTATCAGCTAAATTAGGGTTTTGGCTCCCCTTATTTGTTTTTAGTTGTTTATAATAAAGAATTATATGAACTAACAATCTTTTGTAACCAATAAATGTATAGCGGTGAGCTAGAGGTCCAAGCGAAGAGGAAAACAACAGCAATACTACAAGAAGAGACAAATAAGATTCTGAATTTATCTCGACAACTAGCAATAATGACGGATGCTATTATCGAGGATAATAAGGATGGGGTTAGAGAATCCTCTGATAAGATGAGTATCATTGAAAACGATATAATTGTATTGAGAAATCAAATTACTAGAGAAGTAATAACCATTGGAAGTTTGATGACATATAGAGAAGGCCTTTTGAGAACTGCATATTTTATTGATGAAATTTCTGGTTATATCATGGGGGTCGCCTTCAGATTGTCAAATATCGAACCAAGAGTCATTCGACAAGATTTCAAAGTTCAGCTGAAAGATATGGTCGACATGATAATAGACGTTCTGTTCAAAATCAATGAGATGTCAAGAACTCTTACAATCAAACCCGAAAATACAATCGAATTAGCAAGCGAGGTCCAAAGGATAGAAATGGAAGTAGACATAAAATACAGAGAATTGACAATCAAAGCGCTAGATAAAATAACTTCCCAGAAAGATTTGATTTTGTTCAAGGATACCATAGAGGGCATCGAAGGGATGGTCGACAAATGTCAACAGGCTTCTAACTCTTTTACAATATTAGCTTTAAGCATTTGATAACCACCTTTACTGGTCAACTAGTCGAAAACAGAATATTCATTCACGATATTCTGGAATCAAGGGCATTGTTTGGTGATGGATATTTTGGTAAGCCTTTGGGCATATCTAAACCTAAAAATTCTGAATTTGATGCACCGTTAGTGCTCGACCTAATTGAAGGCTACTATCTTTGTAATAAAGATCGGCTCAAAATTTTTAAAGATTCCGCCACAAATGTTGAGACTAAAGAGATTTTAAAGATTTGTAAGAAGCAGTATGTAAACTTTGAAGTCAAGTATGTGGTATTTGAAAATTTGAGAGATAAAGGTTATATTGTTACCCCAGGCATAAAATTTGGTTGCGACTTTGCTGTTTATATTCAAGGACCTGGTATCGATCATGCACCCTTTCTTGTAAAAGTATTGAAACAAAATGACAATATTACAAGCATAGACATTGTGCTTGCAGGAAGACTTGCAACCACGGTCAAAAAGCAATTCATTCTAGCAATTGTTGATTTATCTGACAATTCTATCAAATTTGTAGGCTTTGACTGGTGGCGAGCCTAATCTAGTTCACACGATGTATGGTTAAACACATATGGATTGAGAATATTATCAAGTTTTTGGTAAATCAAATTTTATAAAGTTCTCACCAGAAATTGTTAATCGAGTTGATAATTTTTCTATACCTGGCTCAAGCCATCCTTTGTACCTTATAGTATTTTTCACGATGTCAATGATACTTGGTTTTTTTTCGTTGATTTCTTCATAACAGGATAGGATCTCTCCGTATTTAATCTCCTGTTGCTTATTATATTTGGTTAAATAAAAGACGAATAAAGTAGTTTTTTCGTAATGATTTGTCGGCTTTTTCTCTGTATAAAAATCTCGGAGGCCAATTTTTTCATGATTTTGTTTCAAATCCACAGGTAATGGAGGTATATTGATAGAGATCTTTGGGATAGAATGCTTTGTAGACTTGCCTGAAAGGGATAATTCTCTTTGAACAGCATCATACTCCGATGTTTGAAGGTTTTTACGCTTCGATGAATGAGTTTTAGATTCCTGAGAAGAATAATTCTCCAGTGGGATTAGTCCATTGTCTACAGTTGCGTTAGATGGTGTATCTGTGTAATTAAGCATAGTATCCTTGTTATTGATGATGACCTCCTTAATAGCAACCTTGAAAATTTCTTCAAACTTTTCTAAATGTTTGTCTACAAAAGATTCATTACCTTCAAGTTCGAAAACACCTTCTTTTAGATTAATCCTGAACCTTGTATCGGAGGCCAATAAAAATTTTCTAATTCATAATTATATAACTATTTGCTTTTGACTGAACTAAAGATAGTCAAAATCATCGTTCTCCTGCCAATAGTTAAACCTTTGATGTAACCAGGGAAAAAAGTTACTTTCTCTATTCGCAAATTCTTTTTTCATTATTTTTACTATTTTTTTTGATACCTCTCCAGGTTTTCCATAAATTTGTTTTTTCTTCTTTAAATCAAATCCATAATCCATCCCTTTTTCATATATTGTAGTAATCATTCTTGGTAACCACATTCGGTTTATCGGAGGAACTAAAAGATTGCCTCCCGCGTCAAAGACCGTTTCTGGCCGATCAGTATTGAATCTAACGGTAAAGGAGCTGACTTTTGGGAAGTACATTAACTCTTCTTGCATTGATCCCGAGTCAGTAACCTCTGCCCAGCATTTTCCACTGTCTAAGAATTCTACAACGTGGCCATATTCTTTCCATAGTTCAGTCATCATAAACTTGTCAGGATAAGCATTCTCTAGATCTCTAAGTTTTTCGTAAAGATCAAACCTGTTCAACGCTGATATGGTAGCATTTAATAAGATTAAAACAACTTTAAATTCCGAATCCTTTATTAAATCAGTCAATGCGCCTATTATAGCATTAAACCTATGGTTCGTTAGATTTTCCCTTCGATGAATATCCATTCTGATCCAGTTTCCGGATTCTAATTTTGGATACAATTCAAATATGCTATTCTCGGGTTTCTTCATTCTTTTGATAGCAATGGCATCTACAACTGAATTCCCAACTATGTGAATATCTTCGTCCGGATATCCTTCTCTAAGTAAATGTTCTTTGTTTAGTTTTGTGGGAACAAAAAAAAATTTTGTTCCTGAAGAACATACCCAGGTATCAATTTGTTCGGGAAACGGTTCTTCCCTCGTTAAGAACCAGGATGAAGACAATTGATTGGTAATAAATTTTTCTACATCAGACCGAGTTGGATTTACATTCATCTTTATACCTTTAATAACAGTTGGACTCATCGACCTAAGCCCAGCCTCATTTTGTCCAACCTTTTGTCCTAGTCCAAAAACCCAAGACAGAGTAGCAATTCCTGCCACCAGTGTATCTCCATGAACAATCGGTAGAATCCTATTGCCTGAGAATCTTCTTTTCAAATATCTACCAAAGTATCCAAATTTCATGATCAAATCGCTAGATTTTTCCATCAGGTCCCCACGAATCTGTAAATCGCATACTATCGAATTTTCCAAGTCAAATTCCTTTATCCCATAACTTAGTAATTCATCATAATGTTGTCCTGTAGAAATAATAAAGGAGGGTAAACCTTCTTTAATCGATTCTATTAAGAGGGGCGCTTGCTTATAAAAATCTGGTTTTGTGCCTATTACAATAGCCAAAGCTTTATTAAATTCATTATCCTTACCAAAAATCGTTTCTAAATTAGGGTTATTGATTTTAATTGGAAGGAACTTCTTGTCTATCTTGAGTGTATCAAACTTTCTGTTAATATTTTTCTGTTTTGATCTATTAATTTTACTAGAAGATTGTTTACCCTGTCCCATGACTAATATATCGCCATTTCCTAGTAGTTAGAGCTCACTATTTTTGGCGGAAATATGGGCACTCTTTCTATAGTTTATGTAACCCATAGCTACCAAAATTATACCAAAGATAGAAAATACCCAGGGTGCAAAGCTAACCCATGAAGGCAAATCGATTTCAGTTATCATGGGTATTAATGTAGTTATATAGACCATCCCGAATACTAAGCAAATTCCAGATGCTAATACCAGAATGGCGGAAAACCGTGATCCTTCAGATAATACGTTTGTAAAAAATGAAAGTCCGATTGCTGGTGCTAGTGTAATGAAAATAAATTGAAGGTATGCCGTGGATGGCTCGACTGTGGTTGTAGGGCCGGTCCCCTCAGGACCAATCAGGAAAGTGAAGAAGGCAATCGAGTTGAGTATGAATAAAACAACCAGACCCAAAACTGCAATTGACAACCATTCGCCGGCTCTAAACATTTCTATATTTTCATCTTAAAAGATACAATATTTTAATATTGTTAAAAAATCCGTCAATGCACACCAATCAAGTTTGCCAATTCCTTTCTTGAAGCTTCTCCCAATATTTTAGCAGAATCTTCGGGATTTGGTGTGTTTACGTAAATTCCAAACCCCCTTTCCAATCCAGACCATGAAGAAATTAGAGGGTACACTTCTATGTGCCAGTGTAGTTGTCTACTATTCTTCTTCTCAGGCGAAATATGAAATGCTATACTAAAGTCCGTTTTGCCCAATATTTTATCCATACCTCGTAGCGATGAACAAATCACCAATGCTAGATCGTTTATTTCTTTCTGACTAGCCTTTGAAAAAAAGGTAGAGTGTTTGCGAGGACAAATCCAAAATTCGTAATTATAAGTGGGTGCCCATGGAACTAAAGTTATGAAACCATTAGTAGAGAACAGTTGTCGAGGGCCGTTAATTTCAGACTCTATCATATTACATGCAGGACAACTTCCGCTTTCATTCATGGATTGGTGAAAGGTTTTTGCTTCCTTTTCAATGATCGGAGGGATTGATGAAAATGTGGTGATATGGAAATGAGGATGTTGTATTTTACTACCCCCGTTTGTCCCACGACTGGCATATATGGCAACATATGTTACACCTCGCTGGCTATATAACCATCTCACCCTGTCCTGGAGCACCAATAACAAATTGGTCCATTGATCAATGGACAATTCCGAAAGAGCGATATCGTGCTCTGGTGTTGGAACAATTATGAGGTCATATCCACAAGCTGGCTCTCTATAAAATGGTCTATCAGAATACTGTTGATTTGAATGCGCGGTTACGATTGGATTTGTGCATTCAAAGACTCGGATTGACCAATTCTCATTCTCTTCATCAGTTGTATCATACAGTCTCTGCAATATCCCTTCCTTGACCACAAAAGATAATACGAGATTATTGCAATCGCC
This sequence comes from Candidatus Nitrosocosmicus sp., assembly GCA_041747305.1. GTDB lineage: Archaea > Thermoproteota > Nitrososphaeria > Nitrososphaerales > Nitrososphaeraceae > Nitrosocosmicus. The sequence continues at coordinate 14,943 of JBGTFK010000198.1, forward strand.
GGTAGATCCGGGGCAATATGGACATGCCTGAGTGTTAGTAACAGGATCAGTTTGCTTTTTATTGTAAATGATTTCAGGTTTTGTGTCTATGTAATCAATATTATTAGGTATTAAAACAAACTTATCTTGAACATAATAATCCTTTCTTAATTCCGACAATTTTTCTACCTAAAAATTTCACCAAATTGCTTTAGATAAGTATTATGTATTCTTTTTTTGTAAAAGGAGTGGTTCTTGATATAAAAAATTAAAAAAATGGTCCCCAACATTCGACAAAATTACGTTTTTGTAAAATATATTGAAAAATGTGATTCGCTGTAATTATTACCCCGATCTGAACCCCTTGACCGGCTAAATTGTCAAAAATTAAATTAAGTAAAAGCAAATAACATTTGTGCCTCAGTCAAGTAGCGACGAAAAATGGGATTCAGTAAAAAAATATAAATTAACTAAAATGTTAAATGACCTATCTAAGATAACTGGCCATGGTACTGAACTAGTTACCGTTTATATTCCGCCAAAAAGGCCAATCTATGATGTTCTAGCGCAATTGAAAAATGAAGCCGGAACTGCATCAAACATAAAATCAGATTTGACCAGAAATCATGTTCAGGATGCCCTTAACAAAACAATGGAACAATTAAAGCTATATAAGGAGCCTCCTGAAAACGGATTGGTTATTTTTTGCGGAGCCATTCCTACTGGAAAAGGTTTAGGAACTGAAAAGATAGAAATATTCACGGTTGTACCTCCAAAACCAGTTCAGATTAACTTGTATAGGTGTGATGATCATTTTTGGATAGATCATATTAAAGACATGCTAAAAGATGATCGCACTATTGCCATTATATCAATAGACACTCAAGAGGCAGGGTTGGGAATTTTAACCGGTGATAGATGGGAAACAATTGAAACTTTAACATCTGGGGTTTCAGGTAAGCACCGCCAAGGAGGACAATCTGCCCGAAGATTTGAACGACTCAGAGATAATGAACTTAACGAATATTACCACCGTATTGCAAATTATGCCCAAAAAATTTTTATTGATCAATTTACAGTCAAGGGTCTGATTGTTGGGGGCCCGGGACCCACAAAAGAGACTTTTGTTAGGGAGGAATATCTCGACTATAGGCTTCAGAATAACATCATTGCTACGCTAGATACATCTTATTCTGGCGACGAAGGAGTAAGGGAAATCATAGACAAAGTGAACGATCAAGGAATAATGTCTGAATTCCGATCCATGGAGGAAAAGAAAATAGTGAAAAAATTTATGGGTGAAGTATTTTCTGGAAAGGGTTTAGGAATATATGGCCTGAACGATGTCGTAAATAATCTAAAAGCAGGAATAACCGATTCTATAATCGCAACAGACAGTATTGATATGATATTTCTGGAATTAATTTGCAAGAAATGTGATTTCAGATATGAAAAAATAGTTGAAAGAGACCAACTAGTTGAAACAAAACAAAACATACTTTCTAGCCCTTGTTCGAAATGTGGTGGTCAGGACTACACAATTAATGAAAAGGATTTCATAGACTATTTGGAAGAATACGCATCACTGGCTGGGACAAAACTTGACATAATTTCTTCTAAAACCGAAGAAGGGGCCCAGATTCAAAGCCTTGGAAAAATTGGAGCACTGTTGAGATTCAAACCTACTAATTAACTTGTGATCAAAGTTTCCGGTTTTCTAAATGCTTGATGGCGGTATTTAATACCTGATATCCATAAATTTTACCTAATGACCCCCTCTTGGAATTTGATTCTGTAAATCTCGATGTGGCATCTTTCTTTATGCCTTGGCCTGAAACGATGATAGGTATGGGATCGTCGGTGTGGGCCTTTTTTATACATGGTGTTGAGTGATCACCTGAAATTATGAAATAAATTTCTATACCTCTGGTCGAGCTGATTCCTTCTAAGATTTTCCTAAAAAAATGTTTATCGATTTCCTCTATATTTCTTTTCTTACCCCGGGCGTTCCCATCATGTCCAAATTCATCAGGACCTTTAATGTGGACGTATACAACATCGTAATTGTCAATTACCCTTAGTAGTTCGATTGCCTTTAATTCATATTCATTTGGCGAACCAGCGTTGTAAGACTTCATTCCCAGTATCTGTGAAATTCCTATTTCCACAGGCATATCAACAAGAGAAGCGAAATTTAGATTGTATTTATCATTAATACTCTGTAAATGAGGGTATCTATTCCCTGCATCTCTCAATAAAATACAATTTATTGGCAGCAAATTCTTTTCCTTTCTGTTTACATTCACTGAACAATTATCTAGTAGTTCTATTACTTGATCCGAGAACCGATTTATGATGGTGGCCGATAATTGAGAATTCGAGTCCTTTGGAGTTGATTTTGCAACATATAAATCTCCCCTGGAAGTATCCAATGCGATTCCAATTCCGTCTATCTTGTCATATGCTGGGTCAGTATTTGTAATGTTCTCGCCTAATGTTATATCCTTTTTCCTGAAACGTAATACAACTCTATGTCCGATAGTTGGCTTTATTGAGATCTCTACACCCTCTATCTTAACATTCTTTCTGATAAGATCGCAGATGTTAGATGAGTCGGCCTCGGTCACAATTCTACCCGCCCGTCTGTCTAGAATCTTCTTATTCGTTGGCTCGATAGTCGCAAAATTACCTCTTAGTGCTAGATCTCCCTCCCTAAACTCAATACCACAACCGATGCATTCTACAACTCCCCTCCCAAAATATTCAATGTCTTTAAAGTTGTAGCCCAACATATTAAAAACTGCTATATCAGACTGAGGAGCAATCCCATCTCCAACACTCACAACTTGGCCCGAAACTCCATTTCTGGCAATCCTATCAAGATGTGGTGTATATGCCGCTTCCAGCGGGGTCAAATAATTCAAATCTGGATGCGGTAAGTCTCCTATACCATCCAGCAAGACATAAATAATCTTGGATTGATTCAATTTCTTATTCTTGATTCAATATAAATTTAATTTTAATGTACTCAAATACATGAAATAATATTAAATAAATAAGCTCGGTAAGATATTCTAACAGTGCTATACCAAATAACCTCGGATGCAAAACACCAAATAATACTTACAAGCAGGGAAAAAAAAATATATCTAGACCCGAGGCAAATATTAGATGAGAATTATGTTTTCATCTCGCATGCACATATCGACCATTTGTTAAATAAGACTGCTATCAAGAAATTCAATTTAAGAAATAAGATAATGTGTTCACCCGAGACTGCTGCGATTGCAAACCTTCGTGGCTACTACTTTGAAAAGGAACTTTGTTTTGAAGATGATTGCACATTGGTTGATACTGGACACATTTTAGGATCGAAAGGTCTTTTGATTGGAAACGAGATTTTCTATACAGGTGACTTATCCATGAGGGATAGAGCGTTTCTGAGAAAGCCAGCTATTCCAAAAGCCGAAACCCTTATTATTGAAACAACTTTTGGGAAGCCTGAATATGCTTTCCCTCCAATAGCGCAGATCACACATTCGGTAAATTCTTTAATTTCAGAAATGTACAGCAGAGGCATTCCAGTCATCTTAATGGGATATTCATTGGGGAAGGCACAGGTCCTTACTTCGTTATTTGGGGCTTGGAAGCCGCTAATAGTTCATGATGAAATATTCAAGTTCAATCAAATGTACAAGCAATTTGGAGTGTCTTTAGAAAATTCTACGACATTGACAGATGCAGTAGAACTGGATTTATTGGAGAAGGGACCGTGGTTAATGATTCATCCTTTAATTAATGGCAAACATCCCAAGATATCTCAATACAGGGAAAAGTATGGTGCAATTACTATAGGCTTTAGCGGCTGGGCAATAAATAGAAATTACAGAAACATGATGAACCTAGATTATGTGATCCCTTTTAGCGATCATTGTGATCATAGCGAGTTGCTGGAAGTTGTAAAACGGTGCAAACCCCGCAAAATATACACTTTTCATGGGTTTGAGGAAGAGTTTGCTAATTATCTAGTTAGATTAGGATATGATGCAGAATCCGTAACTAGAGGAAGTAGGAATGCAAGGAAAGAATCAAAGCGTCTTTCGAAAACAAAATCATTAGATATTTATTTTTAAGAAAAAAAGTTATTTTTGCATGTCAGCAAAATATGGAACAACTTTATTTCCAAAGGTCTCTATGTTTTGATAAAGCCCCTCACCCCAGAAACGAATTATGAAATGGTTTGTACCGGCTTTTATAAATCGTTCCAACATTTCTATTACATCATCTGGGCTACCAACACCTATAGCAGTTCTTGCCACATCATCAGGGATTTGTAAAGATGCTTTCTTCATTTGTTCCATCAATTCAGGTTTGTTCATGGCATATTCAGTGAAGTATCTCCTAAAATCAAACTCAGAATCCTGTTGTATGTTGTGAACCTTCAATAATTCAGGCTTATATAGGCTGACCTTAACTGCTTTTTTCATCTTTTCCCATGCTGCTTCTCCGTCTGAAGCAAAATAAACATCCACATCATTTGCAAACTCAAAATTGGATATATCCCTGCCTAATCTCTTTGCGTGATCCTTAATGACATTTGCATGATGTTCAAATAAGGCTGGAGTATACCCTATAGGTATCCACCCATCTCCATATGTTGCACACAGTTCTAGAGTTTTTGGGGCCCCGGCAGCGATATATACCGGTGGTCGGGGTTTTCTGATAGGTTTTGCTTGTAAACAAGCTTCTACTAAGCTATAGTATTTACCCTGGTAATTTACAAGATTGTCTGGATCGGATTCAAACAGCTTTTCAATTACTTCTAATTGCTCCTTAAATTTTGAAACAGGTTTACTGAATTCGATTCCAAAATCAACCACATTCTGAGCCTCTCCAGCACCAATCCCTAATATACCCCTGCCTTTAGTTATCCTATCCAGTGTCACCGTGGACAGAGCGATAGTTGAAGGGTGCCTCCTAATGGCATCTGTTACGCATGTCCCTAACTCCACGTTGTTGGTCACCGACCCAATTGCTGCTAACATTAACCAAGCATCATTTACCACAGCGTTTTTCCATTGAGGTACATTAGTATGATCCATTGCCCATACAGAATCAAAATTAGTTCTATCTGCTATTTGTGCTGCAGTTATTACCTGCATTTCATCCAGCCCCAATCTAGCGACATTTAGCCCAAATGTCAAACCGAATTTTATTTTCACTTAATTGTTTACCCCCAATACCATAAATTCTCTTATAACTCCATAATTCCCCATATCTATATTATCACTGAAATGATACTTATTTTATAAGTTTTATTATAATAATCGAGAAGCTAAACACGATTTACAAAAATTATGAACTATTCGTTCAAAAATGCTTTGAACGATAAACAATTAATATTAGAGAATTATGTCTCATTAAATATTAAAATGAATAAGACTGACAAAACAATACTTGTTACTGGAAGTGGAACAGGGATTGGTCAAGCTGTGGCAAGAAAATTTGCAAAATTAGGCTACAACATTATAATTCTAGGTAGGAGGAAAGAACCATTAATAGAAGCATCGAATATATTAAAACAAATAATCACCGATGAAAAATTTGAATCATCTGTTACATATTACCCGGGGGTAGATGTTTCCGATTTTGAAGCAATCAATGCGATGTTTGAAAAAATTGGTACCGACTTTGGTCGTATAGATATTATTGTAAATAATGCAGGAGTTTCTGGGCCAGTAAAGATCTTTACTAATTCAAATTACCAAGAGTTCAAAGATTGTGTTTCGATACACCTTACCGGTACTTTTTGGACGAGCATTAAAGGATTAGAAGTCCTTGGTAGTACGGGCAAGATAATTACAATCTCCACTTTTTTCACGGAGGAGAACAAATATGAGCAGAGGCCCTACAGGTTTAGAACACCCTACACCGCGGCGCAGGGTGCAAAGAATAGACTGTCTGAGTGCTTTGCATGGGAATTAGTTGATAAAGGTATCAAATCCGTTGCAACAAACCCCGGTCCTGTTCACTCAGATAGAATATATAAAACTGTATACCCAAAAGCTGCTGCAGAATTTCTAAGGGTTGGAGGTTTTAATGGTTTGAGTCACAAGCAAATCGAAGAGATTTCAGCTGCCTTGTTACCGTATTTAGGTGATGCACCCGAAATTATCGAAAATGAATCGAGTAAGATAGCGACTTCTTTAGCTGAAAAATACAATGATCTAGATTCTGCCAAAACTCAACGCTTGGCTAAGGAACTTTTGGCTAAGATTCAAGAAATTGCTGAAAAGGTACAGAACAATACGAAAAAGATGATAGTAGATAATGAATTTTTATCTCAGGATGATGTAGCTGAGATGGTGCTTACTCTATCAAGCGATGAGATGAGCAAGCTATTAAACGGAAAAATCATTCCAAACGACAGGGTTTTCTATCCAGTAAAGCCAATAGTTGAAAGGACTATAGAAATTGAGCAGGACAAGAGTTTAGAAAATAAAACAGTTTTAATTACTACAACTTCTACGGATGAAAAATTGTTGAATTTTATCAAGAAAATCGCAACAAAGATCAATGGATTAAAAGTAATGCAACTAATTGTCCTTACGCATAACGATCATCAATCTCCGGACGCTGGCAAGATGTTTGAAGGATTTCATCATCACTCTATTGACCTAGGAGACGAGAACACAGTCAGAAAGATTTTCAATACGATCAATTCACGATATGGTAGAATAGATTCGGTCATACATTTTACCGGTAGTTACGACTATGAGAATAAACTAACTTCGCTTGGTCGTAGGCAATGGGACAACTTGGTGAATAAATTCGTCAATATTCCGCACCTGGTAACATCCGAATCTGTGTTATCAATGACTACTCCCCAAGCGTTAGAAGACCCTTCGTTATTTAAGGGATCTAAGGGAAACATAGTAATAGTTGGTCCTAATTCGCCGATTGGGAAGAAGATCGGTGGGGAGGTCCGTGCAAGATCAGAAGTTTTTAGGGGAGCACTGCGACCGTACATCACTACCGCCAACCAAGAACTTCATGATGTATTGAATTCCGATATAAACCTGACCCTCGTGTTACCAGGTAATACAAATGGTGACTTACCCGACAGTGACAAACTCGAGAAAGCATTGATAGGTTTGTCATCTCAAGACGTTCAAAAAAATAATTTAATCTATTATGTGGACGAATAGTTTTTTATCAAACTAATGATGATGTTCGGTATGATGTAGGTTATTCTTCCTCTCATACATGGCGGTCCAAATCCCGACTCCTATGGTCGCAATACCAATAGCCATTATGAGATAATCTACTATGAATATAGTTGCCCAAATTGAATTTAAAAGTCCAGCTATGAAGAAGAGAAATCCCAGTAAGAATATAGACACTCCTGCTATTATTTCAGAATTTAGCATCAGCATAAAACTAAAAATCGTATTCTATTATAAAAACTATTAGATTATAACCGATGGCAAATACGCTTAATTATTGAGAATAGCAGGGTTATTTTCCGGAGGTAAAGACAGCACCTATGCGATTTTTAAGACAACTTTACAAAAACATGATTTATGTTGCATCATGACTATGCATCCAAGTAGCGATGACAGCCTATTATTTCATTATCCAACCACCAATTTGTTGGGTACGATTTCAAGTGTGATAGGGGTACCGGTAATAGAGCACTCTTGCAATGTAGCTGAGAAAAATTACGAAGTCAATGAGTTGAACCATTTAGTTAAGAAAGCGGTAGACGAATTTTCAATTGATGGATTAGTAAACGGGTGTATTTCAAGCCGATTTCAATTGGATATTTTTCAGGATATTTGCGATAAATTAAGTATAAGATTAATTTCACCACTTTGGAACATTAACAGTGATTATTACTACGAACGGCTGCTGGGTCAGGGATTTGAAATCATGATTACCCGAGTCGCAGCACTAGGATTGGATAGTAGTTGGCTTGGCAAGATAATTACAAAAGATAATCTCCCTACTCTAAAAAAATTAAGTCTTAAATATCATTTTAATATGACATTTGAGGGTGGAGAAGCTGAAACACTTGTACTAGATTGTCCATTATATAAAAAAAGAATTCACATTAAAGACCACACTATCATATGGGATGGAATCAGGGGAATGTTTGAAATATTAGATATTGATTTAATAGAAAAGTAGAGAATCATGCTTGATAGTTTAAAAGATAATTTGAGATTGGCCTTAAAGAAAATCGTTGGGGCTTCAGACATTAATGAAGAATTGATTAATGAATTATGTAAAGATCTCCAACGTGCATTGTTAGCTGCTGATGTAAATGTTCGGTTAGTGTTAGAAATAACAAAAAATCTTAAAGAGAGATCCTTAAAGGAATCCCCTCCCAAGGGTTTGTCTAAAAAAGATCACATCATAACTATTCTGTATGGCGAGTTATCAAAAATGCTGGGCTACAGTGGTGAAGCTATTAAGACTATTGATAGAAAAAAGACTGATGAAAATTTAATAAACTTCAATTCTGATAAAAAGAACATTATTTTAATGCTAGGGATACAGGGGAGTGGGAAAACTACTGTTATCGCCAAGCTTGCGAGATGGCTCTCAAAACATGGTTATAGGATCGGCGTAATCGGCGCAGACACTTGGCGACCTGGTGCACTAACCCAGTTAAAGATGAACTGTAGTAAGATCAATGCTCAAGTCTATGGGGAGGAAGGCAACAAGGATGCCCTAGAAATAGTCAAAAATGGAATAGTTTTCTTTAACGAACAGCCAGTGGATATCATAATTATAGATACTGCGGGGAGGCACAAAGAGGAACAAGGTTTGCTTGAAGAAATGCGAACTATGTATTCTATCGTTACACCCGATCAGGTATTTCTTATTATCGATGGAACAATTGGACAGCAGGCATACAATCAGGCAAAGATCTTCCACGAAAATGCAAAAATCAGTGGCATTATTATTACAAAATTGGATGGTACTGCCAAAGGAGGTGGGGCAATAGCTGCCTCTTCAGCTACTGGTGCAAAGGTACTTTTCATAGGAACTGGTGAAAGAATTGATGACTTGGAGCAATTTTCCCCAACAAGCTTTGTGGGTAGATTATTAGGAATGGGAGACATTAAGGCCCTTCTTGAGATGGCACGCAATCTAGAGATTCAATCCGACGAAAATCAAGCAAAGAGGCTTATGAGTGGCAAGATGACTATCGAAGACTTTTATGCTCAAATGGAAAACATGGGAAAAATGGGATTCAGAAATGTAATTGAGAATTTACCAGGGCTTTCAAACTTTGTAAAAGATGACCATCTTGATGTTCTACAACAAAAAATGGAGAAGTGGAGATTTATAATTCAGTCCTTCACTACTGACGAAAAGAAGAATCCAGATATTATTAACGAGGTTAGGCGAAAAAGAATCGCTAGAGGTTCCGGAGTTATGGAACATGATGTTAAGGACCTTATAAAACAATATAACAATTCAAAGACCATGATGAAGCAAGCAAAAGGCCGTCAGATGCAAGGACTATTAAGAAGATTTGGTCTTGGCTAGAAACCATGGATAATTTTAACACTCTGAAATTAGAAAATTCAACTCAAATAGATATACATCTCTGTAAATTTTGTTACGATAGAAATTTTTCTAAGAAAAAGACATCCTTAGTAAAATATTCAGTTTCTGTCAGGATCATAAAGACTGGAATGAAAGTTTGTTATATATGTAGAAGCTTTTTTCTAGGAACATTACCAGCCATAGTCAATAAAATATTAAACTCAGAAATGTTTGGATTAACCACATGTATCCCTGCTATCGATATAGGGACAAGGCTTCCCTTTTTATTCTATGAGAATGAGGATCATTTACGCTCTATGTTCCAAATTAGGGGAACTACAGGGATAAAAACACAAATCAATTTATTAATCAGAGAAAAAATACAAGAAAACAAGAAATGTTCTATAGATCACTTAAATCCGGAATTGAAATTCGACGTTGTTATCGACAACGACTTGAACTTTAGCATTGACTGCAAAGCGAAAGAATTCTATCTTCTTGGGAGGTATGTAAAGTTAGGTAGAGGCATTGTCCAAAAAGATAAAAAGTGGATGAAAAAGGATATCCAAACCGATTGTAAATTGACAGGTAAGAAAGAGAAATCGATAGAGCAAGCAATTAGGAAATCCGTTTGGTCAGAATATGATCCTGAAGATATGAAAATAACCTGGACCGGTAGTGAAGATAAATATAGCTTGGTTCTCGGTAGAGGGAGGCCGTTCATTGTAAAAGTGATTAATCCTAAAATAAGAGGTTCTGAGGAGAAAAAGGTTTTGGAGGAGAATGTTGAATTGCATTTCAGGAAGATTAAACACGATCAAATTGATTACTATGGAAAATATAGGATACTTGTAACAGTATTCGTTAAACTAAATGAGAAGATTCACAACATTGGATATTTCCAAAGTCTCATGCAGACGCTAACTGGTGAAGTGACATTCAGAGTCAAAAACCGGAAAACTACAAGAAATATCTACTTTGCAAAGTTAGTAAACGCAGAAGATGACAAAATGGAAATATCATTAGACATGGATAATGGAATTCCAATAAAACAATTTGTAGGCGGTAACGAGCCGATTAAACCTTGCCTTTCTAACATACTCGAGACAAAGTGCGAATGTATATATTTTGATATAAATGATGTAATTTTAAATAAATGATAAATGAAATAAGATGAATGTTTTTGACCCGTTAGTATTAGTCAAAAAATATTTAGTAGAAAGGAAGGTGGAGGAAAGAACATATGATCTCATCGTCGCCAGGATGAGCTTAATTGAAGAGGGAATAAATAGGATCCAGCAGATAACATCAATAGATTACCCTTATTATTTCATAGAACCTAATCTATTGATAGCAACTTCGGATATCGAGTATCAGCAATATTCCATAGTATATGCAAGGACAATTCCATTTTGTACTAGTGAAAATAGAATAAAAATTGTCATTCAACTATCCGCTCCCTTGGTAATGTACGGCTTGAAAGGAACTATTCACTCTGTGCTGGCCCATGAATTTCTACACTATTTACACATATTGAAAAAAATAATAAATTTAGAGGTAGCATCAGATAATATTTCCAATACACTATATGAAAATTCATTTTCTGACAATGAAAAAACCCTTGATTTTACTACAGTATTCAGAGGAGACCCTTATCTTCAGAAATTGATTAATAAAAAATTTGCAAATGGGTTCAATGATTCAAAATTGGACAAAAAAACGGAATCTTTTTGGATTAAGAAAAAACTGCCGATGCAGAAAATATTGATTGGAGACAATTTCATAAAGCTCCCCTTTTCAGCGTTGGCGAACACCATTGTAGAGGATTCTTTAAAAAATGAAATCTTAAAATTTGGATGAATACGGTTCTATTGTTTTGATTTCTTAGTGTGTTCTTTTTGAAATTCAGTATAGCTGCATTTTCCACAAGTTAGTCTATCTTTGTGGACGGCCATGAAAACACCCTTACCACATCTGGGACACTCCCTTTTTGTTCTCTCAACTTTATTGTCGGTAACTTTATAAAATTTTGACACACTTACTTCTCCCTTTTTTTCTTTACTCATAGTACATCTCCCCCTCTACATTGTGTTAACAATTTACTTCTTTTTAGATTTTGCTGCTGCTGCTGCTGCCTGTTTTGCTTTTAATTTAACTGACTTTTCTTCATCTATTATTTTTTTCCTTTCATCTTTTGTCATTGTTCTGAGGAGCCGATAGCGTGGTAACTGTTTTTTTGCGTCTTCTATATCATCGTAATAATACATCAATGCTAGAACATCAGGGTTACCAAATTCACTCTTTAATGAAATTGGCAAAAGGTTCTTTTTGTTTACGCCCATCTTTCCTGCTATTAAATTTGCGGCTTCCTCCCTCGGAACAGACCCGGTAGCATTCTTTATTATGGATTTAATTTCACGTCTTTTTAATAATATATTGTTATTATCTTCTAACAAAACGACTTCTAAGCTCAAACTATTCTACTATCTGTCATGGTTTATTCAATATATGTATTACTAAATCTGGTTCTGTCAAATCTCCGTCACATGCGTGCCTACAAGCACAGTGTAAAAAAGCGTCTGATGAATTTTGTCTTATAAATAAATTAGATTATGAACTATCAATATGTCTATAGACGAACAGAGAGCTTTTTGTGAGATATGTGGTGAGGAATTTGAATATAAATTCGCATTTGCCGAGTAACACATGAAAAAATATCCTTTCCATCGTATTTACAGAACTGAACCAAAGAAAAAATTAGTTCTGTTTATTCCAATAATCGAATGGATTAATCCAATATGAAGGTCTATACCAATAAAGCCAATTAGCCTTTTCACACTTTGGACACTTTACATTCATAGGTACAAAGTCCCACACGTCAATACCTTCTCTTCCACTTCGATAAGCTACAGTATGAATAGAATCGGGTGGATTTACTTCGAATGAACTACCGCAAAAAGTACATCCAACAATTAAAGAAGTCATAAAGTAAAATTCAACTTTGTTGTATCTAAGGTTTACTTATACTCAAATTCTAACAATTACCTACGAGAAGAGGTTTGGGTTTAACTTCTCATAGGTAAAAGATACACTATATGAAATGTCGTCAATATTTCAATATTGACGTAGAATTTAAGCTTTTACAACATAAATAGCTATTAAGAAGGAGAACGTATTATACACCCAGAGTATTGCGGGGATTAACTCCCTTTAATATTCTGAGGGCTACATACAGTCCAAGGCCAGCACCTAAAGACAAAACACCTTTCAATATTAGCTCGTTCACTAATTTATCAAGGGAACAGGTGATTGGCGGTTGACTTATGTCTCCTATTAATTCTGCTCGAGACATTGTCCTTTTTTAGCCCAGAGGACTATACTATTCTTTTTATTAGTAACAAAACTATATATCGGGGAAGGAACTCATAGACGGTTATTTTTTCATTTTAATTGAAGTTTTGCTTACTAGATGTGATGGATTTAGAACTTCAATTTGATCCATTTTTATCCTTGTAAATGCAGAATCAATTGTCGTTAAGTAATTTGCCTTATTTTGAATTGCATTATGTAAGTGAATTGCATCAGGTGTTTCGATTTTTTGAGTTAGACAATAATGATGAATTTTTCTCCAATCAATTCTAGTTTCAACAAAAGTAATTCCCAGATTTTTTAGAAATTTTTCAAACTGGTTCAAAGTTTCATTGATTATAATTATTTCCTCTTCATCAATATCATATTCGTGTTTTATTCTATTAAATGCTGAAACGGTAAAACCGTCTAAAACAAATTGTTTTAAAATCGCTTTATCTACAAATGTTCTAACCACTTCTGACATCGCCCAATCAGATGTAATGAAAGAGCTATTAAGATGATTATTCACTATATAATCCAAAATTTGTTTACAACTTTTAGATTTTTTTGGTAATCTGTCAATCTTATCTGGTTCTTCTTCTATTAGTATCCAAGAGATTAGTACAGAAGTATCTATATAGGTCTTAGACCTCAACCAAACAATACATCCCAGAGGCTTTTCTGTCGTTTCTTTTTGGATTTCTTTCTCTGTGTTCTATATTGCTTCCTTGCAGAACTACGAGTAGACTTTACCAAATCTTTTACCTCAAATATTGAATCCACATAATATTATAGAATTAGAATAATTATTAATCATAAATTCCCTTGAGTTCAATATCATCATCTTTAACGATAAACTTTAACCGTTTTGGATTTCCCAGTATCTCGATAACTGGCTTAGGTATGGAACTTGAATATCCTCTGCCCTCTGCATAGTTTACGCCAACTTCAAATTCTTTGGCATCTTTTTTCCACTTTGGCACATTGTTATAATTGGTATCTACGTATATAACAATATCTTTATATCTACGTAGTTAATATATATCTACGTAGATATGAGCAAATACCAACCAACGAATAGAGAAGAATCTGGCAAATTGTTACAAAACAATGTTAGAAGGATTGACGATAAGAACTATAAAGTTAAATCTTACTCAATTCTTGCCACAACAATTGGTTGGATTTGCTCATGTCCTGACCATATGTTTAGGGGTGTAAAGTGCAAGCACGTCTATGCTGTTGAGTTTAGCCTTGAACTTCGAAAGGCAGTTGAGATAAGAAACATTGCAGAAGTTGTCCTTAGCGGTTGCAAATACTGCAAGTCTGATGTAGTAGTAAAATGCGGATTAAGAAAAAACAAACATGGCAACATACAAAAGTTCCTTTGCAGGGATTGTAACAGATATTTTACAATTAACATAGGCTTTGAAAAGATGAAACACAATCCTCAAGGTATCACATCAGCAATGCAACTTTACTTTAGCGGGGAATCCTTGAGATCGACAGCCCGTTCCTTAAAGCTGTTGGGAGTAGTTGTAAGCCATCAAACAATCTACAACTGGATTGAAAAGTACACAAACCTTATGGAAAAATATCTTGACAAGATCACTCCAAAGGTATCACAGGCATGGAGGACAGATGAGCTCTACTTGAAGGTAAAGGGCAACAAGAAATATCTCTACGCTCTCATGGATGATGAAACAAGATTCTGGATAGCCCAACAGGTTGCCGAAACAAAGTATGATGCCGACATAAAGTCAATGTTCAAGAGGGGTAAGGAACTAGCAGGTACAAAACCACTTACCCTCATTAGTGATGGTGCTCGAAACTTTCATACAGCCTACAAGAAGGAATTTCAAACTCATACACTACCACGAACAAAGCACATCCGACACATCCGAGTTCAGGGAGACCTTAACAACAACAAGATGGAAAGGCTTAACGGTGAAATCAGGGACAGGGAGAAAACCATGAGAGGTTTAAAGAGACCTGATACACCCATCTTAAAGGGCTTGCGAATCTATCATAACTATATCCGTGAACACGAAGCCTTGAGGGGACAAACGCCCGCGGAGCGGGCGGGGATCAAGGTCGAGGGAAAGAACAAGTGGAAAACCTTGATTGAGAATGCTAGTAAAGAAAGTTAACTATGTTACTGAAAAACGGGGACAGCATTTAACCTTTGTCCTATATTGGAGTCTGTCAATTTTTTGAACAACATCGCCAAGTTCACTCACTATTAAATCCAGTTTATTTTGCAAACATAGACGATTTGCGTAGAGATTGGTTATTTCCATTAAGATTTCCCTTCTGAATGGGATGTTAACTAATATATCTTCTAAATCAGCTATGATTAACTCATTGTAACTACCCACTAAGAAATTACCTATTAACAAATAATCATTTTCATTACACCTAATAGAATAATGAGAAGTAAAATCATTTTGAAGTGACCTTAAATTTTCTGTGAGATCGTTATCGGATGAATCCTTCAAAACTACGATAATTCGATCCAACTGTAAGTTCAAAAAGGTTTTATAATCTTCATTATAATAAAATCCTTGATTGGGAAATACTGAAATTTTTATACCTCTTCCCTTGACTTCATTTTCAATAAATAATTTTGAATTATTCATAAAATCCCTAACTCTTTGATTATGGAAATTTATCTCTTCTATAAAATTGGGAATATAACTTAATAATTCAGGTTTATCTCGTTGTAAATGATAATGTACAAAATCCGTTGGAGTAAATCCCATGGTTGGATTTATCCTTACGGTTGATAACCACAAAGGTATTCCATTACCTTTGTTTGGGATAAAGTTAAAAGATTGGTTTATAGCGAGTAAATCATTTTTTAAAATATTTCTATGTACTTCGAGTTCTTTTTTTCTCTCTCTGTTGGAGTCAATAAAAAATCCTTTATTATCTGAATAACTGGCCCTATTAAAGGAAGATATTGAAATTCCATTCTTTAAATCTGGATTATTATAATATTTAAAGTAATAGTTAGAGGTCAAAGCTTCTTCTATAAAGAACATTATACTATTTAGCTTTTTTGTCATTCCAATCTCTTTAAGGTCTTACAAGGTAGAACATGTAAGGCCTTAAAGGATATAATTTGACTACGGTATCTAATTACTTATTAAACATATTAAAAAACATTTTGATATTCAAATTTTAGTTAAATTATTTAAAATATTTGACAAAAAAGCCAATTAATAAATGAGATAAATTTTTATTTTTTTCTATCTGACGCTTTTTTACACCTTCTCTAAAGGTGTCAATATGACTAAGACTTTACAGAACCCTAAATCTAGATTTTTATGTAACCTTGGTACTATCATGAATTCATTTGAGGTCCATAAAATTCTTTGCCATCGATATTGATGGAACCCTAACACTAAACGGTAATGGAGCTCTAAATCTTGATGCATTAGCTAAACTTCGATATTTAGTCAAATTAGGCTATAAAGTCATTTTTGTAACTGGCAGATCATCAGTAGAGGCCTACACGCTATCGGTATTTGCTGGAACGACTCAAATTGCCATCGGTGAAAATGGAGGGGTTATCACTACTTCCCCTGTCGAACACGAATTATTGGCTAATAAGGAGAATTGTTTGAAAGGATTTGATTTGCTAGCTAAGAACATCAAGGGAGTAAGCCAGAAACCTGTTTTTCCAAGAATGACTGAAATAGTTCTTGAGAGGGAATTTGACATAAATGTGGGAAACAAAATCTTCAGGGAAAATGGTATGGATTTGACAATAGTAGATAGTAATTATGCATTCCATATCAACGAGGTCAAAATCAATAAAGGATTAGGGCTAGCATTCCTTTTGAAGAAGCTCAAAATTGATTTAGATGAGGTGGTTGCGATAGGTGATAGTGAAACCGATATTCCTATGTTTAAACAATCAAAATTTAGCGTTACATTTGAAAGTTCCGAAGAGAATGTACGAAGAAGAGCGACTCATGTGGTTGGAGGGACGAATGGGGAAGGGTTGATAAATGCGATTGATCTGATAATGAGAGGAAAAGTATTCTAGTGATTTGGATGATTGTTGAAAATGTTATCAATGAAATTAACCGATCTCTTGAGGAAGTATTAGTATTCTACAACCTGACAAGGTCTGAGGTCAATTTTGAAATATCTGAACCGCATGTGAAGGATTTTGGAGATTTTTCTACTAATATCTGTTTCTTGCTAGCAAAGAAATTAAGAAAGTCACCATCTGAAATAGCTGATCATATAGTAAATACCATTTTACCTACCAGCAGCGCCTTAATGAACAAAAATGGCTTGATAGATTTGGTTTCATTCGTAAATCCGGGTTTCATTAATTTTAGAATTAATAATAAGGTATTTGTAGGGGAATTCCTTAAAGAGGTTTCAAATTCTCCTAAATTGAAGCCTGAGAATAAAAGCTCATCAAATTCTAGTGAATTAGTACTAATAGAACATACTAGTGTAAATCCCAACAAGGCTTTACACGTTGGCCATCTAAGAAATGCGGTAATTGGTGATTGCTTGTATAGAATACTTAGAACAGCAGGTAAAGATGTCAAAATCATAAATTACATTGACGATTCTGGTGTTCAAGTGGCTGATATTATTGTAGGATTCAAGCATGCAGGATTCTCCACTAGAGCAGTTGACCAAGAATTATCGAATGAAAAAACAAAATTTGACCATTACTGTGGTAATGAAATTTATGTTAAAACTAATGCCCTTTACAAGAGTAGGCCGGATCTAGAAATTAAAAGAAAGACGATTCTGAAGGAATTAGAGAACCCCGAATCAGACGCTTCTCACTTCACCCAGACCATAGTCGACAGAGTTTTGAAGGACCAACTTAAAACATGCTGGAATCTAAGATGTCGTTATGATTTATTATGTTTTGAATCGCAGATAGTCCAATCTAACCTTTGGACCGATATTTTTTCAATTTTGAGAGATAAAGAAGTCATATATTATGAAAAAGTTGGAAAGAATGCTGGTTGTTGGGTGTATAAATCAGGCAAAGAAGGAGATAAGGTACTGGTGCGGAGTGATTTGACTTTAACTTACTTCGCTAAAGATATTCCCTTCGCGGTTTGGAAATTAGGTTATTTACGAAATCCCTTTGATTACGTCTTTTACGCTACGCAATATGACGCCTCTAATTTATACAGAACAAATATTAATAGAAATCTATACGGAATCTCCGGAAGCAGTTCTGCTATTGAGAAAGAATTGATGATTGACTTTAAAAGAATAAGCAAGGTCATAACAATTATCGATTCGAGACAAGAGAGGCTTCAAAATTTAATGGTAGAGATATTAGGAAAACTAGGGATGGATTCAAAGTATAAGTATTTAGGATATGAACCAGTCATCTTAAGCCAGAGCTCTTTAGATAGTCTCGGCATATCAGGAGAGGATAAGAATTCGTTACACATGTCCGGAAGGAAAGGTATCTACATCGAGGCAGATATGGCCTTAAGTGTTCTCGAAGAAAGATCAAAGGTAGAAACAAGGAACAGGAATCCAGAACTATCAGAAGAAGAAATAGCCTATATATCCAGAGAGATATCCATCTCTGCAATTAGATATTTTTTCATCAAATTTGATCTTGGAAAAATGATAACTTTTGATATAAACGAGTCTCTGAGCCTTGAAGGAGATACCGCATCCTATATCCAGTATGCGTATGCCAGAGGTAAGCGAGTTGAAGACAAAAATGTCGAGGCAAGTTTCTTAGAAAAGCAAAACAAACTTGAGAATAATATTGAGATTTTAGATTTTTCTTCTTCCGAAATCGATTTGATTAAACACCTATGTAAATATGATATTGAACTAAACCAAGCGGCGAATAACATAGACCCAAAGGTGCTTTCAAAATATCTCTTCCAACTTGCCACGTTATTTAATACTTTTTATGAAAAATCACCGATCATAAAGGAGAAAAATGAGATGCTGGCAGCCTACAGGGCATTAATATTGAATATATCTCTAGAAAAGCTCAAGTTGTGCATGAATATCATAGGAATAACTCCTTTAAAGAGAATGTAATTTAAGAACAAGTAAAAAGATTAATAACTCTCAGAAAATCATTTCCTTTTGGATTGATAGATCTTTTCATTTGGTCTGAAAAGTTGGTATTACAGATTCCAGGGTTAACACCCCATTACACTCAAAATCCAATATTTCCTGATATGGTCACATCTGCTATCGTCGCTGGAATAATCGCTATTGGGTTGAATCTAGGAATGGCTCTTTTGAGAAGAAAGACGACCAATATGGAAAAAATGAAAACTGTCATGAAGGAAACAGGAGAATGGAGAAAAAAATACACCGAAGCCATCAAGAAAAGAGATAAGCAGCTAATAGAAGAGCTAAAAAAGAAACAATCTCAAATGCAAAAAATGAGCATGGAGATGCAGCAGCAGCAGATGAGACCCATGATGTTATACATGGTACCATCTTTTATGCTATGGATATTTGTTTTTCCAGCGATATTTGGTCAGACTGTTGCTCTTTCACCCATCGAAGTTCCCTACTTGACCTGTTCTGCTGATAATGTAAAAAATGATACGCCTGTTCAAACCACCAATAGTACAAACGCTGAACAGAAACAAGGGCCGTGTAAAGTCCCTGGTCAGGTATTTCTCTGGGGTTGGTTCTTGTTGGTTAACTTTGCTTTCACTGGGATCGTGGCAAAGGTCACAAATACAAGTATTCCCACATTCTAGTTTGAGCAACTTGCACGATTGGTATCTTTTTTCAAGAAAATAAATATATTTATTCTTGATAAGTATTATTAATTATAATGGAAAAGATTTTTGGGAGGAAACTTTTATCAGAAAAGAAGGACGATAATTCTTCCCGTACTGCTAGCGGTCATAAAATAACTCAAGATGACATCAAAAAAGTCAATCTATACAACAAAGGGGTAAACAAGATGTCAGAGGAAAAATTTGAAGACGCTATTCGATGTTTTGATCTTTCCCTTAGGATAGATCCCTTTTTCGTGGACTCTTTGATAAAAAAGGGTTATTCACATTTTCATTTAAAACAGTATAATCTTGCTATCAGTATTTTTGATCAGGTTTTAGAGATAGATATCAACAATCCTGAAGTTTGGAACTTGAAGGGCTTGGTATATTACAAATCAAAAAATTACGAAAAGGCCATAGAGTGTTGCGAAAAGGCCATAGACTTCAATCCCAACGACTCCATGGCTTGGTATAATTATGCCTGTTATATGACATTGGATGGAAGGGCAACCAAAGGTATGGAGGCTTTAAAGAAGTCTATAGAGCTTGATATTGCGAACGCAAAAAAAGCAGTAAAGGACAGAGATTTTAACAATGCCAGAATGGAGGAAGATTATAAAAGGATCATCGAGGTTGTAATTCTCGAATCTATTAGACAAGGGAATGATCATCTAGGGAAGATAATATGGATTACCGGATTAGATCGGGAGGAAATCCAGGATGCAACAACCCGATTAGCAAATAAGGGTCTACTAATTAAAAACGTCAAGAAAACATTTACTGGGACAGAAGAACAGTATGAACTTACTAAAGAGTTAATATCAAAGATCGGCATTGAAAAACGAAACACACAATCTAAACCCCGTGAAGGTAAAAAAGAGGTTTTCTTCTCTACCCAACAATTGAAAGATATCAGTGCAATTTTGTATGAATCTTCAGAATCTTCAGAAAGAGGCGACTTGAATTCACTTGTACAAAATATTGATAAATTATTAAACCCAATCTTGCACGGCACACTGATTCTGGATAACTTTTTTGAAGAACACAGGGAGTTACGATTGTTTAACAGTAGATTGCGAGAAAGGGGTCAGGAATACTTGAATTTGAATAAAGAAGAGATATCAAAATTCATGCTTGATTTGGATAAAAAACTAAGAGGTTAAATCTTCTTCAAGTTTGAACGACACGGTTTTCAACAACTGAAATTTGTTTTAGAGCAAATAACTTTATTGCTCTAACATAGATTTCATGCTCTTTGACAAGTATTCGTTCTGATAGTGACAATTCATCATCGTTGTAATATACCGGAACAGGATATTGAAATATAATAGGTCCACTATCCACACCAATATCTACAAAATGAACAGTACAACCCGAAATCTTTACTCCAGCCAACAAGGCTTGTTTTTGTGCATGAAGACCCTTAAATGATGGAAGCAACGACGGATGGACATTCATTATTCGATGCTTGAATAACCCCACAAAGGATGGACTCAAAATTTTCATGAATCCAGCAAGACAAATTAGTCCGTTATGAGGACAGATATTATTATTTTTCAATTCATTCTTTAGCCGGCTTTCAAATGACTCATCATTTTTGTTTGATAATACAGTTAAAGTCTTAACTCCATATTCTTTTTCGGCAATCTCCAAACCCAAAGCCTCTGATTTATTTGATATAACAAGTATATTACCAATTTCTTCAACTTCTCTCCTTCTAATTGATTCAAGAATAGCTTTCATATTACTTCCACGTCCAGAGATCATTATGGCTAAATTTATCAAATCAACAAACACTTTATATTAAAATTAACGATTTATTAAATGATTGATAGATTGGAGAGTAGTCACATGTCAATAAGAATCAGGGTTAGCCTACCTATTCACAGTGTTGGCAATGACCATGCTTAGATCTAGATTAAATCTATACCAGAATCAAGAGGTCTTATTTAACTTCGGATTGAAACTAACCATTACGTTATCCTGAACCATCATAAATCAATTTAAGAGATACAACTAGCAACAGGATACTAAATATCTTTAATAATAAATCAGATTTCAATCTACTGGCTAATATGCTGCCCGCGGTACCCCCAATAATTGAACCAATGGACAGAATGAATCCCATATAGTAATCCGGTTTTCCGTCTATGATGAATAAAGCTAAGCCTGAAAGGGATGTGAAAATGAGAGCGAATTGAGAAGTAGCAGAAGCCGTCATCATATTAAACCCTAAAAGAATAATCAGGCATGGGACAAAAATGATACCACCTCCTATACCAAAGCTACTCGATAACGTACCAGCCCCAAATGAAAAAATAACTAAGATCAATAATCTGGAGAACTCCCAATAATAGCCACTTTCCGAATGATTTAGTAATTTTTTTTCTTGTCCTATTATTTTTGATCTAAATAATAAATAGAGAGAAGTAGCTATCAAAATGAGTGCTAAATAGAATCGAAACTCATTCAAAGTAAAATAGTTTGAAATGTGAACACCAACGAATGTTCCAGGAATAGAGGAGACTGCCAAGATCAATCCGATCTTTTTTTCGGTCAAACCTTTTCTAATATATTGATACGAGGAGGATATACTAGTGAAAAAAACTGAAAAAAGACTGGTTGAAGATACCTGCGGGGGGCTATAATTGAGAAAACTAAGATATGGGGCATTTATTATCCCACCGCCTATACCGACCATTGAACCAATTAGACCGGCTACTAGAGAAACCACAAAAGCGATTAGAACATCAATGACCATGTGTACAGGTTATAGCTTATTTACGGCTATATAATGAGGATCATTTTGTCAAAATTCTTTAGAGGATTTGTTAACCCAGTAAAGTACAGCAATGGTGCTCAAGCCTGACCCAATTATTCCTGCGATCAGTGCTTCAAAGAAATACTTGGAAAACAAATTTGGTATAAAGGAATTAAAAAAATTTAGTATAGTTGGTAAAATTGAATAAATGGAAATTCCTCCAATGAATCCTAAAACCCAAAATATTATGATCATAATTGACCTATTCATCAGTTAGTCCCATTTTCAAACATAATCTATTGATGAGATTCATATTAAAATTTTTCATCCCTTGGGAAGGCTATGTTAGTTTAACGAAATTATTCAATTGCTATCCAATAATGCTTTTCCAGTTGGTCAATTCATTTTGGAACAATAGCTTATAAATCATGCTCAAAATATAGAAAATCTTATGTAATTGTTCATTTGATCCGAGGTTGTTTAAAATTGACTTTTGATTAAGCGCTTAAGTTAACAAGGTCCTTGGGAATAAATGATCATATAAATAAAGCTATTAATAGGAAATAGGTAAAATTTAACTTGTGTGATTCAAATTGACAGTTACAAAGAAAGAATTAAAACAAAAAGAAAATATTGAGAGACTAAATAATGCGATATCCACGTTAGATACTCTAATAAAAAACGTCAACATTCAAAGAAATATTAGAAATATGATAAGGGAGGTCTTGGCCATTCTTAAGGATGAGAAAGGAGGTAGTATATCAGTGCGAGCTGCTAATGCTATTAGTATGCTAGATGGTGTCACCCAAAATCCTCAAATGCAATCACATATTAGGACGAGCTTATGGCAAGTAGTATCAGCGTTAGAAAGCATAAGAGAGCAATGACTCTTACAGATTTTTATGTATTCGGCTTGCCCGGTTTAGGTGGTGGGGGTAACTTCTCTAACTTATGATTAGGGTTTGCTAAATAATGTCGCGATGCACCCTCTCCGCTCAACACAATATTACAATTAATACATCTATATCTTATGGCCAAATCAGTTCAACATTAAGAACATCACACATACGAAAAAACCTATCGAAATTTATCTTAACTTTATGATTTCCCTATTATCAGGGACGCTGGACCTTATTTTCATCCTAGAGTAAATTACACTTGCTATATTCTCTGATTTAGATTTTTCGCCATGATTAACCAAAACCCTCTTGGGTCTGACTCTTGAGATAAAGTTTAGTATTTGGTTAAAATCACTGTGACCGCTAAAACCGTCAATTTTTTGTTTTGAGCATCTGACTGGAATCACTTTAACCTTTCCATTTTTATCTATCATGCTAGCTTCAGATATGGTCCCGTCTAGTACCCTTCGTCCTAGCGTGCCGTTTATTTGGTAAGACACGAATATTATTTTGTTTTGAGGATTAGGAGAAATTTGTTTGAAATATTCGACCGATGGTCCTCCTTCTAACATTCCGGAAGTTGCCATAATAATGGAAGGAGAATCATCACTAAAGACTTCTTCTCTTTTACCTATTCCATTTATGACTGTGAAGTAAGATGATAAAAACGGATTAGTACCTCCAGATACTGATTTTCTAACCTCATATCCGAGATAATGGGCGTAAGACATATGGATTGCACTTGCCTCTGATATCATTCCTTCGATGAATATTGGAGATTCCACCAATCGACCTTCCCGCATCTCTTTATCCAAAACTAGCATGATTTCCTGCGCCCTACCTACAGCAGGAACAGGTATAAGCACCTTGCCGCCACTCTTTAATGTTTGATTTATACTGTCCGTAAATGTATTGTATACAACAGATTGATCAGGCATTATATCTGAACTTGCACCGTATGTGCTCTCAGTAATAATAGTCTCAACTCGCGGATAATTAGCCAAAGCTCCATCTAGTAATTGGGTTTTTGCGTATTTGTAATCACCAGTATAGAGGATGTTATGAGCACCGGAAATATTAAGATGGACAGTAGCGCTGCCCATTATATGTCCAGCATTATTTAAGGTTATTGTGATATCAGGTGAGATATCAGTTGGTTTTCCATAAGGAAGTGGAATACAATGCTTGATCACCTCATTGACATCTCTAATTTCATAAGGCAAATATGACCCATTACTCTGGGCAATCTTTACTGAATCCATTTGCAATAGCGTCATCAAGGGTAAAGTTGGTTCTGTACAATAAATCGGGCCCTTGTATCCATACTTGAATATCGCAGGCAAGAAGCCTTGATGATCTATATGGGCATGACTAATTACAACTGCGTCTAATTCCTCTAAATTGAAATTAAACCAATCAAGTCTTGGATAAGCATTATAGTGTATGTTTTCTCCTGGATTTATACCGCAATCAAGCATTACTTTACTTTCTGGTGTCACAACGATAAAACATGAACGTCCTACTTGTTTAACACCACCCAAGCAGTAAATCATGACCTCTTTTAGGTTGCTGTATTGATATCCTGGTCTATCATCAACAAATTTTCTTGATAAATACCTACTATTATTGATTTGATTATTAGCTGTTGACCTCATGGCATCATTTAAATCACCATTATATAGTAACGAAGTAGACAACAATGGAGGTCTAAAAATTCTTTTTCCTAAACTTTGATAAAAAGCAATGCGTTCTTTGGAAGAATTTTTCAAAATGGAATGTATATTTTTTATGCTGTTAGAAGGGATATGAGGGGACCGTCTTGTATGCGCAATCCATCCGGTTTTATTAGCTATTTGTAGAAATATTTCAGGAGTTATCCCCTCGGGGTTGTTAACCTCCAGAACGACCTCGCCGGTAGCCTCATCACAAAATATTACAGTTATCAGGATTTCCTTTGGCAATATCTTATCAATGGCATTACGAGCCTCATCCTCTGAAAGTCTTATAGATGGGTCTGTTCTGATTATGAATCTTTTCTTCATAGATTTTGATAAGGCAGACAGATGAAGCGTTAACTCGGTCAGCGCAAATGACGGATTCTTAGTATATAGCGCGATATTTGCGGCTTCACACCTAACAACCGTAATTTGAGCTTCTTTTGGGATAGATTGAATAACTTGAGATTCCAGTTTTTCCTCAAAATTTACTGGAGTTGAAAATGGTGAACTACCTTTATCGCCTTTTATGACAGTATTGGGTTCTGTCAAAGGTATTGTTCTTTCACGTAATGCGATTTTTTCAATTTTCTCACGGGTCAATTTATTATATATTTCCTTAATTTATTTAACATGTCGTAAAAATTCAGACACATTTCCTATTCACTAATGATTATTTATGTTTTTAATATGTCGTTGTTAACTGTTTCAATTTACCTGCCCTTTAACTTTGTCCTGTTAAGCAATATTTTCTCAGCGATATCCTTCAATATTTTATTCTTTAGTGATTTATTCTTAGATATCATAATATACCCCGATTTTATGTGTGGTCTTTTAGGAAACCTTGCACCATCATTGATCTGATCCTCTTCAACTTGGTATCCTAATGATTCAGCAGCGACAACCAACTCCGTTATCATTGGATCATAGACTGCCATTGATTTTGATATTCGCCTACCTTTTCCTCTGGATAAGTTCTTGTTGTAGTAGTCAACCCATATGATAACATTCTCATAATCCTTCAAATGCCTTGCAATAAAAAAAGTTCTTTCTAACCTTTAAGTTTTTTTATACAAATTAATTAGTTCAAAACTATTTATTCGGTTTGGATTTTCCTAATCGAAAGGTCACAATTACTTACTATGGGGTTGTAAATTCTTAGATCTTCGCACATTTTCCTTACTTTCATCAAAGCTTCGGTCTCGTTTTCCGATAATACTTTGATTAACAGGGATTTTGCTGATCTGACTGAAACAATATCGGAATAATTCCCTTTGAGAATAAGATCGTTGAGCACTGTTTCCCCTTCAGGATCGTTAAGAAATGGTTTATTCTCAATGCTCACGTTAACCATATAATTTTTCTTTTTTCTTGGTTCAGTCATATAATTCTTAAAAATGGAGGTCAATATATATACAAAAGCTTTTAATTACAGAATTTAATTGATAATAAATTCATGGTCATGTAGCTCAGCCTGGCAGAGCGAAGGTTTTGTAAACCTTAGGTCGCGGGTTCAAATCCCGTCATGACCTAAATGGATAATTAAATAATAACAATAATTGATAGATTTGATAGCTTTAATTGACAGAAGAATATGTAAGTAATAATGATTATCGGATTTTGACAATGGAATTGCTGGGAGAAATACTACATTTTTCTAAGAGCGGTCGCATGATAGTAAAAGTTGAGAATAATAATTCACATGTGAAATCTGGGTTGATAGTATTAGATAATAATGATAAGAGGGTGGGCAAGGTTGCTGAATTAATCGGATCAGTTAACTCTCCTTATGCCTCTATAATCCCCTTTGTTCAAACCAAGAGTAAGATGGCAGGTTTAAAAGTGTATTTTGCCATAACTGGAAGAAAAGACTCTTATTTCAAATCCAAAAATAAAAAGAGAATAAAGAATAATAAGAAATAGGTGACAAAAGTGGTATCAAATTACATAGATCTTATGAATGAATGCCCTGAATGTCATGCAAACCTAGTGCAAGATACAGTAAAAGGGGAATTTGTGTGTAGTATATGTGGATATGTGGTTGAAGAAAATTTGGAATATCAAGGTCCAGATGCTTATGTTAGTGACCCTGGACAAAAATCGAATAGCTTGAGAGCAAGTGGTGTAAATAGTGTTGCATATCATGATTATGGGCTTCATACTGAAATAGATAACCAATGCAAGGATTATTCTGGTCGACATTTCAATGATGATATCAGAAAATCTGTAGTCAATCTCAGAAAATGGAACAATATTATAAGAATCTCAAATTCGAAAGACAGGAGACTTTCAAACGTGTTATCAAAAATTAATGAGACTTGTTCGATCATGTCGTTCCCCAAAGTCGTATCTGAAACAGCAGCATTAGTTTATAGAAATTATGAGAATAGGAACGATACCAAGGGGAAATCTTCATCATCTATGGCTGCAGCATCTATATATTATGCATGTAAAATTTGTAAAGTCCTCAGATCTCTTAACGAAATAGTAAAACATAATGGTAACGCTGAAGATACTAGTGAAAATCTCAAATTGGCATCGAAATACTATCGTTCGATGGTACTGATTTGTGAAAACGATGATGCCAATTTGACAATTCAAAGCCAAAACAAAATTACCGATTTTATGCAGCACTATCCAAAAGCCGGAAATAAAAACAAACAGAGTTATACAATAGTAAATATGCAATCAATTAATATTAATCAGTATATTTCTAAATTGGCTAATACAGCAAAGTTTGATGTCAAAATTGAGCGTCTGGCCATTGAGATAGCAAAAAAAACGGAAAATCATCTATTATCAGACGGCAAATCTCCAAACGGTATTGCAGCTGCTTATCTATATCTAGCATCCGTCCTTCTTGGAATTAATATATTACAAATGGATATATCTCGATTAGCTGGAGTTACAGAAGTGACTATACGTAATAGATGCAAAGATATTCTTACGTGTTTTAGAATAACACTCAGAGTAAAGCCAATCTTAAAGATATAAATAATCTGGCAATATAGAAATTTTGTTTAACAATGGGCGGAAATAAGAAAAAGCCAAGTCAGTCAAATGCTTCTAAATCTCAAGAGAATAAAGGAGGTAAAAAAGAGGAGGTAAAAAAGACGCCAGCTTCTAAAACTCAACAGAAACAAAAGCTCTCGGTATTAATTGAAGAAACTCAGGGATTAAAGACTCTGGACTCGATGAAAGCTATAACAGTTCATTCATTTGCTAGGGCGTTAGGTGTGAAAATTTCGGTTGCAAATAATTTCTTGAAAAATTTAGAGAGCAAGAACATCGTAAAATCAATAGGCGGCTACAGTGGACATAGAATATACCAAAAGTCAAAATAACTAATCCTTAGTTTAGTGACTTTGTAATGCTTAGATAGTCTCCAACTTTAAAAGATTTTAATATATCGATGTTATCTGAGGTAACCCTCCCCAATAGATTCAGTTGTTGTTTTAATGTAGCGTCACATAAGAAAATACAAAGGAAATTTCCTGCTGGAGAAAATGCTAAATCACCTTTTTTAAATGAGAGGACGGGTTTTTCTGATCCAAGCTGGAGGTCCACTTGGACATAAATAAATATAACATCGTATCTATTAATTCTACCAGAAATCGGGAATATATTAAGTAATTTCTTTACCGTCAAGGGGGAGAGATGTCTTCTAAATTCACCCTTTAATTCACTTTCATGATTTAACTCTATTTTTATTGGAATTCTTGAAACGCTTTGAAATTCAGATGACATACACATATCAATAAAAAGTTTATAAATATGAACTTACAGCAACATTTAATTATATATATTAATCTTTTTGCATAGTAGTGGCTGTTAAGCGAGCAAAAAAGAAGTCGAGTGCGGTGAAGGATGATGATTTGGATTTAGATAAAATTGGTGACGGTGGAAAAGATAATTTGCAAAAAGATTCAGTTAATATCCAAAGTGAAGCGGACAAAAACGAATCAGACAAGGTCATAATATACAAAACTTATGATGCTGATGTAGAATTCAGGCTCAGGGAGATTCCACCCAAAAATAATGAAATCCTAATTGGTCCTGTTCGATTAACTAGGTTTGAAAAAGCTAGGATTACAGGAGCCCGTTCATTACAATTGTCATTGGGTGCACCCATTCTAACAAAGATACCGCCAGAATTTACAGATACCATCATGATAGCCAAATACGAACTGGAAAAAAAAACTTTGCCAATTTCTATAAGGAGAATACTACCGAATGGACTGTATCAAGATATTCCCATAGAATGGACTATATAGGCATGTCTGATAGAAACATTGTTAGTCATTTCTGACAAAAAGATAAACGTCGTTGAAATTTGCTCCCGTATAGCCTGTGTCTATCTTTGAATGTAATTTCGTGAGCAATACATTAGTGTTGTTGTTTCTGAGATAGTAATTGACGTTATATTTTTTACTTTTCAATAGTTCAAGGGTCTTTTGGGTGATGAAGCCACCTGCTGAAGTAGAATTTCCATCAATCCCATCAGTGCCTATGCAAATCACTGAAAAATCAAGAAGGTCATAATTCTTAATTTGTTGCAATATATCACATATTGCTTCCTGGTTTCTACCCCCAATCCCAATCTTTTTCCCTATTAGTGTGTTGGTGACTTCTCCCCCCAGAATGATACATGTTTTCGGCTTGAGGTTAGAATTAATGATCTTGGATGCAATCTTAATGAAATCATTCATTGAAATGCCGTAATTTGATCCCATATAATTTGTGGTGTAACCTCGCCTTTTGAAACATTCCTGAATGAGTCGACAAAATTTTGAATTATTTCCGATTATGATGTTCGTTACGTTCCTTGAACGAAACTCTTTTGGTTTCAAGGTTTCGGGTAATTCGGACCTAATTCCTGATTCTAGTATAACTTTTACCTTACTTATAGATTCGGATTTGTGATCTAAGATGAGATAGTTTTTCAAAATAGAAAGAGCCTCTTTAAAGGAAGATTTATCGGAGGATGTTAATCCTGACCCTATGGTATCGAGGTGATCACCTACTACATCGGAGAGAATTATCCCGATGACTGGAGTGTAGGGATCTATCCAGCGCAATATTTTGCCACCCTTGATTTGTGAAATATGCTTTCTAACTATATTTATCTCTCTAATATTAGCACCAGAAGTTATGAGTAATCTGTTAATAATTTTCTTGTCTACAAGGTTAATCCCATCGATAGGTGATACCATTAGAGAGGATGAGCCTCCAGATATTAAGAATACTATTAATTGAATCCCCTTTCTATACTGTAATTCCTCAACGACTTTTCTAGCAGCAAACGTACTTTTGCCATTTGGAATTGGGTGTGATGAATGAATTACTGTTGCATAATCAAGTAATTCTAGATTCTTGTTCCTCAGTTCATATCCTATAGGGATAATCAATATAGTTTTCTTAATTCTATCACTCATTTTATTGAGGAATCCGACTAGCATTTTTTCAGATGCTTTGCCGACGCTAATAACCAAAGTCGATTCTTTTCCAGGGAGGTCAAATTTGTGTTTCTTGTTATTTATATCAGTAATTTGTACATCTGACCCTATGTGAATAGAATCCCTGACGAGTCTTTCAGGATCAGAATATTTGAAAGCATAATCCAAGGCGTTTAGGGAATCCCTTAATGATTTACAATTATGATACTTAAGGATAGTATCTTTGTTTCTAATGATACTCATTTGAATTCAGTTGAGTAATTCCAATATTAATCCATATTTGTTCTAGCATTGAAGTAATTAATGTATAACATTAAATAAAAATAAATATTTATTTAGCATAAATCTCTTCATGTTTAATTTCTTCACCCCGATCAAAGCTAACAGTATATTACCAGAAGTAAAGGTTAAATTCGCCAATATTTTGATGCAAAGAAATAGCATAATGGATTTACAGGCCGAACTAAATTCAGTAGTAAATCAAGAAGTATCACATGAGATATTTTTCATAAAGAAAAGTCAAATCAACAAGGCAATTGCTGAACTGTATAAAGATATCGAAGAGCTCGAAGGATTTGGCATATTGATTAAGAGTTTTGATGAGGGGTTATTAGATTTCCCTTCTAAACGATTTAACGATGAGGTATGGTTATGCTGGAAGATAGGCGAGGATAAAATTAAATTTTGGCATGGGAAAAATGAAGGGTTTATGGGTAGAAAACCACTTTCAATTAAGGGCACTTTTAATAATGATGATTTAGCAGATTTACGTTAGATAGTGAAATTTAGTGTCAAATGATTTAAACAGTCTATTCAGGCTTGATATTGAACCAACTTTTGTTACATTGGAAACAAGTATGCCCCCATTTGAGATATTCAAGCGCTTAAGTCATGAGTTCAGTGATTTTTTCATTTTTGAATCATTAGACGGACCTCAGGAATTGGTAGAATCCTCGATTATTGGTTTTGGTCCAAAATACAAGATTAAATGCAATGCTAATACGTTACTAGTATATAGGGATGACAAGATTCTAAGGAAATATTCGATCACAGACCCTCTCAACACGCTAAAAAATTGTTTTCCAATAATCGGCAATAAAGATTATAGATATGTTGGAGGACTAGTGGGCTATTTTTGCTATGAAGCAATAAAATACTGGGAGAAAATTAATGTCAAAAGTAGTATATCATTCCCCCTACTTGAATTTGGGTATTATGATGATGGTTTAGTATACGACCATACGAAAAAGAGACTTGAATATTTTTTTTATAAAAAATCAAGAGTCGAGGTTATTAGAAAGATTGTGAAAAGTAAAACCAAGTTACCAAGAAAAAACGGCTCAACGTTTTCAACGCCAAAGAGAAGCATAAAAAAAAAGACATTTGAAAATAAAGTGAATGAGATCAAGGATCACCTATCTAATGGAGATATTTTTCAAACAGTATTATCAAAGAAAATAAAATTTACTTTTAATGGAAATCCTCTACAATTGTATGAAGAGCTCAGGAAAATTAACCCTTCCCCTTATATGTTTTATTATAAAAGCGGTATTAGGATCCTACTTGGATCCAGCCCCGAAATGTTGCTAAGGATAACCGGAGACCAGGTTGAAACTTACCCCATTGCTGGGTCCAGACCGGTTATTGCAGATAAAAAAATTACAGAACGGCTTCGAAGGGAATTGTTAAAAGATCAAAAAGAAATTGCCGAACACACTATGTTGGTGGATTTAGCCCGAAATGATCTTGGAAAAGTTTGTCAATTCGGGTCGGTTATTACTTCAGAATTAATGAAAGTAAAAAAGTTTAGTCACATCCAACACATAGTGTCTCACGTAGAGGGTATTTTGGATCAAAAATTTGATTCTTTTGATGCATTTAGGGCTGTATTTCCTGCGGGTACGATATCAGGAGCTCCTAAAATTAGGGCGATGGAAATCATAAATGATCTTGAACCAGAAAGTAGAGGACCATATGCTGGAGCTGTCGGGTATTTTTCATTCAATCGATCATGTGATTTTGCCATAACCATAAGATCAATCTTTTTTAATAAAAAAAGGGCATTTACGCAGTCTGGTGCAGGAATAGTGATAGATTCGGTCCCTGAAAAGGAATATCAAGAAACTGAAGATAAATCCCACGTGATTCTATCAACATTAAAGGCTGTTGAAAAGCCCTCTACAAAGGCCTCAGTTAATTAATTCACGAGGTGGTTTCGAATATTTGTTAGATTTGAGCATATGATATTGAATTGCAATTGATGGGTCCTTTTGCCTACCTGTTAATACTCCTACAACAACCTCATCTTTCTTTATTAATTCTTTATCGCGTAGCTTCATTATTCCTGCAGGGACAGATCCGGATGCCATTTCACAATCAAATCCATTCAGCCCCACAATGGTCATTCCATCCATCATATCTATGTCAGCTACTTGTTCAACAATGCCATTTGTAAATTCGATTGTTCTCAATGCTTTGATTATATTTGCGGGCTTTCCGATCTGAATCGCGGTTGCTTGTGTTTTAGGTACTTCATGCTTTTCCTGTTGTTCTCGATAAAATCGGTCAATTAGATCTGTATTAACTTTTCCTGCATTCCACGTTAGTTTGGTCTCCTCAAACAAACCATTTACTAGTTGATAAAAAGTATTTGCACCTGTAGCATTGACGACTAAAACACGAGGTATTTTTTTTATCCAACCCCATTCGTAGAGCTCCAGGAGCGCCTTACCACAACTGGATATATTCCCTAAAGCTCCTCCCGGATATACGATCCAGTCAGGTGGGTTCCAATTAAAATATTCCATTATTCGAAATATTATGGTTTTTTGGCCTTCAATCCTAAACGGATTTAAAGAATTCACTGTATAACCACCTTCTTTCGATGCCATGGCTAAAGAAAGTGATAGAGCGTCATCAAAATTACCATCCACTTCAATTACTTGCGCCCCAAATTGAAAGGCCTGACCAAGTTTTCCTGGAGCTATTTCCCCGCTTGGGATGAAAACATCACAATCAAATCCCTCATTAGAGGCGTACATTGCGGCAGATGCAGAAGTATTTCCAGTAGAGGCACAAACTATTTTCTTAACACTCAATAACTTTGCATGAGTAACTGCAGCAGCCATTCCATTATCTTTGAAAGACCCACTGGGGTTATAACCCTCAGGTTGAAGAAACAAATTACTATTGGGTAAATTAACGTACTTTGCAACTTTACTCATTTGGTAAGGTCTTGAGGATTTGCCTTCTGAACCATCTAATGAAACTAAATATTTTGAGCATTCTTCGGCGCTCTCAGTGTCAATGTCAATAAAATTTAATAATTCTCGATATCTCCATACACCACTTTCATTGAATATGTTCCCTCCAAAGTTGCGTCTTTGGTAAAACACTTCAATAAGATCTCTACGGGGTACATTCGGATACTTAATATCTAGAAGAAAGCCGCAAGAGCAGCGATAAATATCATTACCTATGGTATATTCTATTCCGCAGGATGGATTAACACATTTTTTTTTTGCTCTAAATTCCATTCAGATTTAATCTTTAGTGATTTAGATTTATAAACGTAAAATCGATATTATACTGTTTGTTAAATTTATATAGAAAATTTCAAGAACTTATGAATAGAGCTTGCAAAAAGTCACAGGGAGAATTAATATTACTCTCTGGAGGATTAGATAGTAGTATCCTCCTTCATTATATACATCCTAGAGAAGCCGTAACCATATCTATCAATCCATATTCTTCCGATTATCTGTATTCCACGATGATCGCTAAGAGATATCCCATAAATCATCACATTGTAATGCCAAGTATGGAGGTACTCTTGGAAAACCTGGAGGAGCTAGTAAGGGATTTTAAGACATTCGACCCAATATTCTTAAAGAATAGTGTAGTTCAGCTTTTAGGATTTAAAGAGGCCAAAAGATTAAACGCGAATACGATTTCTCTTGGAGATGGGGCAGATGAACTCTTTGGTGGCTATAACTTTCTGAGTAAATACCTTAACACTCCAGAGATTTTGCAATCAAAATTAAATGAAATATCTCAAAATATGGAGTTTGTATCATCCAAGTTATCAAAAAAATATAACATCGGAATAAGCACCCCGTTCCTTGATGATGCCATCATAAAGTTTAGTCAGTCGTTAGCAGTAAATGATAAAATCGCCGTCCACAATGGGATAATTTATGGAAAATTTTTTTTGAGAAATTGTTTTAGAGAACTGTTGGGAGACGAAATTGCATGGAGAAGAAAAGAAGCGTTAGAAAGTGGATCAGGAATAAACAAAATCTTGCCTTATTTGGAAAAAAGGATTACTGGGAAAGATTTTGTTGAAGGATCTAGAAAGGCACAAGACGAAGGGGTTTTGATTAGAACTAAAGAACATATGTTTTATTATCAATTATATAGAAAATTTTTCGGTCCGCCAACTCATCAAATTTGTGATGAATCTGAAAAATGCAGAAGGTGTCCCTCCTGTAACACCATATTTATTTGGAATGGCAGTTTTTGCAAGATTTGCGGCGCTTACCCAGTATAAAATTCAAGTTCTTAAGATGTAACCATTGAATATTGTCACCCCGGTTACACGAATGGAGAAAAATACACCTTTATAAACAAAATTTTACATTAGGAGAGGGTATAAAAGTAAATGTCTTTCAGCAACAAATGGATCAAACCACAAAATGAGATAAGCAATGTAGGTATGAAGCTATTAGAGAATATAAAACCTCCCTCGCCATTAAAACCTAGAATAGAAGAGGCACAAAAGAGGCTGCACTCTCAGATCGCAAAATTGGAAAATATGTCAGCTAAGATGGACGAGAAAGATCAAATCATTTTTAAAAGAATCATTAGTGCTATGCAGAATCATGATAGTCAATATGCTAAGATCCTTTCTAATGAATTATCGCAAATCAGGAAAATGAATAAGATGATAACATCTGCAAAATTGGCATTAGAACAAATTCAACTTAGATTGAATACTATTACCGAGCTAGGAGATGTCGTGGTTACTTTGAGTCCTGCAATGTCAGTAATAAAAAATATTCAGGGAGGGTTGAATTCGATGATACCAGAAGCTGGACAGTCGTTTGGAAAGATTACGGATATATTAAATGGCATCATGAATGATTCTGGACAAATACCAACCACGTCTGAGATTAATGGAAACACAAATACTGTTAGCGAAGATGCTTTGAAAATAATTGAAGAGGCCAGTGCTATAGTCGAGCAAAATATGAAGGATAAATTCCCTGATTTACCAAATACAGGATTAGATTCTAAAATCTCTGAAAGTAACTCTTTATATTGACATACAATAAAACATTTTTGCTTTAGAGATCGATATCATTTTTGATATCGTTTAACCTCATCTTAATGCGGTAAATGGTAGGATAGCTGTAACCTCTTTCTCGATATTTTTTTATCATGATTTTCCAATTTTTTAGTCTAACTTTAGCTTGTTTTTTTGTCAGTAGTGCAGTCTCCTTTTTGACCAGGCTTTTGCGTCCTGGATTCAAGTAACCACCAATATTTGCCCTATATCTATTATTTGCAAATCGAAGTCCGGAAATTATGACGTCAAGAGGTATTTTTTCGAAATAACCTCTTATTTCATTATATTCAGAATTTGATGCGGAAAATTCAATTATGTATTTCTTCATAATTTTAACCACAATTATATTTCAAAATTCGAATTATGAAATATCAAAATTTATTCGACCCTAAATAATCCGAAAACCGGTATAATTAATCCGATCGAGAAAGTCATTTATCTGAATCATCAATTTTGAAAAAGGCAGGGCAAACTCGTTTGTTCCAATTGACGCACTATTGATTACAAAATTTTTAAGTTGGAATTGATTTACCACGGGGAGGTATGAGACTAACCAAATATTATCGAGAGTTGGCTGTATTCTCAACAAATCACTGACAGTGTGCTCATATTCAATATTCTCCCCTTTTAGAAATTGAATTATTATTACTTTGTCCCCACTATTTTTTAAACCGCTGGCACCCGGAACAAGAATGCTGACTTCAATATTTTTAATATTAATTTTTCTCTGTGATGGCGTTATGGTGATTGCAAGTAAATAATGCATCAAAGCTTCAGCCAAGGAGACATAGTCAGAATGAGATAAATTCTGAGCACCACTTGATTTGTTACAGCCTTCAAGTATCTGTTTGATTATGACCTCTGAATTTAGTATGTTTTCTTTAATTTTCGTCTTGATAAAATCTATGCCAAGTTTATCGATTTCTATGTATAATAATTCCTTTACATCCATTGGGATAGCAGTTTACATTAATATGTTATCAATATATATTTCAAGAATGAATGGATAAAGAATTTATTAATCAACATAAGAATAGGTTATCTATATTTGTCAAAAAGTGACAATATTTGGTATCCTTATACACAAATGTATGATTATACCAAATATCTCGAGAGGAGAATCATAAGATCGGGAAGTAATTTTTATTTGTACGATAATGAAGGTAACAAATACCTTGATGGAATTTCTAACATGTGGTGCAATGTTTGGGGATTTAATAGTAATCGAATTACTAATGCAATGATAAAGCAAATCAAACAAATTCCTCACTCGACTCTTTTTGGAATAGGAAATGATAAATCAATCGAGCTTTCAAACGAATTCGTAAAATTGACAAAGGGTCTAAACAAAGTGTTTTTTACGGATAATGGTTCTTCTGCCGTAGAAGCCGCTTTAAAAATTGCAATACAATATTGGAGCAACCAAGGGAATATGAAAAAAACTTCATTTTTGTCTATTGCGGATGGTTATCACGGTGATACTATTGGAGCGATGTCGGTAGGTTACGTTGACAATTACTTTAAGAGCTACAAAAAGTTGTTATTTAAATGTCGAGTAATTCCAAGTCCTAAAACGGTAACCCTAAATGGGATAGCCGATCCAGAAAAGCTGAACCTATTGT
This sequence comes from Candidatus Nitrosocosmicus sp., assembly GCA_041747305.1. Taxonomy (GTDB): domain Archaea; phylum Thermoproteota; class Nitrososphaeria; order Nitrososphaerales; family Nitrososphaeraceae; genus Nitrosocosmicus. The sequence goes on from JBGTFK010000198.1 coordinate 52,395, forward strand.
TAGAAAAGACAGAGAAGATAATTGCGAAAAATGCGGATACGACTGCAGCACTAATAATGGAGAGCGGGGCTCAATTGGCTGGAGGAGTTAATATTTACCCTCCTCGTTATCAGAACAGAATCAGAGAAATATGCAAAAAGCATAACGTCTTGCTCATTTTAGATGAAATTGCGACTGGGTTTGGACGACTCGGAAACATGATAGAATACATAGCCCAAGAGAGCATTCCAGACATAGCGTGTTTTGGGAAAGCAATTACAGGCGGTTATTTTCCTCTAGCCCTCACATTGACTTCCAAAAAAATATACCAAGAATTTTCTGGCACATTAGGAGATCAAAAGCACCTATTTCATGGTCACACTTACGCTGGACACCCAATTGGTTGCACAGCTGTTATTGAAAATCTAAGGATGTACAAAGAAAATAATCTTCTTGGTAAGATAAGATCAAATAGCAAAAAACTCAGGAAGAGGTTACAGGAATTTCAATCCATCCCAATTGTACAAAACATAAGAGCAAAAGGATTACTGGCGGGATTTGAACTTGTGAAGAATGGTAAACCCATTACCAATGTAAATAACATTCCTATGAGCTATTTTGTTTTAAGAGAATCACTCAAGAGAGGGGTCCTCCTCAGGTCTCTAGGGGCTACACTGATAGTTATACCGCCTCTAGCTATAGACCCATATTCTCTAAATAAAATAATGGATACTCAATTGGAAATTGTCTTAGATATCAATAAAAGAGAAGTTAGCTAGCGAGCAAGATTCCTTAAATTTTTATACAGCGTTGCTTTGGAAATTCCTAATTCCTTTGCAATTCTTAATTTAGATTTGTTTTGAGAAAGGTGAATTATTAACTCAGAAGTATTCAATTCTTTTTTAGGTCTTCCTATATGTTTTCCCACCGATTTAGCTCTGATAATGCCGTCTTTGGTTCTTTGAACTAATAGCTCTCTTTCACGTTCTGCGACCCATGTCAAAATGCCCAACATGAGCTTTCTGATGCTTGGTTCAGTTGTTTGAAGAAAGGTTTCCCTGGGAGAACATGATATTAAAGGGGCATATTGTTCAATAGCCTTTATAGCTTCCAGGGTATCCCAAAAAGTACGACCCACCCTTGAAAGTTCGTAGACTAAAACTGCATCGACAGATTCTAATGCTACCATTTTTAATAGGTCTTGGAATCCTTTGCGGCCGATCGCAGGTGTCTTTCCACTAATTGAAGAGTCCTCGAAATAATCCAATATCTGAAAATCATGTGACTGAGCCCAACCCTGCATTGCCAACTTCTGATTCAATACAGTTTGTTCTTCCGTACTTACTCGTAGGTAAGCAAACGCATATTTCATAAAGACCATACAAGATTGAGAGTAAAACAAAGGCAGTCTAATTAATAAGAGCAAATATTAAAAAAATTTGAACAAGAATCAAAAACCTAGAGTAAAAAAATAGGTCTAGTTCTAAGACTGTATGAAAATCGGTCCTTTTTTAGACGAATCAATATTGTTACATTTCAGACGAATTCCGCTTTTGACAGGCCATTTGGGACTTACTAAAATACTATATAAGTAAGTCTTTATAGAAAAAGAACTATCAAATGAGCAATTTGACCCGGGACTTTATCCATGAAAAAATGATTAACGTTTTCGCAGATAAACAAATTAATTTTCAGGATGCAATGAAATTAATTAATTCTACTGATCTAGATTTTCTTGCAGATTGTGCTAATCAAATTACATTGAAATACGGGGATGGAAAAGTTGATGTTGAAACCCTGGTTAATGCAAAATCTGGCAGATGTCCGGAAGATTGTTCTTTTTGTTCTCAATCAACGTTTAATACCACTAACATCGACAAATATCCATTGCTGGCCCCAGAAATGATTTTGGCACAAGCAGAGGCAGCAAAGGATAATGGGGCAGATAGTTTTTGTATAGTTTGTGCTTACCGGGCTCCTCCAGAACAGGATTTTATTCAAATATGCAATACTATAAAGTTAATAAAAGAAAGTCTAGATATAGATGTTAATACCTCTTTGGGTTTTATGACCAGAGATAGGGCTCGAATATTAAAAAGGTTAGGCGTTAAGAGATATAACCATAACTTAGAAACGGCCAAGAGTATGTTTGAAAAGATTTGTACCACCCATTCCTACGAAGATAGAATTAACACTGCTAAAATTGTAAAGGAAGCTGGATTGGAGTTGTGTAGTGGTGGAATCATCGGTATGGGAGAGACTGTCGAACAGAGGCTAGAGTTAGGTATATCTTTACAATCATTAAATCCTGACGAGGTACCTATTAACATGTTAATAGGTAGAGAAGGCACTCCACTGTTTAACAGGTTCTCACTGGCTGAAGAGGAAATAATTAGGACAATTGCAACATTTCGCTTCCTTATGCCTAGAGCTATCTTAAAAATTGCAGGAGGGAGAGAAGTTCATTTAAAAAAGAATGATAAAAAAGTCCTAAAGGCGGGCGCTAACGGAATTATTAGTGGAGGATACTTGACTACAAAAGGAAATAAACCTCACGAGGACATTAGAATGCTAAAAGAGATTGGGCTTAAACAAGAGTAATTCAATTTATTTTCAGGATAAGTTGCGTGAGTTAAGAAAGGAACATCTTTACAGAGAGCTCCGGACTATTGAAGATATCTCACACTCAGGAAGAGGGGCTAGTGCACCTGATGTAAAGAATTTTTCTTCTAATGACTATTTAGGGTTATCGAAGAATAGATTTCTAGTAAGAAAGTTAAGAAACCTGCGAACTTCAAGGATTTCACAATGTAGCTCAAGATTAATTAGCGGAAATACTGAAAGTTTAGAAAAACTAGAGAGAGTTCTCTCAAAGCATAGGAAAGCTACTTCATCCTTACTCTTTCCAACAGGATTTATGGCAAATTTAGGGGTTATAGGATGCATATCTGATAATGAAACTATTATTTTTAGTGATGAACTAAATCATGCGAGCATAATAGATGGGTGCAAGATGTCACCAAGCAAAATTCAACCCTTCCCTCATAATGATATAATAGGATTAGAAAAGACTATAAAAAAATATAGTCACAAAAGAAAAATAATAATAACCGAAGGAATTTTTAGCATGGACGGCGATATGGCTGATTTAAGGGAAATCTCCCGCATTTCGACTGAAAATAATTGCCTACTCCTAGTTGACGACGCACATGGAGATTTCATTATAGGGAACAACAACTTGAAGGATTATGGTGGAACTCCAAGTTATTTTGGTGTAAACAATGGAGTAGATATTCATATTAGCAGTCTGAGCAAAGGACTTGGTTGTTTCGGAGGCTATGTTAGCTGTTCGAAGTTGGTAAGAGAATACTTAATAAATAAATCCAGACCATTTATCTTTACTTCTGCTCTTCCAGATTACTTGGCCGAAATAGCTTTAATGGCATTGCAATTATCAAAGGAAGGAATTCTCCAGACTAAGTTGTATAGAAATATCGAGTATTTTCACAAAATAGCTAAAGAACAAAAAATCAAAACTCGAAAAATAGAGAAAAGTCCAATAATTCCACTCTTAATTGGATCTGAAAAAAAAGCTTTAGAAGTCTCGAAAAAACTATTAAGGCAACATTTCTTTGTGCAAGCAATACGATACCCTACTGTTAAAAAAAATGGAGCGCGTTTGAGAATATCGCTAAATTCAGATCATACCCAAGATCAGATCTATGAACTGTTAAGTTATATTGCAAAGTTTCTAAAAAATTAAGCCTTTTTTCAATCTTATTTCAATATTCGAATTGTGAAATATTCTTATTGGTTAATAACACTAATATCATAGTAATAACACTAATATCATAGTAATAACACTAATATCATAGTAATAACACTAATATCATAGTAATAACACTAATATCATAGTAATAACACTAATATCATAGTAATGAAATTAATCAAAATAGCATATAAATTCCCCATATAGGTAACCTATTTCCTACCCGCAATAGGAAAAAATATATTTTAAATCAAATCAGTTAGATTGTTTTGAAAGGAGTAATATTAGCGGGAGGATTTGGTAAGAGACTTAAACCTATCACAGATAACCGCCCGAAACCAATGATAGAAATCCTAGGCAAGCCTATTATCGAGTGGCAAATAAAGCTATTGTCCAAAAATAATATAACAGAAATTATCATCTGTGTTGGCTATTTAAAGGAGCAAATCATTAATCATATCGCAAGTGGTAACAAATTCAAAGTAAAGGTTGCTTATATGGTAGAAGAGGAACCGCTAGGTACCGGCGGTGCTCTGAAAAACACCCAGGCTCTCCTGAAGGATGAAAAAAATGGATTCTTTATGATCAATGGAGATATATTAACCAACATAGATTTCAATATTTTATCTCATAAAAACGATTATAACTCGATAGCAGTCGTTCCTTTAAAAAGCCCTTTTGGGATTGTAGATTTCAATGACCAGCAATTTGTGACTGGATTTAAAGAAAAACCGAATATAATCGATAAATGGATCAACGCAGGTATCTATTTTTTTAACCAAGAAATTTTCGACTTCTTACCCGATAAAGGAAACATTGAAACAACAGCACTGCCTGCCATGGTCAACGAACAAAAATTAAAAGCAAAAAAATTTGAAAAATCGTTTTGGAAATCTATTGATTCCCACAAGGATATCGAAGAATCATCTAAAGAGCTGTCAAGGATAAATTCAAAATAAGTATGAAGGAAGAAATTGGATTTAGTATTGGATCATTATTAAAATCAAAGGATATCCTCAAATTTGCGTCAATGGTGGACAAAAATGAAAACATTCATTCCATCTGGGCCCCCGAGTCATGGGGAAAAGAAGTCTTTTCAACCCTTGGGGCTATATCCCAAGTTACAAACAGAGTAAAAATAGGGACATCTATTGTAAATATCTATTCTAGAACTCCGGCCACGATTGGTATGGGTGGAATTACATTGGACAATCTATCAAATAAACGAGCCATTTTGGGCCTTGGCACTAGCACATCCGTCCTAGTGGAAAATCTTCATGGAATCAAATTTGAAAAACCATTAATCAGAATGAAAGAATATGTACAATTGATAAAACTTCTTTTGAAGCCGAATAAAGTTAACTTTCATGGACAAACTGTAAACATCAAAAATTTTAAATTACTTGAACACTCTAGAGACGATATCCCTATTTATGTAGCTGCTGTAAATCCAGGAATGATTAATGTTGCTAAAAGGTATGCAGATGGGATAATTCTCTACCTAAAGTCAGTAGATGAATTGAAAATGGTAATAGAGAACGTCAAATTTGAAAACCGAAATCAAGCATTTAAGAAGGCGGTTGTAATTATCACGTCCGTTTCCAATAAAGATCCTGTAAAGGCCTCCCTGAGAGCTGCAAGAACATTGGCTTTTTATATATCAGTGGGGAGAATCTACTATGAATCATTGATTAAAACGAAATACGAATCAGTAGTTGAAAAGATCCACAATGATTACAACAAGTATGGGCTAGAAGAGTCAATTAAAAATGTTACCGACGAGATGCTGAATGATTTTGTGATTTCTGGGTCTATAAATGATTGCAATAGTCAGATTAAACGGTGGAAAAAAATTGGTATTGATCTACCAATTCTACAAATGAATCCTGTTAAAGACTATAACGGGAATCTGAACTACAAGGATTTTACAGAGTTATGGAAATAGCAATTGATTCTTCCAATACTCAAAAATTTACCAAGGCTTCGGATTTTACGACTGCTGATTTAGCTAGCAAGTCCATAATCGATCTACTTGGGAACACACGGATTCAAAAGGCTGAAATAGATGGACTAATTGTATCAAGTAGCTCTAATGATTCCTACTTAGGTAATATAATATCAGAAATGGTTGGTATCAGGCCAAAATTTTCTACCAAGATCGAAAATTTATGTAATTCAGGTACTAGTGGAATTATGCTGGCATACTCCTTGATTAAGTCGGGTTTATGTAAGGCAGTCCTAGTAACAGGAGTAGAAAAGCAGAACAGTCAAGGAAACAAACTAACTTGGGATAGATCCAGGGGAGTATATGATATGCCAATTCACTGGGCAGCTCTATATGCACAAAACCATTTTCGAAGGTATGGAACTACTGAGGAAGATTTAGCAATGATTTCTTTAAAGAATCATGCCAATGCTAATAAAAACATAAATGCATATTTCTATGACAAACGCTTCACCTATTCATCAATAGTAAATTCGAAAATGGTGGTAGAACCATTAAAGAAATTTGATTGTTGTTACCCTTGCGAGGGATCCTCATCATTACTTGTTTTGTCAGAGGAATTGGCGAAAAGGACTGAAATCCCCATTTGGATCAAAGGTATCTCCCAGAATAATCAAGGAGCTAGCTTTGCATCCATTTCAGATAATCTTGGTTCCATAATATCAACGAGAATCGCATCAAGAGATGCGTTTGAGCAATCGAACTTGGGACCTCAAAACATCGATATCGTAGAAATACATGATGCATTTACAATTTTAGAGATCCTAGCCTACGAGGATATTGGATTTGTCGAAAAGGGTCAGGGAAGAAAATTCATGCACGAAAGCACCCTTTATACGAACGTGAGAGGAGGACTACTCGGATGTGGTCATCCCATTGGGGCAACTGGGATTGATCAGACCAACGAAATAGTACTACAATTACAAGGAAAGGGAGGTTTAAGACAAAAAAAAGGTTGTAAGAGCGGTCTAGTTCATAATATGGCCGCTGCAGGTACTTCCACCACCGTAATTGTCCTTCAAAAATAACGCAAGATGAAGTTAATGGATATTATTATCAATAACGCGGAGAAAGGCAACTTGATCACTACATATTGTTTTAGGTGCAATGTTCATATCTGGCCGCCGAATCGTTATTGCAATTCTTGTTTCAAGAAAACAGGTTTTAGAAAAATCAATAGAAAAGGTGTCCTGCTTGAAAAATCATTTTCTAATCTTCCAGACTCGATAGGGCATTATGGGGTTGGGGAGTTTTCAGGTGTACGTATGATTGGAAGAGTTGATTCAAGTATATTACCTAATGATCGAATAAGAATCTCCCAAGTCAGTATTAAGGAAAATAAACTGAACTTAGAATTCTCCAAAATTAAGGTAAAAAATTTAAATAATTAATAGCAACTTATGTACAATAATTCTCAATGGGTTATGAAGGATATCTGAGTGACAGAATGCTCATGAGCAGAGACGCATTAAACCGAAAACAGATAAAAATAAAAATCATTGAAGAAGACGAAAGAAATCGTGACTTCTCCAAAAATGGGGATCGGGTTTTGATTAAAAAAATTTTATTGATAATTCAAATCTTGGAAACTGAAGAGATAGAAGAGATAGAACTAGATATAGAAGCGCTTGAAAATAGGATGAAGAAAGAAAGACTATTCACGTCATCAAATCGATGGGTTCCTAGAATAGATATTAAAAATAATTTTGTATCAGGGAACAGACATACTTATTTGTTATCCGATGCAATAGCATTAGACATCATCTCATTTTGATTTAACCAAAGCGCCGCTGATCAGACTCGGACTGATGACCTACTGGTTAACAGCCAGTTGAGCTTCATAATGCATCCATCATGAATTTGCTCTACCAAGCTGAGCTACAGCGGCACTATGTTAATAAAAATTGTAAAGAATAAATAAATGTTATGTTTACTACTTTGATGTCTCGCTTAAAAACTAAAAGTTATGATCAAATTTAATTAACCCGAATAATGTTAAAAGGTTATTTTTTGATGGAGAATTAGGCCCTGGAGTAAATGTATACCCCATCAAGAAACACTCTAGAATCCTTATTCTTTATCCTTGTGGAAGATTCTATATTTGCAGCTGTTTGGGAAACATTTTCAATATTTGGTCCTGTTATCAAAATATCGTCACCTTGAACAGTAACCTTGGTATCCTTCCCGAGTATCTTTGATACTCTAGCTGATCGTTCTCCAAAAAAGTTTTCGATATAAACCTCTTGACCTTTGATCTTTACAGATATAGGAAAATGAGCAAATACTATTTTTAGTTTATAAGTGAATCCGGTGGTAGAACCCTTTATCATATTCCTAATAAGACTATGCACTGTATTGACCAACGCAAAATCGCTTTTCCTATTTCCGCGAGATCGTATTGTAACCTTTTCTTTACCAACTTCAATTAATGCGGGGATCTTTGTAAAATCTTTTTGAACTTTTCCATTGGAGCCGTTTGTTGTAATAAGATTCTGATCCATATTTACCGATACGCCATCCGGAATAATGATCTCATTTGTATAAAATTCGGGTTTAGTAGACATAACCTATAAGTGCACCTCCTAATCCCTCGTTTTGAGCATCATGGTGTGACATAATTCCTTTACTAGTGGATACTATTAAAATACCCATATTATATGATGGAAGAAACTGACGTTCCCAATCTAAGTATTTATCCTTCTTCACACTAAATCTAGGAGTAATGATTCCACATTTATTAATTTTTGCTAAGAGTTGTATCCTGAATTTACCCATTCTCCCATCGTCGACTTGTTCGAATTCTCCAATATATCGCTGCTTTTGCATTACCCTTAAGACCTCGCTTGAGAATTTTGAGGCGGGCAATACTATACATTCTCGCTTTCTTCGCATTTCATTGTTATATAAAGTGGTAAAGAGATTTGATAAGATATTTAATGCGGGCATTCAATAATCACTTACTCGTATTTCCTAAACCCTAACGAGAAGGCAACTTCTCTAAAACATCTTCTGCACAACATAAGATCATAAGAACAAATCATTCCACTAAAAGATCCGCATCTTTTACACCATCGAGTACCCTTACCGTGGGCCAACTTCTTCCTTCCGGTGAGGGCATAATCTCTGATTTTAATTTTCAATTGACTTCAACTCCATATTTGGTCTTGAAGAATTCTATTGACTCATCTTTTGTAATTTTATGATTCTTGCCGATCCTGCTGGGATTTCTCCTTTTTGAAATTCTGTAGCCGGGCCTTGTCAATGCGGCACATACATCCATTCCAAATATACCGATATCAGGATTGTACTTTGTACCAGGAATATCAATATGTTCATGGATTCCAAAAGATATGTTACCATTATTATCAAATGATGAATTCTTTATCACATTCCCCTTTGATTCCATTATTCGTCTTAAAAAGTTTGTGGCATCTGTCCGTCTCAGGGTAACCATAGCACCAATAGGTTCGCCTTTGTGAATGCCAAAATCTCTAACGCTTTTTTTTGCGCCCCTCACACTTGGAGTTTTTCCCGTTAGCTCAGATAAAGCATTCTTGGCTTTCTCAACTGGATCACCTGATTTACCTACACCAATATTAATTACCACTTTAGATACATTAATTTCTTTCATGGGATTTATTTTGTTTTCACTCATTAACTAACACCTCTAATACAGGTTTTTCAACACCAACAGGCATTACTATACTCACCGGTAATTCAACGGTTTTTTCATCAAATGTTAACACTACTCTTTTAGGTAATGAAAACATACCATCCTTGATCTCTTCTACTTTACCAATCTTTCCGGCGTTTTCACCCTGAACTACAAGAATATTACATCCATTTTCAAACTTAATATGTTGTTCAATATTTATTGCAGGGATCGTTACTAAACAGGAATCCCCTACACTCATATCTTTATTATCGGATATTAAGGTCTTGCCATCGTGAAACCCGTACTGGATTTTATTTCCTCGATAACTTACCTTCCTAGTAATTTTTAATAATTTTAATGATTTTTCCTTGGTTTGAGTTGGGACTAGTAATTTTGAACCTTTTGGGACCATTCTATAAGCTGTGCCATTTGGTACTATCTCTACCACATCCATAATTCCGACACCAAAACGTCCATCCCTTCTAATTTTACCATCCACTTTGATTTGTCCAGAGTTTAAAATTCTCTTAGCTTCCATCAAATTAGAGCATAAATGCAAAACATCGCGAATCAATACACCGATCGAATAGCATTTTGTTTTTGAATAAGGGCCAGGTCTGGGTGCCAGAATGAAAGGGGATTCTTTACGTTTAATGTCCCAAAATTTAGGTGCCATTTGTCTTTTTAATTTAGTACTACCACTTTTTTTTACCATTTAATTTTCACTTCTTTTCCTCGTTTTTTTCAGGTGTATTCACTGTTTGTTTTCTTGATGATTTATTAATTTGTTCCTGATTTCCTATCTTATTCTTTCGATATTTGTCATCCAGGTGTAAGGAGGTTATGCGAACGTTGGAGGCGTGAATCTGAACTTTTACTTGTCCTCCTTTGATTTTTTCCCTTTGAACGCCTTCTATGCTTAGCCGTCCCTTCAGAGTATTCAGTTTCTCTACCTTTCCTTCTACCCCCTTATATTCACCTCTCATAATTTTGATTGAATCGCCCTTAACTATTCTCAAACTCTTTGTATTGTACTCCTTCTTCAGATTGTTGGATAAATTTGAACATATATTATTTGACTTTCTTTTCATTTTCTTTCACTCAAATGATCGTTGATGCTAAATTAGCAATTCTTGGCCACTTTTCAGCAGCTTCTGCAGCTACAGGCCCTTTCAAGTCTGTTCCTTTAATTTCGCCTTCCGTTGTAACCAAAACAGCCGCATTATCTTCGAAAGATACTCGGACGCCATTCAAACGCCTGATTGGATATTTCTGCCTTACTATGACCGCTCCAAATATTTGTTTTCTGAGTTCAGCAGGTCCTTTTTTTACAGTAACTGTTACGAAATCACCAACTGCTGCTGCAGGTAGCCTTGAATGCCTTCCCTTGTAGCGTGTAACTTGAGCAATCTGTAATATTTTCGCACCAGTGTTGTCTGCGCAGACAAGATTTGCCATTATTGGAAGTGCCCTAGTAACATATGGCCTAAATTCTTCTACTCCTCTTGAGGATACGGCTCTTGATTTAGTTGCCAAGTTTACTCACTAACCTCCACAACAGCAAATGAAATGGTTTTCGACAATGGTCTACATTCTGCAATTTTGACTTTGTTTCCGTCGGACACATCTATGCAATCAGAGATGAAAGCATGGATTCTGGATTTGCTTCTCTCATATCTCTTATACTTATTCACAAATCGTGAATATTCTCGCTCTACGACAACCATGTTTTTCCCTTTATGACTGACTACCGTCCCTACTATCAATTTTCCTCTTAGCGATAGTGAGCCACAAAATGGGCAATATCTATTAGTGCATGTTTTCTTTGGAGCTCTTACTTGGATACCAATATTCTTTACCATAATAATCACTTTACTATGTTGATTAATCTCTCGGGCCTGCCTAATAATCGCTTGCCATCGAGATAACAGGTTCCATGTGATTGGTAAATCTCATATTCACATATTTCGCTTTTTGGAATCCTTATGACGTTTTTGCTGTCTGGGGTCATCAAGTATAACATATTCTTAGTTTCGTTCACAACAGTTCCGGATCTGTTAGAATTCCTCTCGTTCTTAGATCTAACAATATTAACAAATTTACCAAGATAATCATTGGAGTGTATTAGGTCAGTTACCAGCATTTTTTATTTCTTCCCTCCAGTTCTTTCATTCATTAGAGTGAGGATTCGTGCTATGTCTCTTCTCTTCCACCTAATAACTCCCGCTTCTTTCTTTAAAGTCCCCTTAATTGACTCGGAACGAAGCTTAGCCAAATCGACCTTCAAATCACTTAATTTATCCTTTAGATCATTATCGTTAAATTGTCTTAATGTTCTAGTCTTATTTCTTGACAATTAGCTATTTATCTCTCCTTTATTTTCTAATATTTCTTTCTGCTGTTTTGTTTCATTCGGGTTAGTCATATTACTCTCATTTGGATCTGATAGACTTTTATTATCTGTTTGACTTTGTTGATTGTTATGATCTTTGAAATTGGTTTTGAGTTCAAATTCAGGCGGTGTAGCATTTTTTATTGCAATCTTAAGTCTAATGCCCATAATTCCCATTTTTGTTAAGACGTGAGTAATGCCTTCACGGACTACTTTGTCAGCCATGTTTCCACTTTTTGGAATAATTCCAGAAGAATGTTTTTCAAAATGAGCTCTTTCACTACGCAACTTTCCGGAAATCGTCACCTCAACGCCGAGTGCTCCAGCATTCTTTATAGTGTTCACTGTCCACAATGCAGCTCGCCTGAATGCCGTGCCCCTTTCTATGAGCTGTGCTAACCTATTGCACATTATCTTAGGATTTAATTCAGGTACTTCTACTTCGACTACTGAAATCTGTGGATTAGTTAATCCAAATTTTACCTCCAACTTAGAAGTAAGATCCCTAATGCCACTGCCCTTCCTTCCTATAACCAGTCCCGGTCTTGTCACGTACAAGGTTAGTCTAGTACCCAGAGGGGATTTTTGGATATCAGCCCCTCCAAAACCAGCATCTTTTAATTCTTCTTTTAAAAACTCATCTAATTCAGTATTACGATAATTGTTTTTTAAAACGTTTTTGATTGCATTCAATTAAGACGACCTACCTTCCATTGCTACAATTTCAACATGAACCAGGGTATCATATTTAGGACTTGCTCTTCCCATTGCTCTCGGGGTGAACCTTTTCAATTTAGTTCCCTTGTGAACAACTACGGAAATGATTTTGAGTCTATCCAAATCCATTCCCTTGTACTCTGCATTAGATTCTAGATTGTCTAGTAACTTCAAGAACTCAGATGTTGATTTGTGGGGGTATCTACCAGAACAAAAGCCATCTCGAATATTTGATCTATGAGCTACTTCATTGTTATATCTTCTGTAAGGAACTGCTATTTTTCTTATCAAAACATCCTCTAGGAATTCCCTTGCCTTTTCTATACTTTTGTTATTTATAGATATAGCGATTTCTCTGGAATGCTTGTGGGAAATAGATTTATCGCGAATTGCGGCCTTTACATGTCTTGACTTTTCATACTTTTGAAAAGAATAAGAGTAATCCGGCATCTATATCACTTTAATGGGACATACAAGCTTGAGCGCGATGAACCAACACCAGGGGCTCCATGTTGAACTCGTTTATTGGTAATAGCATATTCACCTAGGTAATGACCCACCATTTCTGGTTTTATAGGGTAGGAAACAAATTCTTTTCCGTTATGAACCAATACTGTTAATCCGATCATGTCGGGCAAAATAATCATATCTCTTAGATGAGTCTTTAATTGACCTTTAAGTTTACCATCCCTAGCTAATTTCAAATCTTCTCTAAATTTTCTCTTTTCGTCGTTCATATAAGTGGAGAGCCTCTTATCCAAAGATCGTCTTTGCCTTGAATTTAGCAGCGGCATAAGTGTTTCAATTGATAACTTTTGGATTTGTTCACCGGAATATCCTTTGAATTTAAATTCTCGTACCATTTTTTTTACCTACTCCTACACATAATTATTAAATCGGTCCTTTTCGCAATATATCCCATATTTTACACCAAACCTAAATTAGTTGCGAGCTGTCTTGCGCCATCCACATTCTTGAATTTCATAATTGCTTTCTTACCTCTAATGGTATTAAAAGTATTTACTTCACTAATCTCTGCCTCATAGATTATCTTCATAGATTTGATGATTTGAGGTTTAGTTGCCTTATTATGTACTATGAAACTGAGTTTGTTCTCTTTTTCAATAATATTGAAGGTCTTTTCGGTCACATAAGGCTCAAGGATTATCTTACTCGCGATATCCGCACTTATTTCAATTTTTTTGTTATACAAAAATTTATTCATGTCGAACTCTCTATAATTATATTCTTCGGAATTTTCATATTACTCAATTCGTCTAATGAATTTTGCGTAAACACCACTAACCTTATTGGCCTTGCACCAGGTGCAAGGTCTAAAACACTTAAATCCTTTACACATTTTACGCCAATCCCGGGGATAGAATTATCTAATTTCAACAACTCACACTCAGTATTACCGACAACTATTAGTGCACTTTTTCCAATACGGTTAGGACGACCTCTTCTCTTGGCCTTTCCAGAACGCTTCTTGATCGATTGTTCTACTCTTTTGACATCTCTTTCTATTCCCAGTATACGTAAAATGTCTAATAGGTTTTTGGTTCTGCCCACATTTTCAATATCGTTAGTTACCACAACAGGAAAAGATTTTATATCTTCTATTAAATGACCCCTGCTGATTATTAATTCACTTTGACGGGTTGACGATATAGCAGAGAGAAGAGCGATATTGTTTTCCTTTTTGTTCAGTTTTTTATGAGTAACCTTCCAAGATTCAGGTGGGTGGGCTAGTCTACCCTTTCTAACACCAGCTACCCCTGCTGCTTGTCCCGCACGAGAAAATCCTTCACCTTTTGCTCTTGCAAGTCGGGCAATGCCTAACCCAGTATTCCTCGATTCAGCGCTCACAATTTCCCCAGCCGCAGGATACCTACCCTGCTTCTGGAACCGGTGTGAATACAAATTGACGAACGCTTTCTTAATAATCTCAGGACGGTATGGAAAATTAAATATTGTCGGTAGATCTATATCTTCGGTTTGATTACCTTTTAAGTCGAATAGTTTAGTTTTCAACTATACAATCACCTCCAATATCTTGGGTTCGCTTATTTTTGATTGTTTGCTCCTTATGGGTTGTCTCAACTTTATTAATCTCTTCGGTACTCCAGGTATAGTTCCTCTAACTATCATATAATCTCCATCTACCAAGCCAAAATGTTTGAACCCTCCTTTTGGGTTAATATTTACCAATTCGGTATTATCGGAATTTGACATTACTAGGATCCTTTTGTTATATTCTGTGCGCTGGTGAAACCCTCTTTGTCCTTGTCTGGCCACCGTATACATTACCACTGCTGGTGATATAGGACCTAAAGTTCCAACAGCTCTAACACTTTTCCTTGATTTGTGCTGCTTTCTTTTAACACCAAATCTTGTAATTGGACCTTCAACTCCCTTTCCCCTAGTAATCCCATGGACATCGATATTCTGCCCTGTTTTGAAAACATCAGTTACTCTCACTTCGTGACCCAGTTTAGACTTCAAGAATTCAAACTTAGTTTGATTGTCCCCTCCAGATACGGGAATTTCATATATAAAAGGGACCTTTTGAGATATTCCAATCTTATTAGGAAAGACTGCGACTACAGCGTTCATGTGCTTAACAGATCCGATCATTCCTACAGCTTTTTTTAATCCATCCTCAGAATATTTGGTCTTGTACTTTGAAGACAAGTCTTTTATGCTGTCTTTAGAATAAACATCGAACAATGCATGCTTACCGTACCCATCTTCGGAATAACCTCGAATTCCAACTATTTTTAAAGGCGGTAAAGATATCACTGTAGAATGGTTCATTAATGGTTTACCATAATTAGGAGTCTTCTCCTTATCATCAATTGTCATTACCTGAATTTGACCTACTTTAAATCCTGCAAATCCAACCAAGCCAACATTATCACGACTAAAATGTTCGGGCCATGTTCTGATTCTAGCTTCTAAGCTTTGTGCTCTGGCCCGTGGTCGAAATGCAATGCTACCTCTTCGTGGAGCGCTATATTTTCGGTGACCCATAGATACAAAAATTTTTCCGATCCCTTTAATAAGTTTATTATCGCTGTTAATCGACTAGGGAGAAAGTAAACAGATATTCAGGATAGACAATACGCCGTATATTGATTCCTCTAATCTAACCGTTTGAGTACCTTGATTTGGAAAGAAATTATAGGAGTAATACTTGGAAATGTTCATTTTCTCCTTTGACAAAATGGAATTTAACCCAAACTTTGGTGATCCGAAAACAACTAAGATTGAATTAGAGTCTAAAAAACTATTCAACTTTGAAAACTCATTCTCAGATGGGTTAAAGCATTTCGAATGTCTAGAGGTAAGTATAATGTTTGATGGAGGAAATTTATCCATAATATTTTTTAAATCTCTTATTTGATGTATGTCGTATCCCCAATATAGCTCTGTTATTTCGTTTTTTTCGATATCAATTGCATTAATATAATTCTTATGCCTTAATAATTTCACATTTACTTTCCTACCATCATGTTTAAATTTACCATCGTACTGGATCGGAATGCTTAATCCAACATCTACAAAATACGCATCCCGTCTTTTCTCAACAACTCCTACTCTAATTTCGCCACTCATTACTTCTCTTATCTCTAACCTGTCTTTATGATGATGCGATCTTATTGGATGAAGCTTCCCAACATTTTTTAATATTTCAAGTTTAGGATAAAGTTTCCGTCTTAAGTACTGAGGTGTGTCAAGATACTCAAGGATAGTTACCATGAGTTGAAGATCATTTTTGCTTGCGTTCAATAATTTGTCGTGATAAATAAATACGTTATTAACCCTAAAGATCGATAATGCTCTTGATAACTGAAAGATTTTCAGTGTTTTATCAATTTCTGTCGAGACATCATAAAGGAATGAATCTGGAATGGAAACATCAAAGCTCAATGAAGTTAAAATATAAATCACCGTTCATTTAGCAATTCGTTCACTGCTCCTTCCAAATAACCTTCAGATCCAAAAAAACTATACCTCAGGATCCCCTCTTTATCGACGACTACAGAAGAAGGTGTCCCTCTCAACCTATAAGTCTCAAATGTCAATGCCGAAAATTCCTTACCCTGTAAATAATTTCGTACTTTGTCAATTAGATCTGTTTTATCTTTGTCAGAAAATGTAGAAAAATCAGAAACATATATTTCAATAAAATCAAAAATCATTTTGTCTGATACTTCGACTGGCATTTTGATAATTTTATCAAAAGCTACTGGAAATGGTATCTTGTAATATAACTTGTTTGTATCAACCAATTTACCGTGCTGTCTTAATGCATTGTATGTTTCTCCAATAACTTGATTTTCTGAAAGTAAAAGTTCGAGGTTTTGTAATGTGTTTTTATCATAATCTTCGAATGCAGTAGCGACTCCTAACACCTTAACATTTTTATCCTTATATTTTTCATAGAGCGAAATTGCCTGCGGAATTCCATACAGAAAACATCCTGGACAGTTAACTTGAAATACTTCGATAACAACTACATTCCCCTCCAATCTATCTATATTGGTTGGTGTACCCTGTACCCACTCAGAAAGTTGCAAATTAGGTGCTTTAGAACCAATTTCTATTGCCATTGATAATCAATTTTTCAATAAAACAAGAATTATTTAAAGGGTTGTATATTCAAAAATAATCCTAATATGTTAATCTAGATCAGACCAAGTCAAGATTGACTCTCTTTATCTTGGACTTGTTTTGAATAAATCTCTATTTCTTCTAACGGCATCATTCTTAAAGTTTTTGATTTTGAATCAATCACAGCCAATCTAATGTGTTTAGTGCCAGTCTTTTCTTCACTCACCATGAAAATAGATTCGATAGCAAGTACGCAAGCTTTATCGAGACTAATATCATTCTTATAATTTTTTTCTAAGTGTTCAGTTACTTGTTCGCTTCCTGCACCAATTGCCACAGCATCGTATCCGATGTAAGTACCGCTTGGGTCGGTGAGATACAAGCCTATTCCATTCTTGTCGACACCAGCCAATATCAATGCAACGCCGAAGGGCCTGGCGCCAGCATATTGAGTATATTGTTGAGCCATATCGGCTAAGTTTTTTGCGACGCCTTCAACGTCAACTACTTCATCATATATAAGACGGTTGCTCTGGGCAAAAAATCGTGCGTGATCAACCTGAGTGCGAGCATCTGGAATATACCCTGCTGCGGCAAGACCTATATGATCATCTATCTGAAATATTTTTTGAGTTACATTAGATATTTGCAATTTTCTCGTTTTTTCTTCTACTGCAAGGATTACACCATCAGTGCTTTTAATCCCCAAGGCTAATGTGCCTCTCCTAACGGTTTCGATTGCATATTCAACCTGATATAATCGCCCATCAGGTGAGAAAACAGTAATTCCTCTATCATAACCTGCTGCTGCT
The DNA here is from genome assembly GCA_041747305.1 of Candidatus Nitrosocosmicus sp. GTDB lineage: Archaea > Thermoproteota > Nitrososphaeria > Nitrososphaerales > Nitrososphaeraceae > Nitrosocosmicus. The sequence continues at coordinate 70,341 of JBGTFK010000198.1, forward strand.
GGTAACAAATCAACTAGATTACTTCTAAATCTTTATTTATAGTTACCTTATTTAAAAAATAAAGGATTATTTACCTAATAGTATGAACAAATTTGGCTAGTTGTTAACAGAAGAAATACAATTTTGTGGCCACAACAATGTTCGTTCTCTTCACGCTCGAACCATAGAGATCACCAAAGATCCACACTTGACACTACGTGGAGATTGTATTATAGGAGTTAGTGCAAACAAATCATGTTCTGATCTCACCATTGACTTGAAGAATAAGATCAGGAATAATCAATCTTTCATAGAAATAGATTTGATTGTAGAACCGTTTACCTTTAAAATTCAGGGGTTTGGGAATGAAAATCTCCTTCTTACCCATCATCATGATATTGTTTTAAGAAAAAGCAATTTTATTTGTGATCGAACCCTGTGTATAAATTGTAATCTAAGTGCCATACACATCCCTAGAAAGATGGCAGAGTTACTGAGAGACCCTTCCAAACAAGGCCTGCTTGTCATAAGCGTAGAATAAATAATAAAAGATTTGTCAATTAATTTAATTGATTAGTCCTACTTGGTAAAAGTGGATCTCGTTATGCGTTCATAAGCGTCAATGTACCTTTGAGACACTTTTTCGATTATATCATTTGGTAACTTTGGAATCTTTGGACCTGTATTATTCTTATTGCATTTCTCTACTTCTTCTCGGAATCCGGTTTGCTGTAGCCAATCTCTTAATATTTGCTTGTCGTAACTATCCTGAATATGTCCAACTTGGTAATCACCTTTATTCCATATTCTAAATTCATCTGGTCCTATTGAATCCCCGAGCATGATCTCACCTGTCTTTGGGTCTTTTCCGAATTCAAATTTGATATCTGAGAGTATAAAATCGGAAGCTGAAACGATCGTATTTACTTGAGAAAACAAGTCCAGAGATAGTTCTTTTATTTGCATTAATTCCGTTTTACTTAGTAGTATATTTTTAATTATTTCTGTTTCGGAAAGGGGTTTGTCATGTTGATCAGATTTAGTAGTTGGATCAAATACAAGATTTGGCAATTTTGAAGCTAATTGCAAATCTTTATTTGCAAAATATTCCTCCGTTCCAGAAATATCTATGGCATTTTGAAGATACCTAGAATATAAGCTTCCGTATAAGTATGAGCGGACTACACATTCTACAGGGAGCATGTTCAACTTTGCTACTTCAATCTTATTTGTGCCTACCCTTTTCATAAAGTGGTTTTTTCCCTTTAGATTCTTAAACCAAAAAAAAGCAAAATCACACAGAACTTTTCCTTTATAAGGAATCTCATCATTTAATATAACATCAAAGGCAGATATCCTATCAGAAAAAGAAAAAATTAATGTGTTGTCATCGGTTTCATAAATATCCTTTACTTTGCCTTTTCTGATTAGCTTCAACTTGATAATCTTTCCACACGTCAATTATAAGTCTTAAATTGATCGATTTGTAAATACATGAGACTGGGTCATAATTCATCTTGATAATTTTATCCTATTACAATCACAAACCGAATTAGATTAATAGCCTGTTAGGTACTTGATTGCTCTTCTAGGACTATCCATTTGCATCTTGCAGTTGTAATAAACAAGTATCTG
>JBGTFK010000199.1:0-2762 GCA_041747305.1 Candidatus Nitrosocosmicus sp.
TAACAATAACAACCGCAATGAGGAGCGAAACATGAACAATCCTAATCAATTTAGATCGATTACGGACTGGTGGCAACAAAATTCACCTATGGCCTGGGGTGAAATGTATAATGAATATATTAAATACATTACATCAATGACTGAAATATACAAAGAGTACATTAAACGCTCAGAAAAAATGACAGAATTGTATAAAGAATTGGCAGTAAATGCCGAAAAAATGACAGAATTGTATAAAGAGTCCGTTGAAAGTACCGAAAGAATGACTAATCACTGGGTAAATAAATTTCCTAAACCTCTATCTTCAAAAGAACAAAGAAGAGAAAAGCAGCAGGTTAACAAACTAAAAGATAAAAAATAACTATGATTAGAAATTATATACAAACAAACTTAAATGCTCATACCTTATCCACATTGTTTCAACCGAATCAGCTACGTATTTATAGTAACGATTAGTATGACAGAAGACTAACATATTATATGAGATTCATCATTTTGATAAAAGAAAAATCACTTTACATGATATCGTTTTTAATCCTTGATAAAATATGATGTCAAAGTAATATCTGATCTGATTTGAAATTTAAGAAACCACAAAAGAAAAAAGTTATCAGAACAGGAATGTTAGCACATTAATCCTGGCTTACAGTTACTAGGATCGAAGATATGGTGCTTTTCAGTCCAGCTCTCGTGGTGACTGTGATGGTCAGCATGGTGAGGATGAGTATGGGTTACGGTATGTGCATTTCCTTTGTGGTTAAAGAAATGTGTATGGGTATCAAGATATTTACCATTGTTATCAGTTGTAACCTTTCCGATTATATCAGATAATTCTCCAATAATTGCGGTTAATTGGGTTGTAGCCAATTCTGAGTTATTATTTGAAACAGTGCTTTGTGCTTGAGTTAAATTTGTTATTAATTGATCCAACATTCTTGTGTTTTCATCATTACTATCGCTGGTCTGAGCTGAAGCTTCAAAATTCTTAAAATTTTCAAATGATGCTCCAAATCCTGCAAACAGCATAGATATCAACGCAAAACCTAAGAAGAAAATTATTGTTTTCATTCAAATTTATTAATATGTATGTCATATTTAAAGAAAATTACGATTACTAGATCGAAGGCGTAAGATCAATTAAAACTTTGATTCTTACCGTTGCATAATTACCGATTATCAGATTTTGCAATACAAAGCAACTTTAGATTATTTTAATCACCATCGAGCTCGAAAGTAATTTATCCTTAGCTCTTTTGTCTAGAATGTATCTATACTTGTTCCACGTTTAATTCTATCTTCCTTTAACTGATCAAAGCCAATAAAAGTATATTCTGTCTACAGATTCCGTAAATGTTTCCAAGCCTGTAGCTTTCCACTTCTCTCAAAATAATTTCTTAAAAACAAATTGGTTGCTTTGAGAACATGTCAGTGTTGTTGAATTTCTTCAACTATAAAATCAAAAAATCACATAGGTGAATGTAGGTAGGTTATTAGTCAAAATATACAGGAAGGGACTGTAACCTACCTACCTACCTGTAAACATTTGGGAAAAGTATAGATCGACTCTGAATGATGGTTCAGGTAATTATCTTAATTGGTATAGTAAAACGACAAAGAAAGTCGATAATCAAACCCATGTGAATGTTCACATGATTTTCACCGAACCAGATACCCATTATAGTAACGATATAAAAAGTATAAGATGTAGGGTACTTCTCCATTTTCGTCCTTTTAAAACGAATCTTTTTCTGTTTTCATCTTCACAATTGAGATCCTAGGAATAATGACCCTTGCCTATCTCGGGAATAAAGGTCAAAAGAACGATCTTTTGGAATGAGTTATTTTATATTCTTTTTTGCGCAGGAATCACAGTATTTTTCTATAATGGTAGCTCCATCTACACTGAATATTGCTTCCTGAGTAGCCGTGTTACCGCAACTTACACAGTATTTTGTCTTTCCGTTAACATCAACGAATGCCCTTATCGACGAAAAATTCTTATGGAAAGAGTGTAAAGCCGTCATTACAGGATTAGAATTTTTTTCGCTTGTCATATCATATATATATACATTTCGTATCTATTAAGTATGTCATGATGCATACCGCTGATAGATTACTCTAATCGTTACTATTAATCGAAAAATAGAGATTTCAACTAGTTCTAAATCATAATACACAGATATTAATCGGGCTTTTACATTTGACTTTGACCACATAGTAAAAATGAATTTTCTAGTGTTGTATAGACCTAATACAGGGATAGTATAGATAACGAATAACTTTATAGTAATTAGAATTCGAATAAGATTCAAGTTAATAGATAAATATCGACCCATGTGGATATCCTCACGATTTCCACCAAACCAGATACCTATTAATAGTATTGATATATATAAAAATAAAAATAAAAATTATAACAAATGATTAATATAATTGAAATAGAGATGATTTATCATAGATTAGATATAAATCTTAGTCATGTATCAGCATTTTTTAATCATTTCACCAATTGCGGTCATGTTTTGGAAATTTTAGGCATTAACAACCGTTTGATACCGGTGTTTATATAGTATGGTATCTAATAGATAGTATGTCAAAGAAAATAGAAACTAACCAAAATTATTCAAATAATACCAATGAACAAAATAACAATAATAACATTAATGATTTCAATCAATCCGTTAACAGATCATTAGATGAAACCAAAGATAACATCAAAAAATCATTAGATGAATCTAAAAGTCAAATTCCAAGAATTAATA
>JBGTFK010000200.1:0-4050 GCA_041747305.1 Candidatus Nitrosocosmicus sp.
AATCTCAAATTTTCAGAGCATTTGGTCCGTATTAGATTTATAGATAAGTCACTTTCTCCGCTTGATAAGGTAACAGATATTTCATTAACGGTTTCGGAATTCAATGATTTTAATTCCAATTGTCACAATATTTTTGTTACGGAGAACTTAATGAATTTCCTTACTCTCCCATATTTAACAAAGACTATTTCAATTTGGAGTGGGGGCGGCTTTAATGTTAGCCATCTTAAAGATATTGATTGGTTAAAAAGTAAACAGTTTTATTATTGGGGAGATGTTGATGCACATGGCTTTCAAATTCTAAATCAATTCAGAACATATTTTCCGAACACTGTAGCTGTAATGATGGATGAGGAAACACTTTTAAGTTATAAGTGTACTGAAGGAGCACCAACAGCAAATCATAATCTTCAGAACCTAACAGAGGTTGAATTAAAACTGTATAATCATTTACGTCAATATAATATTCGATTAGAACAAGAAAAAATCACACAAACGTATGCTGAAGAAAGAATAAACAAAATTTTTATAGAATGTCAATCCTTAGCATAGTCATTAGAAAATAATTTAAGCAGCTCGTACATCAAAATGGGAACAGTATTAGTAATCGTCATAATAATATTTCTATTCTTTGCTTTAACTGGCAAGAAAAAACCGACATCACAGCCACCGCTTCCTACTTATTTGAAACAAAAAACCAAGGAGGAATTGAAAGAGGAGATGGTACAAAATATTTTAAAGAACATCAAAGTTAGTGTGACAACCACCAACTCTACATCCAATAGTAAAGACGATTCAATTATAGACGTAACAGGGCAGGATTATAGAATAAATTCAAACTCAAGTTTGAAAAAGTTTAATAGTGGAGTGCCCACCTGGTCACACCAGTATGTATATAGCCATACTGAAATTTATAGCGCTACCTCTCAGCAGAAAATATTTTATAATAGTTTTAAAAATAGTTTTTTTAACAATGAATATCTTGATTTAGAAGGAAATTCTAATTATGCTTTTATATTATTGTTTGACCTATTAAATGAATATGAGAATCACAAAGACATCCAAAAATTAGAAAAAGAATTTCAAGTATTAGGACAATATTATCCTAAAACAAAATCCTATGGAACTTCCTTCTTGATTCAGAAAATGCAATCCAAAGGAGATAGCGATGGAGTATCAAGATTAAGAAGTGTTACCGGATATAATTATCAAGGTTATACTAATGACTATGATTACTGGAAATTAGGTAGTAAGTATAAAACCAAGTTAAATTTAAATGAAGAAGAGGTAAAGCTTTTAAATAAACTATGGTTTCCAAGCAATAATTTTTGCAATATTGAATTTTGTCGCATGGAAATCCTAAAACTGTACGTTAGAACTTTTGCAGCATTAAAAGAAGAATACATTAATGAAGGAACAAAATTGGAAACGCAATTTATGACATTTGCAGATATAGTTGCAAGAAAACATTTTAAATACAAATCGGGAAGCAACAATTACAAATACTGTATCGATTCTACGACGAATGAAATTTATTCTATTATTTTCAAACATTGTGAAAATTATGTTCGTGAGTTTTACGGACACAAGAGAAAAATTAATACTGATATCAATTACACAACCCCTGAGGCAACAATAGAATTTGAAGGTAAAATCATTTCAAAAGTTTCAAAAATACTTGCAACTCAAATTTCCAAAATCAGTCTTCCTAACGAAGATACAGAAATAGAACTCTATTCACAAAACACAAGTCGTTGGAAAATAAAATTTGAAGAAATTTCTATCCAATATAAGGAACATCCGCAAAAGTTTGTTGAAAACATTTTAGCACTTGGAATTCTGAATAAAAAAAACCCATCCGTAGAGAACATATTTTTTGAAGCCTCTAAATTTATCTCTAAGAGTGATAAGATAGCATCGTTGGAGCTGTATGTCCATTATTTGTTTCATGATTTGAAATCTGGAACATTTGACAATAAACAATTAACGAAAACTATACAAAAGAATTTATTCAAGACAAACGAACAATTACACAACTTTGAGGTTGTAGTGAGTGAATTAGTGAAGAACAGAGACTTGGATAAAGCCTTGCAAGATGTTTTAAAAATTTATGCAATCAGAAGAAAGAGAATTCATTTAGATACAGCCTCAATTCAGGAAGTTCAGTTACAGCATTCAGGTACTGTGGAACTATTAAATGAATATTTGAAGGATGAATATGAAGATGATAACAACACTATTAAAACTCAAGAAATAAATAGTGAAGAAGTCAAAATTGAAATAGTGCAAAAAACGAATAGTACTCATCATTCAATATATGCAAGCGCTATTCCATTTAAGCAAATACATACAACAATTTTAGAAATATTTACAAAATCTAATTTTTCGGTATCGCAAAGCGAGATTGAAACATTTGCAAAGACTAATGGGTTATTTAAGAGTCAAATTATAGACAGTATTAATGAAATATGCTATGAAAATTTAGAAGATGTTTTAATTGAAGAAGAAGACGATTATTATATAATGAATCCAAATTATTATCAAAGACTTTTAGCAAATGATAGACAACATTAAACCTAAAGAGGCGACATCAATTATAAATTCATTGATAGGTGGAGTTGTTCCTAAAATAGGAGTGCAACATATAACTGTAGGACGCTCAGATGAAATAAACGCTGTAGTATTAGCATTGGAAGATGTGAAGAACGGGCACAGTATGGTAAAGTTCTGGATTGGAGATTTTGGCTCTGGGAAATCATTTATGCTTCACTTGATGAATACAGTTGCTTTGAAACAGAAGTTTGTAGTTGCAAATGCTGATTTTACACCAGACAATCGTTTGTATTCAAATGACGGGAAGGGTGTTGCATTATATTCCGCAATCATGGATAATGTTTCTATTCAAACTAAACCTGAAGGTGGTGCATTGCCAACTTTAATGGAAAAATGGATTGAACAAGTTATAACGAAGACTGCAGAAGAGAATAAAATTTCTTTAACTGAAATTAGGAATGAAAAATATTTGAATCTGATTCAAACCAACATTATGAAAACCATCAATGAAATTACTGATGTTGGAGGATTTGATTTTGGTATGGTAATAATGAAATATTATGAAGGCTATATAAAAGACGATGAGCAATTGAGAAGAAATGCTTTAAAGTGGCTTAAAGGAGAATACAGAACGAAGACGGAAGCAAAGCAAGATTTAGGTGTACGAGAAGTAATCAATGATTTGAATTACTACGACATGCTAAAAAATTTCTGTAAGTTATTTGTTAATATGGGCTATAGTGGATTTATGGTAAATTTAGATGAAGCTATAAATCTTTACAAAATATCAACCTCCGTAATGAGAGAAAAAAACTATGAAAAAATATTGACTATATACAATGATTGCTTTCAAGGAAAAGTAGCAAATTTATTTTTCAATTTTGCAGGCACAAAGGAGGTCTTAGAAAATGAGCGAAGGGGACTTTTTAGTTATAATGCTTTGAAATCAAGGCTTGAAACGAACAAGTTCGAAACCGCTGAGATAAGAGATTTTGCACAGCCAGTTATTCGTTTAATGCCACTTGACCACAATGAAATATTCGTATTACTTAAAAAACTGAAAGCCATTTTTGATTTCAACTACAAAACTGAAATCAATATTACTGATAATGAAATACAGCATTTCATGGAGGAATTGTTTAACAAACCAGGTGCATCTGAATTTTTAACTCCAAGAGAAGTGATTCGAGATTTTCTTAATATCCTAAATATCATTCGACAGAATCCAACAGTGGATAAAAATAGACTTTTTGGCGAACTGGAAGTATCGGATGAAAGACCTAATGAAGCTTTAGACAGTATAGAAGAATTATAATGTCATTTGATTTACTTTCAGAACCAATACGAAAATATATTCGAGATAAAGGTTGGGAGCAATTGCGCCCAATTCAAGTGGCGGCTATTGAAAAAATTCTTTCAACACAGAATAACTATATTTTAGCTTCCAGAACAGCATCTGGAAAAACCGAAGCAGCATTTCTTCCAATACTTTCAAAG
>JBGTFK010000201.1:0-3547 GCA_041747305.1 Candidatus Nitrosocosmicus sp.
CAGATACTTGTTTATTACAACTGCAAGATGCAAATGGATAGTCCTAGAAGAGCAATCAAGTACCTAATAGGCTATTAATCTAATTCGGTTTGTGATTGTAATAGGATAAAATTATCAAGATGAATTATGACCCAGTCTCAAATAGATATCAAACTTGATACATATTTTGGCTTTGTATCCATAGAAATCTTTAATGTATCAAGAACAATTCAAACTAGTTTCACATACCACCGAACCCGGACCATGGGTTTTCGGAGCATTAAATAGGGAATTGCTAATTGGTTATTAAAAAACCCATGAGTCTATGAAAGAAAACTGTGGATTGTTTTAATTAAAATATCCTACAGGTTATGATTATATTCAACCTTGAATCGTATCCCCACGGAAGTATTCAAGCAAATGTAAGTTATTCAGTAATTGGCTAGAGTTTTGCTCTGGTTTATTCTTGACCATCTAAAGATACACCTGATCTAACTCTTACGTTATTTCAAAACTTGTCGAAATAGAGATAAAGAAAATGGACATCAAAGGACAACAATATATATAAAAAAAATAAGGAAAAACATAAACTTGTAATATACTTTTGATCCCGTCTATACTTATTAGGCATTTGTATGTTCTACTCCTCATGACTAATCCTAAATTTCAAGAATGTTTTTTTGAGTTGATGACATTAAGCAAGAAGAAAGCAGGATCTTTTAGATGAGAATTGTAGGGGAGAGAATAGATGAACGATAACAAAAAGCCAATGAGAAAATTAAAACTACAGGTACAAATGTCGATAGATGGTTGCATAGCAGGACCAAATAATGAAATGGACTGGATGGTCTGGTTTGGGGATGAAAAACTCAGAGAATATGAAAACAGGTTACACGAGCCAGTTGATACCATTCTTCTGGGAAGAAAAATGACAAATGAATTTGTTTCCTATTGGTCCAATGTGATGAACAAACCTGAAGACCCGGAATATGCATTTGCTAAAAAAATGATAGAAACTCCAAAAGTTGTTTTCACTAAATCACTAAACAAATCTGAGTGGATAAATACTGAAATAGCAACAGGTGATCTCAAAGACGAAATTACAAAGTTAAAGAGCCGAGATGGTGGTGGTGATATCATAGTTTATGGTGGTGCCTCATTTGATTCTTCCTTGATTGAAGAAAACTTAATCGACGAATTTTATTTGTTTATTAATCCTGTAGCAATTGGGAATGGAAAGACCATATTTAAGGACCTGAAAGAGATCCGTAAATTCACCCTTATTGAATCAATAGTGTTTGACTCTGGAATAGTTTTGCTCCACTATGAAGTAAAGAGAAATTGAAAACATGGGATGTAAATAAATAAATGGAAGAATTATTAGTTTTTTTGTGTGTGTATTATTCCATTCCATAAACTGCTGTGTAAAGATACCGGTCCGGCTAACTCATAACGCACTTATTACTTCAGAATCTGATCCAAATTTTATCTTGTTTGTATCATTAAATGCTGGGATTGTATTCAACCTTGAATCGTACCCCGCGGATGTCTGCAACAGTGATGATATGTGCAAGAATAAACCTGTTAATCATTAAAACCGCGAGGTTTTTAACCAATATTAAAATTAATAATTTAGTGGATCTTCGGATGATGATAGTGCCGATTCTACAAGTAATGACCGTGATGCGAATGATGGTGGACCAGAAAATGACGATGCGACCTCAGGGGATACTGATGTAACAGAAGATGAAGTTAACAATGCTGATGATACAGGATCTGAAGAAAATAATGATGGCAACGAAAACAATAGTGAAGAGCGGGATGATAACTCTGAGGATGATGAAAACAACTAGCGATTACTATCTATATGAAGGCAGAAACAAAGATAGAATTTAGAATAAATCTATCTATTTTTTTGTATATTTATATATCAATTATAATAATATCCAATATTGCTTAATTTTTTATTTTACATAAAAATATTTACTTTCCTAGTTGTTTTAGGAACATTCACCTTTTCAAACCAGGTTTGGGCGACTTCTTCAAACTCTAATACTGTGACCACTTCCTCGATAAATTTTGGTGGCACAGTAACAAGAGTCATAGATGGTGATACTCTTGATGTAGTGACAAGAGAAGGAAATACAATAACGATAAGACTTGCTTTGATAGATGCCCCGGAAAGAAATGAACCGGGATTTGATGAAGCAAGAAATTTCATTACCGAACAATGTTTGAATAAAAATGCAGAGGTAGATCCGGATAATAATCAAGGACTTACCTACGGTCGAACCGTTGCAGTGGTATTTTGCGAAGGTGTTAATGTAAATGAAGCCATACTTGATAATGATTTAGCTGATATTTATCAAAGCTTCTGTGACGTCTCTGAGTTTGCAGATACAAATTGGGCACAAGAACATGGTTGTTCAAACAACAGGAGTGATAATGGAAACGATGAAAATGAAGATCCTATAGAATCTGGTAGCATCAACAATAATGGTGCTGATATTAGTGACACTAGCAAAGACCTAGATTGCAAGGATTTTGATGAGAAAAATATTCCCGTAGGAAGTGATGATCCACATAACCTTGATGCTGATGGCGATGGTATAGGTTGTGAAGGGTAAAGGCACAATAACAGTAGAGATTCAGAATCACATAATGCAATTAGTAAAAAGCTTACCGGAGTAGAGTGGTAAAGAACAAGTTACGAGGTTAACATCGTTATAAATTTTTATGCTTAGTTGAACATCAATTTTCTAGATGGCAGATTATATTCAATCTTGAACCGTATTCCCACGCGCCCAGACTATTAAATAACCATCATTACCAAATTCATTTAATGTGTGACAATAATTTGGTTTTTTGAAATTAAATGAAAACTGAATGAGAAATAATGGAAGTATATGCCAACATACTATTGGGAATCATTCGCAATTCTTAAATATGAAAGATAGTATTATTATATCAACATGATCAAGAATGAGATTGTATTAGTAATATCGATTTCTCTAATTATTGCATTAGTTCCAACTGCTTACGCCCAAAAAGGCAACTTTATAGTAGAGGTGACATTCATAGACAGTTCAAGAAATGGACCCAATGATGTAAGTATCTACATACAAGAATATCCGGAATACTCACGAGACAATATTGATTTAATTGATGCAATGTATGATGATCCTAATAGTCCGGATGGACAGTATACCACTAGAATAGTTATGCCGTCTGGGTTAATCGATACATATGAAGACTTTCATGTTTGTGTGGTGGACGAAGATGATGAAAGCATATATGATTGTTACGAACTGACAAACAGTCCTAAGAAAGGTCCAGAACACCTTACATTCAGAGTATGACAAAACCATCCGTCAAGATATAATTTTTGATTGGGATCATACCTTTTGAATCAGAGACTTGATCACGATCTTAGAGCCTATCCCAAAATTATCTTTCTATAGATAATCATACAACAAGAGAACTGTACCAACCCAAGGTAGTTCCCCACCTTCTTTTCATACCTTGTATATAATTTTCTGAACCTGTTATGCCATGAATTTGTTCTCTC
>JBGTFK010000202.1:0-44385 GCA_041747305.1 Candidatus Nitrosocosmicus sp.
ACTCTTATTAACACTTTGTGAATAATTGAAAATATGTCTCTATTATCGAGGTCAGAGATACAATTTCTTCAAGGTCAAAAACAAGTTTCAAAGTCCTACCAATACAAATTAAAATCCATAATCAAAAGAAAAATTTCTATATTAATAGAAAAAGAACTACCTCTATTATCTCAGTTAGTTCCAAATTTGGATCTTACCAAATTTGGTAAGGAAAAAAGCCCTCTCAAGGCGACGATCCCGGGTTCAAATCCCGGCCGGAGCATCGTATTTCGTGCTTGTTTTTGAGCTCCTCGAAAGACCTGTGAGTTGTTGGGTTATTACAGTATACTGTTTCTGAGTCTTGATTAATTACAGTATACTGTTTTTGAAAGTCAGGAGAATAATAAATATCACAATTGATACAGTATAGGCCTACTTTCTTGAAACTTTCTTTAGCGCCAACTCTGATATAGTTTGAATTAAGTCCTTTTTGACAAAACTGGCATCTAGTCAATCAAATAACTAATCAAGAAACTTATATTTGATCATTGAGGAAAGGAAATTTCCAGTTTAGTGAATTAAAGTAATTCCTTGGTGATTCATTATGCTATTTACATCGGCGTGATAATTGCATTTGATTCAGCAAATAAAGGATTTAGGATTTAGAGTGACGAAATAAAGAATCTAACGAATAAACGTTAAAAGATCTTTTGGTTATGTTAAGGGAGATAATGAAGCCCAATTAATTGTGCTTAACTCTGATATCCCTAATCTCGTTTGCGGAATCAATGGAGTTTGTTATATCTAGTCGATTCTGAATCCTGTCTTTGTCACTATAGTTTCTGGCTCTTCTTCCTCTTGTGGGCTAGAGATGAAGAAAAGCGAGGTGTTGGAATTTACAATTGTAGGACTTGTCAGAATCACTCTAATATTCGCTGCTTGTGCTTTCTTAACAACAAATCCCGAATCCGGCACCTATTATTACCAGCAATATAAAGAGAACCAATATGAGGACAAATCCACCTTCTTCAGAACTAACTAAAGAAGTTTCGACCCATTGCTTATCTATTATTCCATTGTTCATACCCACCATCAATTTCTGAGTAGTTTCTGACAATTGGTCTTTACTTACCCCTTCAAGTAAATTCGGGTCTAATCCATTTGCTTCAAGCCATTGACTGTTTATCTTTCCTTCGTCAAGTCCTTTCAAAAGGTTTTGAGCAGCCTCCTGTAACTGTCTATTATCAATTTCATCGAATAAATTGTCATCTAGTGCAGTTATCTTACTCTGGAGAGTATCATCCAATGTCGAATAGCTTTGTGAGATAATGCCAGAGGTGCCTGTAAATACTAATCCGATAAGAGTAAAAATGGTGATGAGAATGGAATTCATTTAAAGCATACAAAGAGATTTAGTAAAAATAGATTAAGTTGGTTTTTCATTTATATAAAATCTGTGAGAAACACCTAGAAAACAATTACTAGAATATATCAGAGATTAATCTATCACTATTAGTGATCTTTTGATTATTTTTCCGAGATGTATGTGTGAAGGGCCAGTTCAAATCCCGCCCATTATTTGAGAATTCAAATCCCGAAAATAATAGACGAGAACTCGCGATCCCTCATTACAAATTGCTCCATCATTATAAGGATAAATCCTACATTCTAAGAAATATAAGTTAGATTAAAAATAAATTAGTCTAAACAATCTTTGCAAGTTGTTTTGTAAGTACCTTTCTCTATCTTTATTATTACTTTACTTCCAATTTCCTTCGATAAACCTTCTGCTTCTTCTTTTATTTTGTTGTAATAGCCAGCTAGATCGTAGTATTTTCTAAGAACTAAATCAGAATTTTTTAGGTACTCTATGCAATTTTCTATCTTAGTTTTGTTTTCCGTGGTTATTGAAGCTATTGTTTCAACACCATTGATTTTAAGCAATTCATTTTCCCAAAGTAATCTGAAATCTTCCTTAGATTTCCAATAATTTTTTAGTCTATCTAACAAGGTTCTTACTATTATAGTATTATTAGAAGGATTTCTCGATACTTCATCTGTTACAAAAAATCCATTTTCTTCAAAATAATTGGCTACTAATTCATTTCGTTCTTCCCTCTCAAATTTTTCAAGGTCAGAATTATACTCTTTGATATTATTTTCTATCCATGAGAATCGACTAGCGAAGTTTGTTATATCATTTTTAAGATGCAGGTATCCTTCCTCCCAATAATCAGATCCACGAACATATAAAGGATCAAATTCAATGATAGGTATAAAATAAAAGGTTTCAATGGATGAAATGATATTTACTCTTAAAGGTAAAAATATATTATGATATAAAAGGGTATAAGTTTTATTTTGTATTGCTAGTTCATTAGTTTTAAATTCCATAAGGTCCAATTCTTGAGATAATTTGGAATTGTAACCCTCCCAGATTTCTTTTACAATTGGTATCACAATATCGATACCTATTTTTACGCCATCAAAAGTATCCAATACAAGAATTGTTTAGCATTATTCTAAATAAGATTTCCTTTAGTTAGGAGATAGACCAAATAATAGAAGAAATCAGCTTAATTAGGGTTATTACATATTTCAAATTGTTTTCCTGTAATGAACAATGTTACCAATTTTCAACATCTTTTGATTCGACAAAGGTAATTGGTCAATAATTTTTCACTTATAGAGAAAAAAATATGTACTCAGTCAGGAGTAGTTTTTCTTAACATCTAAGAGGACAAGCTTACCGCATTTAAGATACAAAAATGTTGAGGAAAATTATTCCAAACTCGCGCTTTTTACGTCCATGATTGAGACATATCTAGACAAACAAAAAAGTGTATTAGACATGTCGACATATTACCATCAATGCTAGTTAAAATAAACAGAATTAACGAAGCAGAAAACAAAGTAAATGTAACCTTGCTTGATATTGATGATCTTGGCTCAGTAATTCCAGTAAAAGAATTTGACTTAAATATACTGTCAAATGATGAGTCCATAGTTAATATGCTAAAGTCTTCTGTACATGCAATCATCTTTACTGAAGACTTTGATAATGCGATTGGTTCTACTATTATTTCTGCAATTAATTTAACTGATGATGAACTTAATCAAGAGAAAGAGAAAATGATCAAAGCGGCTAATGATAAGATCAGGAAAAGTAAATGATGAATAGAGTTTAATTCCAACCAAGTTTGTTCAAATGAATGTGAGAATAGTATTTTATCCTACTTAATATTATTTTCCTGTTGACATATCCTATTTAATTGTCTTAACTTTTGATTTAGATTATATAAAAATAGTTTTAGATCTAAAGTGGTATTGCCTCTTTCTTTCTATTTTCTAGTTCATTAATCCCATCTGGAGTAATTTGGTAGTTTTCACCATCTGAAGAATGAATCAAACTTTGGGCAATCAAATCCTCAATTGCTTGATCAAATAAAGGGGACATTGTACTATCTACGGATTCCACTAATTCTCCAATGTTGATTGAAGGATCGCCGCTTGCTGAAGTATGTTGGGTTAATAATTTGTCTAACACAAAACTTTCAACATTGTGAAGAGCTCCTGTCTCATCTTCAGAACTGGATACTTTATCCATGATCTTTACTGCATTCTATACTTAAATTATTATCTTTACCAGTTAACTATATCATAATAGTCTAGAGGAAAAACAGGTCAATTTGAGATATAATGTAAATCTCATTTGTTCAACTAATCTCTAAAAGTTCTATATGTTAATTGTATATCAATAGTAGTATTGGGCTTTATCTATCAAAAAACTATAGTTCAGGAGTAGTTTTTCTTAACGCTATCAGGTTGATTTCTGAAGTAAGCGCTCACTGTTTTCCTATTGTTGTTCCAAAGTGCACTGTGACTATAGTGATGCTTGTCTAGAAATACATGATACTTTTAAACCTGTCAGGATAGTGATAATCACCTCCCAAGGTAATTCCATAAGGGTCTTGCATCTCTAGTTCCACGCCGTTTATGCAAGACCCAATAAATCATCTCGATTAACAAATTAATAATTTGTCTAATGTTGGAAGGTACTTATCTTCCGAATTTATTAGATCAGAAATTAGGTGGTCATTGTCTATATTCTTGTCCGAATGAATATCCATAATCTACCTAAGCTAATCTGGTTGGGATCTATATAATTTCACTAACATCATTTACATTAAAGAAATAATATTAGTTAGCTAAGCGGTATATAGACATGAATATAATTGAAAGCGAAACGCCATACTTGGTAGAAGCAAGAACGTGTGGGTGCAAAGAGAGAGGACGTACTGTTTCGTATCACTTTATAGAATCTGCTCATAGCCTCTGCCTGGAAAAAGGTGAATTAATGTTGGCTCAGATTCAAGCTTGTGAGAGATTATTAAAATATACAAGGGATGAGGATGAAATTAATGTGCTAAAGGAAGAAATTTCCAAATTGAGATTGGCTTTAGATTTGGTACGATATTGAAGCGAATATGGTACCAAATATTGATCGTTTAGAAGGTTAGAAATAATTATATTAGCTGTTACGATACAGAATATCAATCATCGATTAGTAGATCTGGTAAGGCTACTTTATTTTAATTGCTTTACTGCACCTTTAATTAGTTCTAAATTTTCATCTATAAAGTATCTGATTGTTTGAATATTTGACTCAGTAACTTATTTGGAATCGCACCTCTTCTACAACATCAGGAATATAATCAAGATCATCTGGATCGTCAATTCTTATTCCTGTCTCATCTCCAGAACTGGATATTTTAGCCATGATCATGTGTGTATACTAAGCTTAAATTCTTAACTTTTTATTTGGTCAATATATAATAAATCAGAAGAACAATAGGCTAAAAATGAGATACATGGTTCATTTCAAGTGATCCCAAATTGATTTCTATTCAGGAACTATTAAAAGTAATAGGAACTACATATATCAAAAATGATTGCTCAGGGGAATATTTCTTAACACTATTTTATGATGGTTCAAATAACAATCAGGATATTTTTTCTCACCTTGTAATAATTTATGGAATCTCTTAACGGTTCATTATTTACAAAGATCATAACCTTAATAATCGATATCTTTATCTAGTTATTTTTTATGCTAATCTATCATGATGAACAAGAAAATTATGAAAGAAGGAACATAATTATCACAGAGTGAAAGGACAAGACATTAATCCTAGCCCTAAATTAGAAAGTCAATGGTCCGCATAAAATTTGATTCAGATGAGGAAATGCATAAAGCCACTATAATTCTGTTGAATGGAAGCGGTAGTGGTTTTACTACAGATAAGAATGGCAATGGAAGACAAATTATTATTTCAGAGACACAATGCGAACTACTAAAATCAAAAGGTATCGAATTTAAGATTATAAACTGATTGTGTCAGAATTTATACTTTTTCCTTGAAACCAACGAAAAATATTGTAAAAAACCCAAGGGCAGAATCAGCTCTTTATTCATAATTTCGGTTATATAACATCTGTCTATCATATTCCTATTAAATCTTAAAGAAAAAGAGAAAAGAGTTAAGCCACTTAACTTTCAAACTGGGGTAAAACTACATGAGATTGCAAGAGATCCACATTTTGATTGAAGCTATTGATCAGGTAATATGAAAGAAAATGCATATTTTTTAATTCATTATCTCTTATCATTTAATCATTTATATCCGTTTTATACTATATACTACGAAAGGAATTAGACAGTGATACCTTTAACCTCTTTCTTTTATTTCCTTCTCAAACTTGGTGGCTAATCTACCTTTGTCAAATATTCGCTTGATCAGTTGTAATTTACTCTCCCGTAATTATAGAGATCATATCGTAATTAATATATTTGAAATAATATCGACTCGTAAAAAGCTGTTTCAAAAAATATATACTTTGTGATAAAATAAGTAGTAAAATTCATGTCATTTCCAACAGGTTACAAGAATCCGGATAGAAAGAATGGTCCAATAGCAAGATATGACCCTAGAATATTTGAAAATCCAATTGTAGGATCGGATTTACTCGAAATTCCTAGTTATGAAATAGAGATCATACAGGGGAGTGAAGGTTATCCGGATTTCGATATTATGGATTTGAGACCCATTGAAGGAGGTGCTTCTATTAGGTTCCATAATAAGAGAAGTAGTGGAGATATTCTTCTCCCCATTTCAAAAATCAAGGATCTCAAGATTATTAAACAGTCTGATGGAGGTTTTTTCAGAAATGAAGAACTAACTTTGAAAATAGAATTCGAAATCGAAGATGGTGATAAGATCATTCTAATCAATTCAAACGACAAAAATATCAGTGATTTTATACCGCAAGTAAGGTCAATTCAAAAAAGTCTTCATAACGATCTTTGGTGGACAAATAGTAATATATATTTCAGAACTGAGAGAAATGCATTTACTCCAGTCCGAATATTTCCTATGATTCCTTTCCTATCTTCAGGAGAAACTATAGTATGGAATAACATACAAACCAAAGGTGCGGTCAACAAGAAAATAAAACAACTAGATCTAGTTACCAACTATAGAGTATATCAGTATGATTATGGTGATCATATGGGAAATTACGTATTAATATCTGCTATAGAAGAAGTCATAGTTAGTAACCAAAGGAGACTATCCGATTCGAATAGATATGGTAACTATGTTCGATCTAGTTACACAATAACAGGGCATGCGAATACAAAAACAACTAGCCAAACAGTTGGAGATGTATCCATTTTGGCAAATGGTAGGCCCTATATTTTATTCAGAGGAATTAGTGATCCAAATGGATTAGCTAGAGTGATAAAATCTATGAAAAAGCAGTGTAAATTTATTACAAATCCTCCTACTGATTTAGTTAAAGATTACGTAATCGACACTTCAGAGGCCGAAAGTCATGTTGAAAATAGTATCGTAGAAGTAGAATATTCTATTTGTATATTTTGTAATAAGAAGAATCTTCCAAATTCAAAATTCTGTAATCATTGTGGTCAATCATTACCTATCATAAATAGGTGTATGGAATGCAATTTTGTAAATCCAAAGGATGCAATATTCTGTAATCAATGTGGGAATAATCTCAAGTAATTGATATATACATACTATGTCAGAATGGATCGAAGAGAAGCAATGCGATTATTGGTTACTCAAAAAATAGTAAATTTAATAACGGGAAGAGTGCATTATATCAAATCGATTTAGTTAGGGTCTTATTCCATTATCTTTAAAATACAGCTCATAAGAACTCGAATGAACTAATCATTTGTTCTGCTGCCATAAAGTTTTCAATATAACTATCAGGGGATGCCAAATATGTTAGAACGTATATTTTTGAGGAATTTTCACAAATTATGGACAAACGATTGAGTCCTTCTGTCTTTGATCTGAACTGAGAGGCTGGAAGACCACCCAAAGTAGTTGATACTTCCTCCTCTACGTTAAGTTCCTTGAATGCCTTTTTCTTTAGTTCATCCAGATTTTTATTTGTATCTGACATTGGGACAGATAAATCAACTACCGTAATAACAAAACTGGCAGGAATGTCATTGGATGTAGGCTGTAACTTTTGAAAATAGACAACGTTTTTTTCATCAGGTTTTATCATCTTTACCCATGAGGTTGGATAGTTAATCTTGAATCGAAGAATGAAATCACTAAATTCTATAAAATCGCCTTTAATTGTCATATCCTGTGATCGGGAACTCTCGACATCATCGAGCCTTGTAGAATATATAAATTCAAAAGAATCTATCATGGATTCCAATATTGGTAGAAACTCTGTATATTCATCTGGTTCAGAGGTAAACCTCATGAAATATAACTTATTTTCTGAAAATGTAAAGACGCGTAAATGAGGATATCCCTTGATATGATAAGACAACCAATGCCAGGTCTTTCCATTTATCACTAATGATTTAGAATTATCTAACAAAAAGTCTGGATAGTCCTGTTTTAGATCACGTATTTGGATAGCTACGCAATCTCTAAGGGAATACGTTGCAGAGAAATCAAATACATGAATAATCAAGGAGTGTGAAATGGAACTATGTAGATGATATATTGATGGTTTAAAGATCACCACGTAAGTTGAATCATTGATTCCTAACTCATCTAGCAAGTTTTTTAACTCTTCCTTATCTGTCTTTTCCCACTCTGGATGGCATCTAATTTTGAAATTATATTCAGGCAATGAATATTCATGAAAGCCGTTGTAGTTGTATTGATTTGGTTGAGATTTTTCACCCTGCAAAAAACCATCTCCTCCATATTTCACATGTGGCTTTTTCTTTACCTGAAGTCCACATTGATTGCAATATACTGCTTCAGGAAGATTGTTTGAATTTCCACAATGAGGACATGTTAAAGGTAGTTGTATCCCACATTTATTACAGAATTTGGATCCTATGGGATTATCATGTTTACAGTTGAAGCAAACTATATCCATGCGATCAATATTTGTCCCGAATTTTAACCTCTCCCAAACAAAGATAATTCAAATCATTATAGATATAAGCTTTAGAGATCGTGATACTCAGGTAGGTTAAAGTTATCATTCGATTTCGAGATATCCTAAAAGTGCAAATGATGAAGAAGAGAATAACAATGTTGACGAGGTGGAAGATCAAAAAGATTCCAATTTTCATCGAGTCAGGATATAATAAAGAATTATAATAGTTCAAATAGATAACATGCGGTAGTTATTTTGTAAAATGCTTTAT
This sequence comes from Candidatus Nitrosocosmicus sp., assembly GCA_041747305.1. Classification (GTDB taxonomy): domain Archaea; phylum Thermoproteota; class Nitrososphaeria; order Nitrososphaerales; family Nitrososphaeraceae; genus Nitrosocosmicus. Next base: position 8,696 of record JBGTFK010000202.1, read on the forward strand.
ATTTAATAAATGTGGTATCAAGCTCAATTCTTAATCTTTCTTGAACGAATTTTTTCTAATAGTTTTCTGGATTTGTCGAGTATTCTTTTCGTCTGCGCATCGGAATCAGTTTGGTAGATAGCAGTAACATTTATCGATCTATCATATTTTGCTAACTTGATTCCCATTTTCAAAGCTTTCCGAATAATTGATATTCGTTCTGTCATTAATGCCATGCTAATTAATCCCTTACTAGTTTTCGAAAGATCATGATGCATAGACAAACCAGGGTGGTCGTTTCAATAGTTATCAAGTAATGATTTTTCATGTTTCTCAAATACTGATTTCCTATGGTAATAATATGTTCTTTTGAAATGGCATTACCAAAGTTTTGTTTATGTATTTAAGCGCTTCGTTTTCATTTAGTAGATACATATCACAATTTATAACTAGAAAAGTTAGGATCACCTTTTTTCTTTCTGAAAACTGAGGTATATTTATATTATTACTACAACAAACTAATCACTTTAGTTACATTTTCCTATTTTGTCACTATGTGATGTAGTAATACGTTTTTGTTTTTTAAAGTATCAAGTCTCATTGGCGGTATCCCTTTACTAATAGCAGTATTTAGTGACCACTTTATCATATAATTTGGATTGAAGTCTAGGCTTTTTACCATATTACAGTTTGACAACCATTCTGTCAATATGTTATAAGAATCATGATAAGATATCTTTTTGACATTTATTAAATATGGAGACAAGATGAGATTGATGGATTGTTTTCTATAATCATCAATCGGAGTTTGCAAGAGTGTTTCTATCCATTTGATTCTGCCGCCTTTCTGGTTAAATTTATCAAATGAACTTCTTTTCGACTTGGACTTTTTAATTTGTTTCTTATTCTCATTTATCTCCTCTTGTACAATCCATCTTCGAAAGCCTTTAAGCAAATATTGAATGGGTAATCTCTTACCATCCCATTTTTGTATTATTTTTACTCTAGATTCCTCTCTGCTCAACCCTCTGTCCAAACATTTTGAGTTGTATGTATTAGGAATTCGAATTAAACTATTTCCATATTTCGGATAATGAGGCGGGTCGGCCTTACCATTAGTAAAATAATCTTTAGCAAACTTTAAGAAAACTTCAGATACAGAGTAGTCATGATATTTGCTTAGGCTCGTTTGAAAGAGACTGGGAAAATTATTCTTGAAAAATATTTCTTCAGGGTCTAAAACCATCGCTGCTAGGGGAAGATAGACGTGGTAACCATTTCCTGTCAGTGCACAGTGGGTTGAACTCCTAATTTACCAATTTTATTACTGGCACGGTTTAAAGTTAAATCAAGAACAATCTTCTCATTATTGATATATTTCAATAACACTATCTAGCGTTCTGACATAATTGCCACTCTCTATTATGAATATATTGGGATGTAAATCTAAAGTATCCTCAGTACAATAAACTTTAGATTGATTTTTCTGCTGATAGTAACGATTATATTGTCTGTTACTTCAATAGAATATTAATCGTCAAATCGTGGCTTCGTCAAAGCTACCATTTTATTTTGTTTGTTTCAAATTAAGAACTGAGTTTGATTCTCATCAATGAGATCGAAGATTTGTTATTTTTAATTTGTAACAATCTGCTCTCAGATTTAGAGAGAAATGACATAATATTCATTATATTAATTGTTATAAGTGTTCTTTCTTGGCAAAGGGGCGCTAAATCTATTTCAGGCCAATTACAAATTTAAATACGGCTCTGACTAACTCGATAATAGAAAAGAAAGTGTTTTTTTGATTTGACTTAAAATGAGCAATCTCATATTTGCTGATTATATAAATCCCAAAATAATAATAGGTTTATTGGGTAAGTCATTATTGATTCATTTTTCCAAGCAAACTTAGAATCACTTCCTCTCCATTGGTTGTTAGAGATCCATTTGTAATGCTGTAGCTTATTTCAGGTTCTATTTCCTTATCCTTAATCACCAGAATTTCCATAAAGTATATGTGGATAAATTATCATAATCGACTCTTAGTTTCCATTTATAAGGTCAAATAATTTCTCGAGTTTATTTCTTATTTCGTCAAACTTAGCTAAACCTGGACGATAATAATGTCTCACAAATATAGAATTAGGAATTCTACCCTGCAGCATATCTATTAACTCTGATTCTACCCCTTCGTTCCTTAAGTAAGTAGCAAAGATCTTTCTACAGTGTGACATATAGAATTTTTGGCTATTTCTTAAGAATGTTAACCTAATCTTATCATAATTAAGGACTTCAGCGTGACTACTGGTTGTTAAGTTCAAAATATTCTCATTCATAATGGAGATAAAGGCCTTCTTGGTTCTTCTCAAAAAAACAGTAGGAAATCTAAAATGTTCTAACGTTTTTCCATCTTTTGATAAATATTCGGCCCTGCTCAAAGGATTTATCAACAGATTAAAGGATTCTATTGCCTCGGTCGCCCTTAATCCTGTCAACACATCAAACAATATTATATTTGTAAAACGGGGATATTTCTTCATAGCCTCTCTAACCCATTCTACCATTTTGCTGAAATTAGCGTCTTCTTTAAAGATGTTGTTAAATCCTGAAAATGAATCAACTGAAGTCCACTTCAATTGGTGCTGTTTTCTTATCATTTGCCATGTTTCATAACATCCAGAATACTTTGAGAATGCGGCCAAAGCTTTCATTATGTGTTTTCTTTTACCAACCGAATATGAGAGCAAATCGGAACCATCCTTTTCATAAAGTATGTGATGATATTTCACTGAATTTCTAAATAGTTCGTTAATCGTCTTCTGTTCGATCTTTTGAGACATCAAATATTCTCTAAATCCTTTCAAACTCTTGGGATTTAGATCCATAACGTTACCCTCATAAGGTTCTTTCGAGTCGCAGATCCCGGGTTCAAATCCCGGCCGGAGCATCGGTGATTTTGAATTCTGATAAAAATACAAATAATTCATATAATTTTAACGAAAAATTAGAGATAGCATACAGAATAAATGTAAATTGTAATGTGGATGTACGAGAATGTTGACAATAATCAAAATATCTTACCAATTTTAGTAAGATTTTCTTCATTATCATCCATCAATTCAGATAAAGAAGAATTATGAGATGGCTTTAGGAAATACCTTGTTAGTGAAGCTCAAAGAAAACAAAGTGTAAGAAACAAGGTTGGGTATGCCAGATTCTATTATGTCCTTGAAACAAATAACGCACAAGATCTGGTAAGACTATCTCATGGGTTCAGGGTTCATCCGATGAAGGCGCTGGCCTCGTTATCGAAGTATTTGGGAAAGTATGACACTGACTATACATTGTGAAAAGGTATCAACTAATTTGAAATAGTCACATAGTTTGAACAGCAATTATGTCTCCATTAAATGGCTTATCATGGTGTTTTATGCCATTTCAAGTTTTTAAGTAATTGTTGTGATATTTAGATTTCTTTTGGTATGATTTCAAGACATTAAATGTTACGGCTTATTGTTGTAAGGAAAAATACCCCCAATGGCACATCGGACATAATTTTCAAGATCATTAAAACACATTGAAAAGCGGGAATCCCATCTCTCTCGTAATATAGGATATTGTCAAAAAGAATATTCGTTACTTATCTAACTATCTCCCCTTTGGATTACGAATCATTGGAGAGATAGAAGGTGATGTATTTTCTTGAATAGTACCAAGCAATTCAAAACCATGTCGTTTATATAGTGAAATATTTCGTTCATTTGAAGATTCAAGGTTTGCCAAAATATTCTCCTTGTCAAATGCAGCGGTAGAGTGTTCCACAAGCGCAGTACCAGCCCCTTTTTCATGGAAACGCGGGTCGACCCCAAGAAGGGGCAGATACCAATGAGGCTTGTTAGGGTGAAAGTTGTCCATTTTCTCAAATACTTCAGGGCCAATTCTTTTGGCTTCTTCGGATCCAGTCCTTTGTAATATTTCCATCATAGTATCAACATCCGGATATACATTTGGAGGTAGCCAAAGAGCCGCGCCGGAGTAAGTTCCAACGAAATAAGCCGTTTTGTTAAAAAATGCTTTTCCTCCATGTGTCTTCGCGAATCTCTCCACACTTGAGAGATATCTATGAGGTTCTGGCCAAATCCACCGGGAAACCGGGTCAGTGGCAAAAGCCAATTATAAAACATCTATGATTGCACTTTCATCTTCCTGACCCGCCACTTTAACTTCCAGTAATGTCAAAGAGGTGTGATTTAGGTTGTTTGTATTTAAAATTTTTTCTTCTATTAAATGATTTTTCAGTATGAAAAAATCTTGTTTGATAATATACTCTGGATCGGGTTCTTCCATAAAATCTTCAAAAGAGGTACAATAATAATCAAAAACATATTGATCAAAACATTAAAGAACCCGGAGCACTAATATATAATACTATGGAATTTTACAAAATTAAATCAAATTTTAAACTATTGATATACAAGATAAAATCAAGTATTTCCCCAAAGTCAAAACAGACCGAGATACGTGAGTAATTTAGACTCACCAATCAACAATATTCTCACTGATCTAATCAATGATAAATTTTAATGTAGATATACCATAGATCGATAGTTGATGAGCAAGACTGCAGCAATCATCACACTTTTGACGTTTTTGACAACGTCTTTGGTCCTGACGGTTTCACATTCATTTGATGTTTTTGCTACACATATATCAAAACCAATACCTTACTTAGATAAGAATGAATTTCTCTCAAATGAAACAATAGATTTGAAAGGCTGGGTCGAGTATAATGGTGAACCTACCTCGGACGTATTGGTGCAAGTGGGGCTCGAAAATGAAAGTGATAAGTTGATATCAGATAATATTACAAGTGACTCAAATGGAAACTTTTCTGCCATTTTATCCATTCCTCCTGAGATAGAATCTGGAAATTACACTGTTAGTGTCACAAGTCTTTGTCAAGAGATCCATAGTAATGTATGCACATATCAGTTGGAGGAACTTCCAATTACCATAAGGACAAATTGAGATTTACTTGATCTGTATTTAAACCAAAATGTTTTTGATTAAAATCATTATAATTTCTAGTTCGCTTTAGTTCTAATCGTAAGAACTATATCTATTTTGATTACAGTTTTTTTGCTGTCGCCGCCCAACCATTTCAACGTATTTGGAAAATCGCCCTATGATAATGCACACTAATTACGGAATCAGAAATAGGTCTCATATTAGGTTAAAACTAGAAAATACTCCATCATGAAATATTGAACTGGACTATTTCTGGTCTTTTGACAGGACTATTTTCCCCAAACGTATATTGATTATAGTCATCACCATAGTCAAGATTTACCTCAAATCCCGTTCCAATAGGAACATCGCTTGCTTTGAATGTAAACGTTGTGGATGTAGTTTCTCCACCGCCCGGGAAGTATAGTCCATAGGCTGACCTGAAGATGTTTTCTGGTTTATGATCCACACTTACAGTAATGCCTCCGGTTATATCCTGTGGAGACTGATTTGTAACTTGAACAATGACTCTAAATGTTCCCTTTGCAGTTGGAGAGGAAGATGAACCATTATCACCTAAGCATGAATCAAAGCCATCATTATATCCTCTAATAAATTCAGTCGTATGATAGTTGGGGCCCTTTCCTGGCTGATTTATGTATCTTTTAGAAGAATCAGAAATTTTTGCATCAGAACAACCATGGTTGTATCCAGATCTATATGGTAGGTTGCTGGCTGTTTCATCATCCACTTTACACTCATCTAGGTCAGGATGCTTTTGACAAACATAGTCTTTGTATTGACATTCAGGAAAATCCGGACTCATTATATAGCCAGGTTGACAAGGAACACTATCGGAAATGCACTTTCCACTTTCATCATCTTCATGACTATGATATCCTGAAGGACACCTATCATGTGCTGGAAAGCATTGCTCATCCTCATTCATATTAAAACCTTCAGGACAATTACCGTTCTCATCTGGAGCGCATTTAGGCAAGGATGGATCAAACAAACAATCACCATCAGGTTGTGAATTAGGAGATACACTCGGTGTATTTGATTCGCCGGCTATGTTTTGATCATCATTTATGATATCTGAAGTATTGTCCGAAGAGGCAGTTTCTGATGTCGATTGGTCATTTGTATTTTCTGTAATTTCTTCGGATGAAGTTTCTGGAATGATTTGAATAACATTTTCCGATTGAGAATTGGTTTCATTAGATTGTGCATAAACATTCCAGCTAGAAGAGATCGATCCCATAACAAGTGTGGTTAAGAGCACAAAAATTGTAAGAATATTGATAATATGTTGTACTTTTTTTCCTTTTATATCATTAGAATCAATATAATGATATATATCAAAACTTTTTATCAATATTTATTACCTGGAATTCTAATTCTAAAGAGTTTTCCTAAATTCGTCTAGTAGTATTTTCAAGAACAGTTATCTATACATTGATTACTAATTACGAACATTATGCTAAATGAATCTGATATGATCTATGAAACATATGATTAAATTTTTATAAAAATATCTTAGGTGCTATTGATCCTCGTAAGATGAAATTCTATCCGCTATGGGTTACTTTTTCTTACAACTAATCTAATCGGAGTTAAAGTAAATTAAGATAGCCATAAATCATCGATTGCCGAAAACTTTTAGGAGCATACTTTATAGAAATCGTCTCATATACAGATGTATCGATAAATAAAACTCATGTAATTAGCCTTTGCAGATCAAACAATTTCTGTCTTATCTCGTCAAATTTAAGGAGTCGGGCAGGTAGTAGTGTCTAACAAATATTGAATTTGGGATCCTTGCTTGTAGCAAATCGATAAGTTCGGGTTCCACGCCTGCGTTTCTCAAAAAAGTAGCAAATATTTTTCTACAGTACGATATGTAGAATTTTTGATTGCTTCTCAAGATTGTTATTCTAATTTTGTCACAATTCAGAAATTCTTTTTGGGAGTAATGGAGATTCAAAACCTCATCATTCACCACTTAGATAAATGCCTTCTTGGTCCTTCTTAGAAAAATCGATGGAAATCTAAACTGCTCTAACGTTTTCTCATCCTTTGATAAATAAACATTTCTTTTTTCAGAATTCAACAAAAGATTGAAGTATTCTATAGCCTCGGCCGGCCTCAATCCAGCCAAAACATTGAACATCAATATATTTGAAAACCGAGGATTGTTAGTAATAGCATTTTTAATCCATTCAACCATATTGGTAAAATTTCCATTTTGTTTCAAAATACTATGAAAGCCTGACAACGAATTTGTTGACGCCCATTTTAATTGATACTGTATTCTTATGCTCTGCCATATTTCATAACATCCTGAAAACTTTGAGAAGGCGGCCAAGCCTTCATAACGTCTTTTCTCTTTCCGATGGAAAATGTTGTTAATTCTGAAGCATTTCCTTCATATAGTACATGATAATATTTTATAGCATTTCTGAAAATCTCATTAACTGTTTTGACAGAGGTATTTTGCGACTTTAAATATTTTTTGTATTCATTTACAGTACTGCCAGTTAAATCCATTACGTTACGTTACCCTTATAAGGTACTTTCGAGTCGCAGATCCCGGGTTCAAATCCCGGCCAAATGCTATGTGATTTCCGAAGAAATTTCTAATATTAATAGAACATTTCTAAATACAGTTTTGCAAATTCCCTCACGTTTCCCGTGTTAGTAAGAGAAAATACTTCTAAGAATGATTCGCCCTGATTCATAAAAAAGTCTCGAAACTGCCTGTTTAATTCTACCATTTCATCATGGTTTTTCTCAGGGGTAAGATAAAGGAAAATTTCAACCCGAACGCGTGAACATTTCTGGCTTAAAAAAGCGTAAGTTTACTCATGGCGCTTCATACTGATAGAAAATATAAAATCATCAAGGGATCAATAGTATACGTGAGATGTCTCAGGACAAATGAGTCCGAAGTATTTCCACAATTGTCTGCGCCAAAATTACATTATTTAAACTGGGAGAATTCTTATTCTTTTTAACCTGGAGCCTCTGTCGAAAAGACTAAAAACTCAGGTTTTGATTAAATCATTTCTTTCTCTAATCTCATATGTCTAGCTAGACTGACCTTTAGTTCAATCAACTCTGGAGTAGTAAACATGGATAGTAGAACATGATTATCTAATGGTTCCTTGTTGATTTGAATTTCTTTAGCAAGTCTGCCGTTTCTACCAGACCCTTCCCTCTTTGTGATGGATAATTGAACTCCAAGATGTGCTAAATCAAAATCTCCGAAGGGTAGTTTTGAAATTAGGTATTTACAGTCTTCAGCTAATCTGATCCTTGATTCCCTCTCAGATATCATATTAAAAGTTATAATATGCTCAGGTATAATTTGGTTTGAAATATTTTTATAGTAATAATTATAGATAGCTTTTGTAAGTAATAAAGTCACTACTCATCGATCGACCGCGTGTCGATACTAACTCAATCTAGCGTATCTTTGCAGCTATAGTAATGAACTTGGTTGCAACCGGAATGAATACTCGAATCCTATTGAAATCCAGATACAAATTTGATCTGATGTTATAGTTTGGAGTATACCCGCCGCTTAGTTAAGCCAACAACAGAAATTTTTGGTGCTCCATATCATTATGTAGTAACCACTTGTCAATAGTTATTTAGGATAACTCTTGACCTTACTTATTTGCTGCCTTGTAAAAAGACATGAATTTTATTAGTTATACACATTAAGACCAGTATTCTCACTGGAAGACATGTCTCCAGAATTACACGAATCTATGATAGTTGCATTCGGTGGTGCATAACAATAAGAACCTTGCAAAGAACTTTGTGAACTTGAAATAGATCGATCTTCACTACTATAGCCATCACTACCACTACCACTACCACTAACGTCAAATTCCACATAAGCGTATGAAAAATTACTGGGTATGATTAGAATCGAAATCGTCACAATGATAGAAAGGAAAGTTAAGATAATTGGTTTCTTAATGCGAATATTATTCATTAAATGTATTATTGCTGTATCCTATATCGAGATTATCTTACATTAAACTGAATTTATTTTACAATAATCTGTTACTGAAAATAATTAGATAATAACTGAAATCTTTTGTCCATCTAGAACTTCAGTATCACTGCCATATTCAAATCCTAGGTCTAAAAATAGTATCTTTGCGGTAACACATTGGGGAAATGGCTGATCGCCTTGAAAAGAATTGCATTTTTGCGTCAAATCGGTATTTGCACTACTTATCGCTATTAAAGAATAAAAACAAGGTTATATTTAGAGAGGAGAGAGATTCTACATGATAAGTATTACTTTATTCACAATCTTGTTCATCAACCCCCATCCTGAGGACCACAAAGAGGATAAAATTTAGCTATACTCGTAATTAATAATTAGAAGTGCTATTTTGTGCAGTGGTAGAGTTCACAGATGAGTTACTACTTAAAACAGCATCTGTTTTGGATTGATTCACAGGAGTGTCGCCAAGAGGCTGACCGTATGTGTCGGTTTGTACTGAATAATTATCTAACGATGATAATAACAGTAGTACAAGTATCAATGTTGGAATTATAGTCAAAGAACAAAAAGTCTTTATTCTCATATTATTTATGCCATTTGATCACTTAAAAATTTATTGTGGAGATACGACCTTGGCCTCAGTTTAGGATGTCTTCTTAACCCAATAGAAATCTAAAAGACAGAATGAGGAAAGGCGATACATCCAATCTTGTTAATAAATTTACCAAATTGATGGCTATTACACGCTATATTTTATTATGATCGTGATTTCAAGATCAACACCAAAATCCAGTAATCATTTTACAATTTCATCCGAGTGCTGATTATAACTTATTTTGTGAGTTCAGGTTAAAGATTTTCCGTACTCCTCAAATGAAACCAATTCGTGCATAGTTAACCTGTTCTTCTTTTTTGTTTTGCCATCTATTTTCTTTTTTGGATATCCAAATCCCACTACAATCACAGGTTTATAATCAATTGGGATAGAGAAATCTTTTCGGATGTGGTCCTCTTCAATCCCTGTAAATAAAGCAGAACCAACACCATAGTTCCATGCTGCAAGTTGCATATTCTGCACTACTTTGCCAGCATCAATTAAGTGAAATCGAAAGTAAGGATTAGTTAGAACGATTATTGCGAAATTAGCCCCGGAAATCCACTTTCCGCTAGTGCTATCATTGGATAATTTCTTCAGATTATCTTTATTCTGTATGACTATAAATCTCCATGGTTGGGTATTTAGAGAACTACCAGTAAGCCTAGCTGATTCTAAAATTTTTAGCCTTATCTCTGAAGAGACACTATTTTGATCATTAAATTCTCTTACCTCAAGTTTGGTTACTATACAATCATAAGCATCCATATTATATCATCTATAATTAATCATATTAAAAATTTCAGATAATTCTATAGATAAAAATTTATGAAATACTTACATTCAATTAAAGTAAAGATGATTCTAAGGTCTTTTAATGACGGTGAATTACAATATGCTGTTTTTTTGCTACTTTCCGGTTTGATGAGGTATCTAATTTGAATTGTTTAGGAAATTGAAAGTAGGTTGATATTAATACGACTATTCGGATCTCGACATTATCTAATTTCTCTCTATTCATTAAAAAACAATTCGGGTATTTTGTTGAATATTCTAAAAATATCATCTGTTTTTGACTACTGCATAGTGGAAAGAGGAAAGTCTGCAAGGAATATCGAAATTAGATAGTAATTCATTGTCGTTTTGCCATCTGAGGAGTATTTTATCAATTTAAAGACTACGGTTGAAATAAATTAGTTTTGAAAACCACCCTCAAAAAATCTACATCAGAATCTGGGAAATTGATATGAACCTGATTTAATTCATGAGTTGGGTTTGTGGGCTCTGCCGATAATGAGGATTTACCCACTCTATGAAACTGGCGTAGTTTAAAGAGCGAGCGTCCTCAAGGTAATTTGAAAGGATCTTGACAAAATTAAATCCATTAATAAGATCGAAACTCAAAACAAGGTCGTGCAATGTGCAATCTACAACTTTTTGAGCATAATCCAACGGTGACAAATTTTCGGCATATTCACAGTAGTTATATAGTCTGCCACCTCCAATCATCCTTTTCAAATTCATTCTCATCGCAATATCCTTTCTTCCTTGATACAACTTGTGGCCTATTCCACGATGTCTCACTCGTGGATGCGTGGATATATCTGCACCATAGAGAGTATCACCAGCTGGAAAATGGGTTGTTAGCATTCCATCACTAGTAATGCTCTTCCAAGTGTGGTCAGCATAAACAGGATTTAACTGAACAATCAAACTAGTAGCCGATCCTACAATCTTTTTCTCAAGCTCAGCAACAATCTGACCCTCTGGAAATATATCTAGATGGCTTTTCAATTCATCAGGATGCCAAATATTTCCAATTTTTGCTAAATCAGCAAAGGATTCTTCCTGCAACTTTACGATTTCTGGAATATCCGCTATCGTGGTAGGTCTAATTAGAACTGAATCCGAATCAAGCACATGAAAGGAACTCATTTATTTAATATAGAATTATAAATAAAGATTTATATTTTTTTCATAATATTGACATTTTGGATAGACGACCCAACACGTTTGAATTAAGCACCAATTAAGAGAGGATGAAATATTAAATAATTATCTACTGAGAGCCAAAGCTACTTAAAAAATAACAAGGAGAAATTGCACCGGTATCAAAATTCGATGTTACTATAGAAGGAAATTTTATTCAACTTTCCGCAATAGCCAGAGATTTGATGGAGTAAGAAACTTCATTTGTACTTGAATTATTACAATATTATCTCACTGCTGTGTTAATCAGAGCGGCTACCTGGGAAAAGCCCAGAAATTACCATGTCAAAATAACGCAGTTATCCCAACTTCTAATTGAGCACCTGCAACCATTGGACCTATTCCAAGAAAAATGTAGAATTTCGATCATTGGAAAGAATGCCTCCCTGAAAAAACCTCTTGATAACATTGGGTAATACTAGTGTTGACTCGGGTAACCATAATATAATATAGGTCTGGAAATTCATAGAGAAATCACTTTTTCAATAATCGATCCCTCGTATATGAAATGCAACTGAGATCTTCTCGAAAGTATTTAGGATAAATCAGTAATTTCCTCGATGAATCTTTCTAATAACAATATCAATAATAGGTTCATATCATTGGTAAAATAAATCATATCATCTCAAGCTAATTATATCTCATGAGGTTAATTACTAGCCACTTTAGGAATTAAATTAGCTCTTCACTTAAATGTGATATATGTTCGATTGAGAAATTTAATCTAAAATAGATAGGTACATTAACAGGGAAACTAACTATGTTCAGAGAAATCCTTATTGCAATACTTAGTTATTGCGGCCATTCCTGCGTTAGTCCTATAATTACGACAGAGTCTTGGAGGATTCTAAGGATAACACCATTAAGATAAAAACAAGCATTAATAAGTTCAGAGTCAATTACTTATGTAGGCTAGGAATTATTATTGAATGAAAGAGACTTTCAGTTAAATCCATTTGTTGAAAGATTCAATGAATATATTAATAAAATTAATGAATCCTTATCGAGAGAAATAGAGTCTTATTCTTGGTCAGAATTTTATCTTCCACTCAAGTATGCTTGTCAGGGTGGTAAACGAATTAGACCTTTGATTTTAAATCTAGCAGCCGAAACTATTAACAATGACAATATTAGCTCCCTAAACTCAAAGTCAAGGGAAAACATATTTGCTGTTTCTTCAGCAATCGAATTACTACATACAGAATCAGTTATACACGATGATATTATTGACTCAGACAACATCAGGAGAGGCTTACCTTCTTTCCATGTAAAATATGGCTATAATGCAAGTATTCTCACAGCGGATTTTATTTTAGGCATCATATTAAATATAAGTGCCAAAACTAATAACAATCGCATCACCCAAGAACTATCCACAGCATCAATTAAGATGAGCGAAGGTGAAATGCTTGAGTTACGACTAGTTAAAAATCATAAGATATCTCAAGAGGAATATATCACCGTCATTGAAAACAAAACGGCATCATTGTTTGAAGCTTCAGCTAAAATCGGTGCAATATTGGCAAATGGGAACGAAGATCAAATCAATGCTCTCGCAAGTTTTGGACGACTTCTGGGTATTGCTTATCAGATTCATGATGACTTAATTGATTATAACAATGAAGAAAGGTTATTCAATATTCTTGTCAAGCAAAATGACGAGGATAACATATTTATCGAAATAATGGAGAACACATATCTTAATTATTCACATCTTGCTAGAAAAGAGCTTGACGGCATAGAAAGCAGTCATCATTCCAAAAAAATACTTCAGGATTTGACCAATCTTGGCTCATTTTCTTAAGAAGACTATTACTGCATTAGACAGTAATCTTATCAACTCGTTATTGAGAACTCTATAAAGTAACTAGGAATGGTTTGGGTTTGAGGATATATCAAGAAACAAAAGCATGCAGTTCAATGCTAATTTATGGTATTGTTAGCGATTTAAAGCGACTCAATTATCTTGAATACACAAATATTCTTCCCCCTGGCTCCACAGACAATAAGAATTCTCGGTACTTGCGCTTAGGTAAAGTGCCAATAGATGTAAATAGTATCGGACAGATTTTGATGCGGGCACGAAAATAAAAATCAACCTATTTGGAAGACTATATCTATTTCAAAACTTTTCTTGCAAAACCTAAGTAGGTAGTATGTCCTATCATTCTCATCGAAGGGCGGGTTTTGCCTTCTCTGGCCTCTATTTTTCGGATAAATGTTTCTACACAATCCGAATCGATAAAACCACCGTAAAAAAAATGGGTTGCCAAGTTTTCCAATTGATTCATTGTAGGGCATATACAAACTACTGATGCACCGCTCTTCATGGACGGATAAACAATATCCAAATAATTCCAAGGATCACCAAGATCGATCACTACCAGGTCTACGTCCTGGATTTGATTTATTCTTGCAGGTTCGTATACTGCCTGAGTTACATAGCCATCCATACCAGATTTTTCTAGGTTTTTCTTTGCTATGGACATAAAATCCTCGTTAACATCAAACGTATAAACATGACCTACCGGCATGACAATACTTGCGAGAAAGGTAGACAGAGCAGCACTTCCGGTTCCAATTTCTAATACTTTAGATCCATTTCTCAGTCCTGTCCTTGCAGCAATATATCCATAATCCTTTGGGTATACAATTTGTGTAGTTCTCTGGGATTTCATTACGAAATCATATGTATTAGGAGGCAAAAGGAATATTTTTTTATCTTTATTCGTCATGATGTGTGAACCATATTCTAGGCCAATCGTTGAACCCGCATCAATGATCCCAAGATGAGTATGTAATTTCTTTTCATTTTCAATTCGGATGAGCCATTTCTTATCACTGTTAAAAAAAAATAAGACAAAAGAGCCTTCTGATATTATCAAGGATTTCTTTTATCTATGTAGGGCTAAATATATATTATTTTAAGGCTGTAACAAAGGTTAATCTAATCATCTCCAGCAAATAAAGTGATGAAAAGTGTGTTAGTCACAGACAAATCTAATTATTTGTTAGGAAACATGTTCTGTCTAATCCTCTCGGTCTTAGTTATGTGCAATCTATTAGCTGTTCTGGCAAATGATGAACCAGTGTTTGGTTTAAAATTGGTACAAACACACTTGACTCTAGATCAAAATAAATTCCATCATATAATTGGTATAGCCCAAAATGATATGAATATGACTTTGGATGACATTTTTGTGAAGGCGACTATTTTGGGCGACAATAATACCACATTAGGTAATTATAGCAATCAAGTTGCGGTTCATCCTCTAAACCCATCGGAAGAAACTCCGTTTGATATTCTTATCTATGATAAGAATCATAACAATCTAATCAAGAATTACACAGTAGACTTTACGTATAACGAGACAATAACCAACGAACGGAAACTTGAGATACATTCTACAAGTTCTAAGTTAGATGCAACTGGATTTTACTATATAAGTGGTAGAATTACAAATAACATAAATGCTATTTCGAATAGCACAACCATAATTGCGGCCTTAAATGACAAAAATAATAACCCAATCGGCATATGGAAAGCCCAGTCAGAGCCATACAACATACCCCCATTTTCGACAGCTTCATTCACTATTCCAGTAACAGATCGCTCGACAGGGTTTAATATCAACAATTATACACTGTATACAAACAATTCCTAAAATTAATTACTAAAAAGGGACTCAAAAAGTATTATGGTAACGGTAAACCAGTAGGCTATTCTGTTCGAGGATTCTTTAAAGAGAGGACATATTTCTCTATTTCATTAAATCGTAGTATCGCGTTCTCACTTTGCATTACAGGAGCAAAAGTCTCATCATTTTTGATTTTTTGCAAAACTTGAATTACCTCATCTATTGTAACTCCATGTTTAAGATCGTAATCCACCTGTTTACAACAATTTGCTATAGTTCCATACCTTTTGTGCTGGCGTTTTTCCCATATACTAGCTGTTTCTGATAGTCCCGTAATAAATTTTTTAATAGTTTTTTCAACATGCTCCAAATGCCATTGCTTCATGGGAAAACTATTTTGGGTCAAAAAAATATCATTATATAGTACATCATACATACATATAAGTGAAACTTGCATTTTTCAGGTTTTGGATATTAACCGATTAGATATATGATAGAGCATATGAATACTAATAAAAGCAGGTGTTTTCCACTTTATCCACATCCAATATTACTCATAAAGACATTAGGATTCAAGGATTTTCTAGCCATTTCAGATGTGCATGTCGGTTTGGAAGACAAAATAAGAAGAAATGGCATATTGATTGACACTAAAAAAAATATTGACGAATCAATAAAGCTGTTAACCAACATACATTCGGAAACTGGTGTCAAGGAATTGATCATTCTTGGTGATTTGAAATCATCCATAAGAATTATAACGAGAACAGAATGGGATAACGTTCCTTATTTTTTGGAATCATTGAGTAAGTTGTTCAAAATCTATCTTGTTCCTGGTAATCATGATGGCAATATTAGACAACTATTACCAGAAAATATCAATCTAATGCGTTCACAGGGAATGGAAATCAATAACATACTACTTACACATGGTCACACCCTCCCTCGAATTGGAATGAATGTGGAAAAGATCATAGTAGGACATTTGCATCCAATAATTCAAAAAGAATGGAGTATATTACATGGCAACAAAATCTGGATAAAAATCAATCTAACTAAAAAGGATTCTTTTGGGAGCAACCGCAAACAATATGCGAGAAATATAGAATTAATTATCATGCCTCATTTCAATAACATTCTAGACTACTATAGTAAGTTAAATAAGAACACGTCAGGTATGCGTGGAAAATCTAGGTTACCATTGCTAGATAATATGATAAATAAGCTAAACTGGTCCATAGACGAAGCGTTTTTGATAACCATGGATGGATCGATCGTCGGTTCGGAAGAAGAATTAACGGGATTGCTTTACTAGATAACCACAAAAGATGCCTTTTCAGTAGCTATCCATTGGTCTAACCGTAGGCTCATTATGCTTAGTCCACTCCAGAGTTTTCACGAATGAAATTGTACTTTCCACAGCCGTAAGAACCGGTATTCCCATTTCTACTGCTTTGCGTCTTATTTGATATTCATCATAAAGCATTCCAACATATTTTTCTATAGTGGATGTCGAGGGTATATTTATTATGAAATTAATTTTCCTTTCAGTAAGTAGAGACAGTATGTTTGGATGTCTTTCGGGTTCGCTAATTTTGTGTACTAATTCCACATTCTCAATCCCAGAATTCTTAAAGTATTCTGCAGTATGTTCAGTTGCTAATATCTTGAAACCTAAAGCAGATATAAGGGACACAATCGGAAGTAGTTTTTCTTTATTTCTCGTTCCCCCTATTGTAATTAATGCTGCTCCTGTAGTGGGTAAAGAGTATCCTGCAGCCAAATATGATTTTGAAAGAGCATCATAGAACGAGTTCCCAAAGCAAGCAACTTCGCCTGTTGATTGCATTTCAACCCCCAATACAATATCAGCCCCTTCTAACTGCATAAAAGAAAATTGTGGAACCTTGATTCCAAAGCCCGATTTCTTGAGCCAGTGTTCATTATCTATTGTTGGAAAATCATTACCCAGAACGGATCTTGCCGCCAATTCAATTAGATTCAAGTCATAGAACTTTGATACAAAAGGCATTGAACGAGACGCCCTAACATTCGCTTCAATCACGTAAACTTCATTATCCTTTACCAAATACTGGATGTTCAAAGGACCTTTTACATTCAATGCTTTACCTATCTTAACTGTGTATTCAATTATGGTTTCCATTGTTTCTCGATTTAGTCGCCATGGTGGAATGCACATCATAGCATCACCGGAATGGATTCCCGCGTTGTCAATATGCTCAATAATAGAACCTATAATAATTTCCTTAGTGCCACCAATTGCATCAACTTCTACCTCTGAAGCCTCTTCCAAAAATTTGCTTATTACAATTGGATAGTCAGGACTTACACTCGAAGCCTCTAAAATGAACTGCTCGAGTTGAGATTCACTCCAAATAACTTTCATGGCGGCACCACTTAGGACATATGATGGTCTTACTAATACAGGATATCCTTCTGCATTCGCAAATCGTTTAGATTCTTCCAAATTGGTAAACATTTTCCAAGGAGGCTGTTTTATTCCTAACACATCCAATAAATGGCTAAATTTAGAACGATCCTCTGCGTTATCAACGTCTTTACTAGACGTTCCGAGTATTTGGACATCGTATTTGCTCAATTTAGAAACTAGGTTGTTTGCACTTTGTCCACCTACACAAGCGACCAAACCTTTCGGATTCTCTTTTTCATAAATATCTAGAACCCGTTCCAAAGTCAACTCTTCAAAGTATAACCTATCTGGAACGTCATAATCTGTGGAAACAGTTTCGGGATTACAGTTTATAATAGATATATTATTTACTCCATTCTTTCTCAGACCAAATACCATATTAACAGTTGCCCAGTCAAATTCAACACTACTTCCAACCCTGTATGGCCCAGCTCCAAGTACAATTATAGACCGGTCTTCTTTGGCATTCCCAAATGTTAAGTCATCAGACTTTCCGTTGTATGTAAGGTATAAATAATTTGTTTTTGCGGGCCATTCAGCTGCTAAGGTATCAATTTGCTTTACCACTGGCGTTATCCCGAATTTTTTTCTTAACTCCCTAACTTGATCTTCTTGAAGATTCAAGCAACGACCGATTTGTTTATCAGAAAATCCTAGTTTTTTGGATTCTTCAATTAAATGCAAGTCAAATTTCGACTTTTTCAATTCATACTCTTTGTCAATTACATTCTTAATTTTAATGAGAAACCAAGGATCAATAGATGAGAGTTTGTTTATCCTATCAATGCTTATTCCAACCTTTATTGCTCTTACAACGTTGAAAATTATTTCATCGTCTGGGTGAATTAATGAGTATTCTATTTTTTCTATAAGAGAAGTGTCATGATTAGCTTTTGAGTTTTCAATTTGTCTAGTTATGGAGGTATATTCATCCTCATCACCATAATTTGCCACCAACCCGTCCTTGCCGATTTCACACATTCTGATTGCCTTCTGTATGACTTCTTCAAAATTTCTACCAATCGCCATTACTTCACCTACAGATTTCATAGCACTTCCTAATTTTCTTTTTACTAGTTCAAATTTCCTGAAATCCCATCGAGGCATTTTTACTACCATATAGTCTAATGCAGGTTCGAAACATGCTGAAGTTACTTTTGTGATCGTGTTAGCAAGTTCAGGTAACGTGTATCCCAGCCCTATTTTTGCGGCCATATATGCTAATGGATAACCAGTAGCCTTGCTAGCTAGTGCCGATGATCGTGATAGGCGTGCATTAATTTCAATAGCACAATATTCATTGGACGAAGGATTCAATCCGAATTGGATATTACATTCTCCATTGATTTTGCAATACGTTGTAGCTCTTAGGGCTGCGTCTCGCAGCATATGATATTCGCGATTATTCAGTGTTTGGGAAGGGGCAACAACAATGTTGTCTCCTGTGTGGACTTTCATCCCTAGGACGTTTTCCATATTGCATATGATCACATTGTTTCCGATAGAGTCCCTCATCACTTCATATTCGATTTGCTTCCATTCTCCAACGTACCTTTCAATCAGAACCTGGTGGACCATACTCAGCGACAAACCACGTTGAACTATTTCGTGTAAATCATATTCATTATATGCCACCCCACCGCCTCTTCCACCTAAAGTGTATGCCACCCTTATTATCACAGGGAAGCCAATTTCCTTTGATACCCTGAGGGCCTCCTCATATGAATATGCAGTAGCACTGTCAAGAACAGGAACGTTGCTTTTCACCATCGCATCTTTAAATTCCTGTCGGTCTTCTGTTAACTTTATACCCTCAATCGAAGTATTTAGAACGCGTACATCATATTTTCTAAGAACTTCATTTTCATGTAGGTCTACTCCGCAGTTTAATGCAGTTTGACCACCAAAGCTTAGCATAATGGAATCAGGTCTTTCTATTTCAATAACCCGTTCTACGAAATTCCTGTTTATTGGTAACAAGTAAACTTTGTTTGCGAATTTGCTATCTGTTTGAATAGTTGCAATGTTTGGATTAATTAAGACACTAGATATGCCTTCCTCTTTCAAGGCTTTTAAGCATTGAGAACCGGAGTAGTCGAAATGGCGGCCAGATATTTGATCTAGCTTTCGCCCGCTTCTCCGATTTTTATTGCTCCGCTACCTAGTACCAGGACCTTACGTATATTCCTGTTTCGAGGCATTGATTTTCATCACAAGTGACATTTTGACTAAAACTATGAACATTAGGAATTAAATTTATATCTTTTCTATGATGCCACGATTCCATAAGTCTTTACCAGATCTTTAAACCTATCAAATACATACAAACAGTCGTCGGGACCTGGAGAGGCTTCAGGATGAAACTGTACTGCTATAATTGGCTTCTCCACGTGTTTTATGCCTTCAACTGTCTGATCGTCTATATTCTTAAACCATATTCTAAAATCAGTCATGTCCAGACTATCTGATTCGATTCCATAGCCATGGTTTTGACTTGTTATTATCGTGTGATCAGAAATCAAATCCAGACAGCTTTTGTTTTGACCCCTGTGTCCAAATTTTAGCTTGTGTGTTTTAGCACCCCCAGCCAAGGCGAGAATTTGGTTGCCTAAACATATGCCTAACGTAGGGATGGATCTTTCAATTATCTCAGAAGCGGTCGCTATAGTCTCTTTACAAACTATCGGATCGCCAGGACCGTTGCTCAATACAACACCTGCGGGGTTATGCTCCATTATTTGATCGATTGAAGAGTCCCAAGGCATTCTCACTACATGGAATCCAATTCTTAAAAGATTTCGGATAATGCTATATTTTGTTCCGGTATCTATTAATACGATTTTTGGAGATGTTGAATCTTTTCCATAATAAGTTGGCTTGCTAATTGAAACCTCGGGCATGAAATTATGAGAATCATAATCAAATCTTTCATCAGCCTGGTCTCCACAATTATCCATTACAATTTTGGCATTCATGACACCATTCGATCTAATCTTTTTTGTCAATTCTCTGGTATCCACATCACAAACTCCTGGAATTTTCTCGTCAAACAACCATTGATCTAGGGTCTTTTCACAAGACCAGTGACTTGAGACATTAGATAAATTATTAACAATTATACCTCTTGTTTGAATTCTCTCAGATTCAAAATATTTTGGTAAACCAAATTCGTCTAACTCCTTATAAGATGGAACACCGTAATTACCAATGGAAGGATAAGTAAAGCATAATATTTGTCCCCTATAAGAAGGGTCAGTAAGTGTTTCTGTATATCCTACCATACCAGTATTAAATACAATTTCTCCAGAAACATTTGTTGGAAAGCCAAATCCATTGCCTTCAAAAATAGAACCATCATCAAGAATTAGTTTTGCTTTATAATCTGTAATTCTGTTTAAAAGAGTCGGAATTTCTTGTCCCTCACAAACCAAAAATTAAAATCATTTATAAATTTTTGTAATTGATTTTTCAGCAACTAATCCCCTTACTATAATTATATTCCCTATCTCTCCACTTTATCTTTGCATTCTTTTCTGAACTCAATATAGACCAAACAAATGAAAGAGATACAACAAAACAACCAATTGGGGTGCCCAAAAAGTAAACCGCTTTGTGAGTATTGGCTTTTTTCAATTGATAAAAATTTGTCGCATATATACTCAGTATGCTCAAGATTGTAAACAGCATTAAAATATTATAGGAGAGATCTTGATCCGCGAGTCGGACATAGTATGCAACTGAACAATATATGAGAACCAGAAATGGAAAAGACATTAAGAAAAATATCCCAATGGTCATGAGTATCGAGTTTAACCGGTCAGTAAAGTATAATGGAATAATCAATCTCTTCAATGAATTCCAAAGGGTATTAAAATCACGTGCCCAATATGCTTCGAGTAAATCTTCACCACGGAACATTTTTAATTTATATCCTTCTTCCTTCAATTTTTTACCTAAAGCGCCGTCTTCAACTATTTCTGTTTTGACAATTGCATGGGTCCCCACATTTTCATAGCATTCTCGAGTAATTACGAAAAAGCTACCAAACAAATATCCAATCCTGACATTAGGATCATTTACTCTCATAGGAGAATACCTAGAAAACATGAAAACGGATAACACTGGCAATACCATTTTTACAATCAAATTTGGGTATTTCAAGTTTGGAACTGCAGTAATAACGTCCATCTTTTCCTTTATCAGCGTACTTAATGAATCCCTAACACTTCTGTTTGAATGGATCGTATCAGCGTCTGTAAACATCAGGTATTTACCTTTTGAATTTTGATATCCGACGTAACATGGCCAGTTTTTTCCAACCCAACCTGATGGCTTTTCCCCTGCTTTGAATATTCTAACTCTTGGGTCTTTGCTAAAATTTTCCATCAAGCCGAACGTAGAATCGGTTGAACTATCGTCTATAAGTAATAACTCATAGTTTTTGATATTCTGAGCGAGAAGACTCTGAATACATTTTTGAATATATTTTTCTTCGTTTCTAGCCGGGACAATCACACTAATTAATTCCTCCCCTAAATCTAAAGTATCATCCGAATAGATTTTTGGGGATAAGTCAAATGATCTTCTCAAAACAGAAAAAAGATAAATCCATATTCCTAATGAACCTAAAATGATTATGGATAAGAATATGTTAATTATCACGGAAATTTCCACCATTGAATCAACTTTCAATTTGGCATATAAATATGACACAATACTATCAGGCAATTAGTAAACATTTTTAAGTAAAACTTTTAATAAGCTTAGGTATTGTTCAAAAAAATCGAGATCGATAAACGTACATTTAGTTTATTTTCACTTGTAATTTCCACATTCTTACTTTCTCAAAGTTACAGTGCAGTAATTTCTTTTGCTCAAACAGAGTCAGGATCAGTTACTGGAGTAACGCCAAGTCCAACCGAATCAATACTAGTTTGCGAATTTGTGCAATTTTGTTCCAATCCGGTGGAATCAAGTAGGAATGACAATGAGACTGCCACTATTGCTCCGGTTACAGCAGAGACTGAAGCTCAAACAACAGCAGAGACTGAAGCTCAAACAACAGCAGATTCATCAGATCTATTAACAGATGTTACTTCAAATATCTCTTTGATAATGACCCCGGATTTGCCTGGTAATTTGGCAGAGGAAGATTCTCAAAACCCGATTAGTCAAGATTTATTAAATGCTAATGAAACTCTTCAGGTCCCGCTTAATGCTAGCGAGGATAGTCAAGTAGTAGTTCCTGAAAATGCGACTGTTATTACACCCGACGCTCAGGTCCCACTTGAAGCCCCAGGTGAAAACATTTCTATGACTATTCAAGATGATAATGAAACCATCGCTGCTGGCAGTAGCACGAATAATCAAACCGAGTTTGCAGAAACAAATCCTCTCAACAATATAACAATGTCTATTGACGACACCAATATCTCTCAAAACGCCCCACTTGATTTGACCACAGACACTACAGGTGCAAATGAGACCACAGACACTACAGGTGCAAATGAGACCACAGACACTACAGGTGCAAATGAGACCACAGACACTACAGGTGCAAATGAGACCAGAGACACTACAGGTGCAAATGAGACCACAGAAATAGAAATGCCTGTTGATAATGCAAATCAGGGCACTGCATCCAATGAAACCATAAGCCCAGCCACTTCAAACATAGATCAAATAGAGAATGCATCTAATGTCAATGAGGTTCAACCCACTTCTAGTCCAACCCCTCAAAATCAAACTGCTCCGACCTCCTTTTTGGATCCAATAATTAACCCATTTAAGGATCTTTTTGGGATTAACTAGTGTTCTAACAAATAATACATTTCTTTTTAGCTAATTGATACAACATGACCTTGACCGAGGATAAGATAACCTTTGAGGAATTCAGCAAAGTTCAGCTTAAAGTAGGTAGAATTATAAGCGCTGAAAATTTGCCAGGATACAAGAAAATACTAAGATTAATAGTTAATTTGGGCGGAGAGGAAAGAGAAATAATGTCTGGACTGGCCAAGCACTATCAACCAGATGATATCTTAAACAAAAATGTCATAGTTTGTACCAACCTTGAGCCTAGGAAGTTTGGAGATAAGGTTTCAGATGGTATGGTACTAGCTGCTTCAAACGAAAATGGAAGACCTATTTTATTAACAGTCCTTGAGGACACAAATCCAGGGTCCTTAATTACATAACCCCATCGGACAGATTTTTTCTGCCCTTAATTAATTTATTTTCCTGCTAACTTGATTTTCAGAGCTGAAATCCAATTTCCGAAACCACATGTTTTCCTATTTGCGATCTCGGTTTGTATTCACATGTATCCATTGGGGTTGGCATTAGTTCATCTGTCCCTAAAAATAATAAGAGCTATTTAAAACAAAGTGCAGACCAATCGGCTTGAAATAAAAATAACAAAAAGAAAATAGAGGAATTGTAGCTATCATAAATTCTTGTAATATAAGGTTATAATCCGTAGCAATAATTGAAGAGTAGTGGACAATGAATTCATGGATAAGGATGATTTTTCTAATAAATCATTAGCAGATGAAAGCACAATGCTTACAAAACATTTGTTTTTGCCCTCTGGCAAATTCATGTGGGGGATACAAAGTAGAAAAAACAATAGTATCTATTATGTTGACCACGCTCTAACATTCTGTTCCTGTAAGGGATTTTATTATAACTACAGCAGAAAGAAATGCTACCATCTTTCAGATGTATTAAATTGCATCGAAAATTCAAATTTCACAGTCTCTCTTTATGAAGACAGATATTTCCATCAAATCATTAAAAGAATAGTTCTTGACATTATTTCTCACTAGTAGGAAATAATATCTTAATTTCAAATATATAGTAGATAGGAATTCTATCGATCATGCATGATTACGAGAATGTACTAATCGTAGGTTCGGGTGGTAGAGAACATGCTTTGGGTTGGAAGATTTCTCAAAATAAAAATGTAAAAAAAGTAATATATGCAAATGGCAACGGTGGAACTCGGCAGAATATTCAGATATTACCTACTGAAATAGACAAATTAGCACAGTATGCGAAAGAAAATAGATTATTTACTATCGTTGGACCAGAGGTTCCATTATCGTTGGGCATAGTCGACACGTTTAGTTCTTGGGATTTACCTATTTTTGGTCCTACAATAAGCGCTGCAAGAATCGAAACGAGTAAGGAATATTCCAAGCAGTTCATGAGTAGGCATTCTATTCCAACTAGCGAGTTCAAAGTATTCAGTGATGCCGGAAAAGCTGCGGATTACATCGAGAGAATTAACTTTAATGCGGTAATAAAAGCTGATGGACTGGCAGCAGGTAAAGGAGTTTTTGTGAGTAACAACAAAACAGAAGCCATGGCTGCAATTGATCAGTTGCTGAATAAGAAAATATTTGGTCAGGCTTCTGAAAAAATCATTGTAGAGAAGAAAATTATAGGAGAAGAAGTTTCCCTTATGGCCATCTGTGACGGAGAATCTTTCATGATTATGGATTCTTGTAGGGATCATAAGAGAGTTTTTGACGATGATTTAGGTCCTAATACTGGAGGTATGGGTAGCTACTCACCCGTTCCTGAAATAGGCGAAAACGATCTGAAAGACATTTCAGATAAAGTGTTTAAGCCTGTGATCCACGGAATGGAAACGGAGGGTAATCCATTTCATGGTTTCCTTTATGCCGGCATTATAATTGAAAAACACACCGGCAAGCCTTTTGTATTAGAATTTAATGCGAGGATGGGAGACCCTGAGTGTCAACCTTTAATGATGAGAATGCAATCTGACTTGTTTGAATTTATAATGGCAGCTGAAAATAATTCATTAGATTCTATGCAGTCTTTTGTGTGGAAGGACATGTTTTCTACTTGTGTTGTAATGACATCTAAGGGATATCCTGACAAGTACCAAACAGGATACGCCATAAGGGGTTTGAGCGAGTCACAAGACAACGAACTTATGATTTTTCATTCTGGTACAAAATTAAACCAAGCCAATGAACTTGTCACTTCTGGCGGGCGGGTATTGAGTATAACATCACTGGGGAAGACAATTGATGAGGCCATGGATAAATCCTATGAAAAAGTGCGAGAAATATCTTGGGGAGATAATCAACAACATTATAGAACTGATATTGGCAGAAAGGCCTTACAAGCCTTATAAGTATCTTAACCCAAATATATCAGTCTTTTATCTGAAATTAAAGTATTCATTTTGACATCTTGAGCATTACAAGTTATTTTTTCTAATTTTATTTGGAAATCATATCCTAGACCTACCAAAGTCATGTCTTGATAGGCACTAGAATTAAAGAACCTGTCATAATAGCCTTTACCATATCCAATCCTGTTGCCTATTATGTCAAAACAAACACCAGGCGTTATCACAACATCAAGATAATGGTTCATATTTTCACTAATCGCCTCCGGTTCCATTATGCCGTATTTGCCAATTCGAAGTCTATTACTTGGATCGTATTTGAAAAAAACTATTTGTTCGTTTACTATTGTAGGAAGACATACTGTCTTTAAATTCAAAATGGCCTGAGAGATAATTTGAAAGGTTTGGACTTCATTTAGAATAGGATAATACACGCCAATAACTTTGCTTTCTAAAAAGAGCCTTGAACTGAGAAATATTTGTTGAGCAGACCAGCTTTTAATAAAGCAATCATAAGATGGCAAGTTCTTTCGTATCAGGAGATATTGCTTTCTTAAGGCCTCTTTAGAAGGTACCATTTTTTTACTTTGTGTATGCCTTTGAGGCCTCGACTGTATTACGCAGAAGCATGCAAATGGTCATGGGACCAACTCCGCCAGGCACAGGAGTAATGTAGCTAGCCTTTTCTTTTACCATTTCAAAATCCACGTCTCCACAAAGTTTACCATTCAATCTATTTGTTCCGACATCTACAATTGTTACGCCGTACTTGACCATATCCTGTGTTAATACAAATGAATCCCTATTCCCCACCGCAGTAATAATTATGTCTGCATTTTGCGAGAAAAACTGGAGATTCTTAGTATGAGAGTGAGAAATAGTAACAGTGGAGTTTTTACTCAATAACAATGATGCCAAAGGCTTTCCCACCAAATTACTCCTGTTAATAATCAACGCATTGGTCCCGTCCAATTGAATTTCATAAAACCGGAATAGTTCCATTATTCCGAGTGGGGTGCATGGTATTAGATTTGTTTTATTGTTAAGTAATAAACCAGAATTGGTATATGTAAGCCCATCTACATCTTTCTTAGGGTCCACCATGTTGATTACATGATATTGATCCAGGTGACCTGGCAACGGTAATTGTATCAATATTCCATGAACAGTAGAATCCAGGTTAAGCTTTTCAATTAATCTAATCAAATCGGTCTGTGAAATATCTCCATCAAATCTATAATCAAGAGTCCGTATCCCTATCGAGTTGGCTGCTTTTTGTTTGTTGTTCACATAAACTAATGATGGGGGATCGGACCCAACAAGGATTGTAGCCAGACAAGGTATCACACCTTTTCCTGCTAGCCCAGAAATTTCATTTTTTAGATTATTCTTTATCTGATTTGATACCACTAATCCGTCAATTATCTTGGCCGTCAATATATCCACTCAATTATATAATTGATATAATTTTAGTTTTATTAAATATAAATAATTACAGAATTAAAAGATGAGATTCAAAATGATAAAGTTGACTCAGTATTTGCTTACTTGAGTTTAACTTTAATTCTTGGAGAGTCCGTAACGTTTTTCAATTTGGCTACTGCTAGTTCGCCTGCTTTTCGACCCGACAAGAGCATCGATCCAAATGTTGGTCCCATTCTTGGTAACCCGTATGTTTCAGTCACAGACATGCCAGCTGCAATTAATCCCGGGTAGACCTCCCCAGTTGAATGGACAACTCCATCTTCGCCACCTTCTACCCACATCGGATTCATTCCTTTCCAATCAACCAGACCTCTTTGCATTAATCGTTTCACTGCCACAGAATCATGACCTGTAGCATCGATTACAATCTTACTCTCAAAGGCTATTGGGTCAACACAAGTAATATTTCTAGGTAGTGCGGATACTGGCATCCAGTTAATGACTACCCCACATACTTTTTTATTCTTCAAAACAAGATCATCAAATTTGGTTAATTGTAAGAATCTGACTCCGGAGTCACACGCTGCGGATATTAATTTAGAACAGGCATCAGGACCCCAAGCGGCATACAAATTGTCATTGATTTTCCTATATGGAACCCCTAATTCATCCCAAACTTTTTGGGCAGGTGCTCTCACTGTGACGGGGTTCATCATGTATCCCCCGACCCAATATCCGCCCCCAAGATAATTATTTTGTTCAATTATTAAGGTTCGAGCTCCGCTTTTTGCTATTTCTCTCCCAGCTGATAACCCTGCTGGTCCAGCACCCAAGATTATAACATCAGAATCGCTGTATTCTTGAATAGTTTCAAAAAACATAGAAGCTATGGAACGAGTGATCTCCTTTTCACTAACATCAGCAAATATTTTCTTGTCCATATAACAAGTTCTTTGTTGTAATATTAATACATTTTTTGACAACTAAATTTTCTGTAAACCCACTAACCAAAAATTAAGAGATCCGAAAACCTCCAGCTTTGTAAGCATTGGTAGCCCAGTTTAATTGATAGAATTACGAATTGATTTAACCTAATAAGATTTGTGGGATTATAGATAGGAAAAAAGCGGTGATCCTGATGCTAGTTTTTTATCCTCTTCCTTCTTTTGCCATAGAATACATAACATAAAATTATGATACCTATTGAAAATAATGCAATAACAGAGATGATAGGAGAGTACTTGGAAAGTGTTTCTGACAAGCTATCCCAAGAATTTCCCAAAAAGTAACCCGAAAAAACCAAAATCAAGCTCCATATCAGAGAACCAAAAAATGTAAAAGTTACAAATTTAGCGAAAGGCATTCTGGCTATCCCAGCTGGGACACTAATCAACTCTCTAACACCTGGAGCCATCCTTCCTAAGAATACAGCATAAATACCATATTTTTCAAACCATTTTTCTGCAGCTTCGATTTTTTTCTCATTTACAAAAACATACTTTCCAATTTTGATTATAGCAATTCTTCCTATTTTGAAAGAAATTATATAAATGACGATGGCTCCGAGTGTCGCACCTGCCGCTCCCGATGAAGCCATAAAAAAAGTCTCAATATAGGTAAAATTAGATTTGAACCCAACGAATCCTGCAAGAGGAAATACCAATTCACTTGGTATAGGTGGAAATATAGTTTCGGCAAATGCAGCTATGAATATTCCGAGATATCCGTAAGAGGAAACAAGAGATGTTATAATATTGATGATATCCACCTTGACTCATAAGAGAGTAGCATGGTTAATTTAATTAATTTTTGGTATATTTGAAAATTTGAAATAAGATTAATAAGGTAATATTACCATCTGAATTTATTGAGCGATAAGAAATGTGCACTTTGTGCGATCACCCTTTCCAAGGAATCACACGTAAGTATTTGCAACGATTGTTTAAAGTGTGCTGATTGTTGTGTTGGTCTTGAAAAGTTGTAGAATTCGATTAAGTGAGTTCTACAATCTTTAGTGTATCAGTTAATGTGATTATTCCAATTACATTACCTTTCTCACTAACTAATACACATTTGGCGAATCTTACTAATGAAACTAGAGCTTTTGCAGGAGTCGATTCATCTACAAGAGGTGGTGGGGGCTCCATAACAGAACCAATTTTTACCAAGTGTATGTCTTTATCAGTATTTTCTATCATTATTTTTGCTAAATCATCTTCAGTCAATATCCCAACCAATCTCGTCCCATTGAAGACAGGCATTTGGCTGATACTGTGGTCACGCATTTTTAGAATTGCGGTACTCAAAGATTCTTCGCTTTGAATTGTTATTAGATCTTTATTGCATATATCACCAGCTTTTATAGAAGCATTGCTCTCCATAGAGAGCAATATTTCGAATATTCTTTTGGCAGTATCATAACTAGGTTTACATCTTCCAGACTCGATTTGGTTTACCATAGATGTACTGATTCCGCATAATATCGCTAACTTTTTCTGGGTCACTCCTAATTTTAGTCGGGCTTGTTTGATATAATCAAGTCTAGGTAGCATGCCTATAGTCTATATCTCTCAACGATTAATAATTCTATAAACTAATAAAAGATCTACAACACTTAGCAGACTAATAACACTGTTACAATGCGACGGCCGGGATTTGAACCCGGGTTACCAGATTGGCAATCTGATGTCCTAGACCAAACTGGACGACCGTCGCATTCGTGACTTTTTATAAAAATCTAGGTTATATTAATTATATGGTAGGTCATATTTGCATCCTCATCCGATATACATTTTCACAAGTTTGAGGATTGCGTATTCAAAATAGAAATCTTAAGATTCAGTTGTAAAAGACAAATAAACGGTTCTTACAAATTTTTATAATGAAGGTAAGGATTTGGAAATCGTATGAAGCTATAGTTCTATCTCGTGGGTAGGTTCTAGAATTTTTTCTGTACCAGTAGGTTTTTTCATAACATTGTACTCTTCAAAAAGTGCATCAAGAGTATCCTTTTTTACAAAAAATTCCTTTTCAATGAATTCGGTATCATGATTGTCGTTATACTCTCGAATCAAGACTTTAAAAACGCCTTTCTTTATTTCCCTCACCAAGAAATCGGCATTTTCCCCCTCATAATTAAAGTAGGTCACATATTCAGAAATAGGTACTTCCAATTTCCCCCAAATAAAGTCAAAAATTAACTAATATGAGTGTATCAGGTTACAAATCATAAGGTATATAACCATCTCTTAATCATCACCTAGATCTAAAGTTTTCAAGGAGCTTTTAAATTTTAAATAGTAAATAAGGCTTGTACAGATATGGATAAGAAAGTCGCTGAAAAATCACCAATGGTACTAATTTCAGGATCATGTCTCAACTTCAGAAAAGAGAGGGAATATATAATGGAATTAGTGGGTGAATTAGAGTGGGGCTGTCATTATCAATCCAAGTTTGAATGCTCTTCTGTGGGAAAGACTATGGGTTGGGATTTCTTTAATTTATACTTTGAATTGGATTTTATTACTACCTTATCACAGGTTCATCCGAAGATGCTTAAAGAAGAGGGAAACATTCTAGAGCAGCAGTTCTTGCTGTGGCTTGGAAAGCAATTTAAAGGGAAGAAAAAGGATTATCACCTCAAACTCGTTGAAACCCCATATAATGTATCAAATGGGTTTAGGATAGATCCTGAAAGCTATAGAACGGAGGAGACTTTATGGGATCTGAGATAGGAAATTCTTTTACCCGCTGCATAGTGGTTATTTAAAATACACAAATTGGCTAAACATTGAACTCGATAATAGTTTCTCATGAATCTGATGTCGACGGGGTATTTTCTGCATCAATAGCGCTCATGAGATATCCACAATCCAAATTGATTTTTTCTTCTTATGGCAGGGATAACTTTTTGCACGTTTCAGATTTAATTTATAAAGAAGTCGTTGCAACTCAGGGAAGTGGTCTGGTCATTTTCACTGATTTGGGTCTTAATGAAGAATCGATCTCATCTATGTCGGACACATTTAGTTTTCTCAAATCAAATTCATGGACTGTTCTTTGGATAGATCACCATCCTTGGTCAGAGAGCGCTTTGAACTTATTTGACAATGACAAAGCCTTTCAATTAATACTTGACAAAGGCGGAAACAAGTGTGCTTCTGAATTGATTTACGAACACCTTCTCTACGGGAACAACAGAGCAAAACAATTAGCAAAGATTGCTCATACTTCTGATTATCTTTTAAAAGATCAAGACATACCTCCCTTGCCTGAGCTGATAGTTTATTATAGGACTCTTTCGAATTTCTATTCAAAGCTTACTATACTGACCAAGAGAGTTTCTGACGGGGTATTGTGGGATACGGAGATGCAGTCAGATTTTAATACTTATGTAAACCTTCGCAACGAGGCAAAATCAAACTCCCTAAAAATGATGAGAATTCAAGAGTTACCAGGTGGACTTAAGATGGCGATAATACCAGTTTCCTCTTATATACAAACTAGTTTGTTTTCGGAAGAAATTTTCCAAAAAACCGCTGTAGATGTGGCATTCTTCTTCAATAAAGAAGCTAAGGTTAGCATTCGAAGAAACAATCCCACAATCAAATGCAACAAGATAGCAAATGAACTCATCGAGGGAGGTGGCCACGAATACGCGGCAGGTTGTAAAATGAAATCTGATCCTAGTCAAATTGATGAAGTTTTAAAAGAGCTTCAAAATTCTACTGAAACTTGGCTAAAAAAAGAAAATAGAATATAAAAATTTATTGAGTTAAAGATACCTCAATATAAACATCCTCGGGGATCTTCAGACGCATTAATTGTCTAATCGATCGGTCATCAGCCCCCAAGTCAATTACACGTCTATGGACCCTTAATTCATACTTATCCCAAGTATTAGTTCCTTGTCCACACGGAGACTTGCGGGTAACGACCCGCATCTTTTTCGTAGGTAATGGGTGAGGTCCTTTTAGACGTATTCCGTTTTTCTCCCCCATATCCTTAATTTCGGTACATACACTTTCCAAAGTCAATAAGTTTGTGCTTGTGAGTTTGATTCTAGCTTCTTGGGGCATCTATCGTCACTTATTTCTTGTTTGGATCGTGTTTTTCTGTAATGTTCTTTACGATTCCTGCTGCAATAGTTGTTCCCATGTCCCTTAACGCAAATCTCCCAATTTCAGGGAATTCCTTAAATGTTTCTATTGCCAATGGTCTTACTGGCCTGATTTTTACAATTGCAGCATCTCCTGTTTTTAAAAACTTTGGCTTTTCTTCCACAATTCCACCAGTTTTAGGATCAATCTTGGCTACAAATTCTGATATCGTAGCAGCAACTTGAGCTGTATGGGCATGCAATACCGGTGTATAACCTGGCGCCATTGCTGTAGGGTGGTGAATTACAATAATTTGGGCTTCAAACTCTTTAGCTACGCTGGGTGGGCTGTCAATACTCCCTATTATGTCCCCTCTATGTATGGCCTTCTTATCCACACCTCGCAAATTAAATCCAATATTATCTCCAGCTTCGGCATAATCCATCTGAGTGTGATGAGTTTCTATAGACTTTATCTCACCAGGTACACCGGAGGGCATCACTATAACCTTCTCGTTTGTTTTCATTTTACCCGTCTCTACTCGTCCAACTGGGACTGTTCCAACACCCGTTATCGTATAAACATCTTGAACTGGAATACGCAATGGTTTATTAATAGGTTTTTCAGGAGGTGTAAAAGAATCTAACGCCTCTGCTAGTGTGGATCCCTTGTACCATGGCATATTTTCTGATTTTTTTACAAGATTGTCACCCTTCCATGCAGAAACTGGAATGAAGTTTACTTTAGCCGTATTATAGCCTACCATTTTCAACATTTTCTCAACAATTTCTTTTACCTCATTAAATCGGGCCTCTGCATAATTTACATCGTCCATTTTGTTTAGGGCAACTACTATTTGACCTACACCCAGTGTTCTGGACAGGAAGGCATGTTCTCTAGCCTGACCACCTGGTTCGGTGGCAGCTTCTGTTTCTCCTGGCTTTACTGAAACTACTAGAATTGACGCATCAGCTTCAGAAGCTCCAGTAATCATATTTTTGATAAAATCTCTGTGCCCTGGTGCATCTATCAAGGTATAGAAGAATTTAGGGGTTTCAAATTTTTGAAATGCCAAATCAATCGTAATACCCCTTTCTCGCTCATCTTTTATGCTGTCCAAAACCCAAGCATATTTGAAGGTATCACCCTTTCCGGTTGCTTCTGACTCTTTTGCAAAAGAATCAATTGTCCTTTGATCTATAACACCTAAATCGACCATTAAATGACCAACAGTAGTTGATTTACCATTATCGACATGTCCTGTAACCACCAAATTCATATGTGGTTTTTTACTTGCGCTCATAAAAGATAAAAATCATTCAGGGGTTTATTTGTATTTCGCTATCTTATTTTTAATAACGTTTTGAAATCATATTTATGTGATTATAGAACAGATCGGAGGACCCCTAAAACAGCAAAACTTACATGTCTTGTACAGGGATCGGATTCTGAAATTAATCAGACAATCCAAGAACAATATGAAGATATGGTAGAGAAATTGCACAAAGATCATATTAATAACTTATTATGAAAGGAAGAAGCCATGCCCATCAAAATTGAAAAGATGAAAAGTTAGTATTTATTCAACATGCCCGCTTTATTTTCTATTATAAGCATCCTCTAACCGAACTATGTCGGATTCGTCAAATTCACCCATGGAAATTTCCAAAATGGTAGACGGGGATTCCAAATTCTTTACCCTGTGCTTTGAACCTCTATTAATGAAAATCACGTCGTTTTCCTCAAGAATACTTTTATTGTCATCGAGTTCCACAGAAATAGTGCCCTTTAGAACTTTCCACCATTCTTCTCTCTTATGATGATACTGCAGACTGGTTTGAGAATGTGGATTCAAATGTAATAACTTGACAGTGCACTTTTCATTTTCAACAAATTTTTCAAATTTCCCCCAGGGCCTATTCTCCTCGTAAACCTCAATCATGTTTCTAGATAGTAATTGCGATCATGTTATTTAAAAATAAACAGTGCTCTTAGTAGTGGCCTTAATTCGTTGATAATTCCAATGAAATGACATTCATATTAAAACCTGTAAATTGCAACAAATTAGAACCATATGATTTGCAAAACAACACTAGCGGATGGATATCAATGAATCATCGAGTGTCCCAAAGCATTGGATAAATAGATTATTACTTCTCTTATAGATCCAAGTAGAGAATTCATCAAAAGTAAATACCCTCTGATGCTGGATTGCTATCGGAACATATCCTCCAAAAGTTATAACTTGAATCACGACGAAATCTTCATTTACAATTGCAAGTTCTTGTTCTCCATAATCGCTTACCTCATCAAGTAATGTAGTGTAAAGTATTACGGGCTTGCCTGTTTCAGCAACGTTCTGAGAAAGGTCCATCAACTTCTCCCTGAAATTGTCAATCAGGCAATCTTCAAAGGACATTTGTTTACTTTCCTGCAGTCTCCGTACCTTTTTCAAGCAATCTTGTTCAATTAAAAGAATTTATCTGCATTAAAGATCATTACATTTGACTTTTAACTAATAATCTTTACACATCATAGCCAACTATATTTCAATCGCTTTAAGAAAAATAATCCTTGTCAAAATTACGAAAATCGTTGAATTCTGTTAACAGTCGTGTAAGGAATAAGGTATACTTTCATGCAAATTAATCATGTTCGCTTAGATCCTGATCTTTTGTTAATTATTTTGAATATATAATGATGGGTATCTTCCTCCTTGACAATACTGTTTGTAGCTGGCTCCATACTCTACTAAAAGAAAATGGAAAGGGACCAAGGGCATCCAAAAGGTAGGTAATAATACATATCCTCCAAACACCCAAAAGTATTCAGTAGTCACCGAAAGTATGGATATCCTTACCGTGCGTCTGAATCAAAGGTTGAGACCAGCATGTGTGTGTTAGAGATAGAAAGAGAGAGAGAGATGGTGTGTGTATGTGGGTGTGTTTTAGAGAGCAGACCAATAGTCATATTGAAGATACGACCGAAAGAGTTTCTATTTAGAGGTTACCGGTAAGAGCATGATGACGAAGTTATCGGGAAGATGATTTTAGGGCTAGTTAACATTTACCATAGGTCAAACAAGGTGGATATAGTCGACCCTATCAAATACTAACCTATTACAGATTGTGTATTATTTTCCGTATGATTATGGACATTGACACGAAAGAAAAGCAAGGAAGGTTCTAATAGATACAATGCCGCTTACCTGACAGGCAGCGATAGGGATAATGCCGCCTTTTACAATGAACAGGACATCGACAAAAGTGGTTTGAAAATAGATTTGTGGTCAAGAATCATGTTGGTAAA